>NZ_JBIYCV010000011.1:0-134738 GCF_044908085.1 Paenibacillus sp. RC73
ATACTGGACTAACGAAACCATAGGCTGAAACGATCAATAGGCTAGAGAATATTTGTGGAGTGCATGACGGGAAGAATCAATCGAATCCCGTCTTTTACTCCTTCCATATAGATGGATTGTTTGTCCTGACTTAGTTGATAGCCTATGGCTTCTTCCCATTCAGATAGCAGACGTTGGATATCCTCGTTTTGCTTGGTTTTGAATTGATCCATTTGAGTGAATAGATTTTTGTCCTCAGATAAACTTGAAGCTTGTTGTTCACTAGCAAGTTCTAATTGATAAAAACGTTGGCGTAATGCTTCTCGAAACCAATCTGGCCAATTTGGCATAACATATTTCCCTCCCGTGGTTTGAGTGTGTGTATGGTAACTCTGATGGGGAGGGATGGCAAGTCATTGTTTTGTGTGTAATTTAGTTGTTGGAGTTTTATCAGGAAAAGTTAATTTGGTTTAATACGTTTTTAATTCGCTTTTCCAAATCCATTTGTTCCTCTTCTAATAATTGCTCTTGAAGAATATCTTTTATGTTAAACTGCTGTAATTCTTGTCTAATCTTCTGCAGAGCGTCTGTCTGTGTTAATTTATGAGTTAATAATTTTTCGGCTAGTGTTGTATACACGATTATCTTTTCACTTAATGTATTTTTACAATCACGTTCAAAGCGTCGAAATACACTAATAACTATTTCATCTATAGTTACATTATCTGTGTTTATTTGATTGAAAAATTTATTAACTTCATCTGTCAAGTCATAGTAGTACCAACATACCCTAGGATAGTAATCTAGCTTTTTATTTTCAAGTTCAGGTAACACGTTTTCTTTTCGAGAACGTAGATCATTGTATTGCACTAGTGTTAACTTTTGTTCTTGTTCTATTAAATTAAAGTCTAATTCAGATAGCATTTTAATCATGTGCGCTTTAAAAGTATGCAGAATTCTCGAATGAGAAACTAAAATTTCTGTAAGTACTACATAAATAATCGCTTTGTCCGTTTCACTTTCTTTAGCTAACATATCATATTCATTAAATGTTCTTGCAATTGCCTCTTTATTACTCATTTTTTCATCATCTTTAAATTCTTCGTAAGTTTCGTTGATATATTCTAAATATTCTTCATATCCATAAATCATATTTATAAAAACCTCCAGAATTATTTTGAAGAAATACGTCTATCACCATTATGAACAACTTCAATTGTAATATTAGGGTACTTTTTATCAAATTGCTGAATGATTTGATTGCAACTGGCACATGTATCTTTTTCAGTAAATAGTTTGATTTTTCCTGTTGCATTGGGATTATCGCCTAATCTATGCGCCACATCATTTAATATTTTATACTCTGTATCAGCATCCCTTAAGTAAATATTTCCAGCAGCATCAGGAGCCTCTGTTGCCTTAAATGTTGGATTCTCAGGCTTAAAAGAAAATTCTTCAGTTCCAGGGATTTTTTTATTCGAATTATGAATTCCACTATGTGAATAAAAGTCTGTTTTACTAACTCCTGAAACTTTTACTTCTGCGTAAGCAAAATTACCTGCTTCTTTATATTTATTAGACAATTGTCCCCTAGCCTCTGCCACTTTATCAATAACATGTTGATTTATTTTTGGATCAATTCGACTGGTTGGAAATCTTTTTGTGCCCTGAGTAGCATTCCCCGTCCCCTCAATCTCTATCTCTTTATTGGGCTTTGTGTTTGGAAGTTGGGGGGCCTCTGTTTTTTCACTTATGATTTTAGGACCTGAATGAACAGGTTCTTTAACGGGTAATTTTAGTGTAGGTTTGGGTTTGAAAAATGAACCGGCTCCTTCAACGATCCCTGCTACACCAATCATATTGGACCAATGCTCTGCTGACAAAGGATCTTTAGGTGTCAATGCTCCACGTATAGTCTCTGTTATTCCGAATGTAGCAAAATTGATAGCGTCACTACCAGAGTTACCTTGATTACGTGCGCGCTCCATATAGGCTTGATACAATCCTTTAGGTATACCAAATGACCAATAATCTAAAAATTCACCAAATGAGTTTCCTGCATTTTGATACCTTACGTTATTAGCCTGCTCTATGCCTTTGTATAATTCAACTAGGCTGTTTGCTGATTTTGTAGACGCATTTTGTACTGTATGTGCCTGTTCCATTGCTATTTGGCCTTTTATCATCGCACTGCTACCCGTATGATCTAGATAGCGATCCCATAAGGACTTAGGCTCCTCAACTTGTGGTTTCGGTTGTTGTGCCATGTAGCTGTCATAATTTGCTCTCCAGCGTTGTCTCAGATCTACAGGAACTTGCTGATAGGCATGAGCCATAGCATTCGACTCTTTCAGCAGGTTCTGAATCAGCTCCAGTGGGCCTCCAGAATTCGCTACATGACGCGCACTCGTATATGCTTTTCCTAAAATCCACTTGCTATAGTAGGCTTGTCTCGCTCGCTCATGCTCATACTCACTAATCAACCCCTGCATGGCTAAACCAGCCAAGTGTTTGAGCGGGTGCAACCCCGTTTCTTTACTGCCTCCAACCGTGGGCGTTCCTTTACTACGAATAGGGATGGCTCCAGTTGCTTGTAACACCGTTGCCGCCACTTTACCTGCTGTCCCACCCACCGTATTCAACATCACACTGGCTACGTTCCCAACTACGGGAATGGAACCTAATAGCTTGGATATCGTCCCCATCAAGGCATTCGCCTGTTGAAGCGCTGCTGGAGTCGTAATTTTTGCTTTAGGAGTAGGGGCTTGGCTGCTCTTGGCTGCTGATTGAGCTGCTTCATATGCTTTGATACTCATCAATGGTGGCTCAGGCACAGGAGGGAGGTCAGCTACAAAAACGGGAGCTTTCACCGTACCTTCCTGATAAATGACTGGGGCTTTGGTATCCGTCTCACCATCCAGCACCATGCTACTTTCTCCACCTTTGAGATACAGCGCCGTTCCAGCTTCCAGCGACAGTTCCTCACCTGCATCCAGCTTCACATGACCACCCTGAATCTGTACATCCCCCGGACTGTTGATGGTGATGCCACCATCTTCATTTAGTGTAATGGAAAATCCATCGGAGGTGGACAGGGTCAGTTCTTGCTCAGACATTTCTACGCCGCTACCTTGCACATGTTGCCAAACCTTCACATTCGGCTGTCCATTTGCGTGGCGTTGTTGTCGTAGCGAATCCGTCACATAGGCATCCTGTTCGCGGTGTGTAGGCAGATACAATTCCACCTGTTCTCCTACTTCAGGCATATCGTACCAGCCGCTATGTTCTTCGGCTACATATCGAGTCGCTACGGGAAACCAGCAGGCTTTGGCAGGATCTTGCTTCGGGTCGATGTCCAGTTGAAGCTGTACGAAATCCTGTTGTACCTTGAGCACCGTTCCTGTCAGCGAAATCCCGGTAGCCTGATCGTTTTCATACCGGGCATAGCGAATATTCTGTTCCGCTTGGAGATCATAACGGGTACGCAGTAAGCCATCCTCTAACCGTGTCACTGCCCGAACGACGACCAACTCTTTGCCTTGTCCAATGGGTAACGTGATGAGGTCACCCAGCGCATAATATTGCAAACTTTCAATCGTATAGGTGACATATGAGCCAGCACGTTGTTCTCCGGGCTTTTCCGCATCCAGTTCATGAAACGTTTTTCGTACCCGATAAAATACATCCCGTTCTACCTTGTACTGTTTGCCTTCCGGCATCCCGAAGAAAACTTTGGGTGAGGCTGCGGTTACCTCGGGCACGAGTCCGGAGCCAAAACGGGAAGCAAGACGCTTTAAAAATGCCCAATCGGTCTCCTCATATTGTAAAACAAAAGTATCCAGTTTGGCATAATTAGTTACGGTATCAATGGCGTCTCCATACTCATACTTCCGCACCATTGAGGTGACCAGATCATCATAGGTACGATGAATATCCTGATAGGAACGTTTTTTCAGCTTGATATCCATTTGATAGGAATGGGAAGCAGCCTTCAGTTCAAAGGTATATACTCCACGTGTGCAATTCACAGACATTTGCGTAACGATCCCGTGGAACAGTCTTCTCAGCGATTGTCCCTGATCATCCAACTGACGAATCACAATCGGTTCTTGCTCCATGTTCTGTCCGATGCATGCGGCTCCTTGTTCTTCGGAGAGCATACCACGGATATGTAAAAAGGTATGATCATTAATGGTACGTGTTATTTGAAGTTGATCGATGTGTTGCGGCTGAAAGGGACCATAAAAGCGTAGGCTTTCATATCCGATCCCATCTGATAATAGGCTCAAGTGAGTTCATAACTCCTTTCTAGATGTGATGGCTGATTACAAAAGTAAAGTGCAGCATTTTAAGACCCATATGTATCACTGAGTTTGTTGGGTACAAAGTTACGAGAGGTGATATTTAAATAACAGTCCAGCATATGTATTTATCGGTTAAAAGAGAGATTTAGTTTACAGAATGCCCCATTCGTTGGGTTATTTTCAATGTGTAATACTGGAAGCAGGAGATATGGGAGGGGGGAAAGCTGAAAGTAATTTTGAGCAATTGTCTTTCAAAGTCAGGAACTGAGCTGATTTAATTGTGATTGTGGATTCGGGTAAATTAAATACAGGTTCATATGGAATTAGCGGGATTGGTAGAAGTGAAGGGAGAACGGGCATCAACTGGAAAAAAGGGTGTTGTGGGAAGGAGTAGGTTTTGATAGTATAGGTAATATATATAATAAAAAGGAATATATCCCTTTCATGGTCTCGACACATGTGGAGTGCGTGGTAGTAATATATCGAGATAAGAAGCATTGATGCACGAGGGCTAGAGGGTAATTTGAATATGTTCCTGCATTCAAAAAATAGCATTAGGGTTGAGTGCGGGAACATATATTATTTTCATTCACAAGGCATGTGGAGTGCTGCTCACTGTTGGTCAGGAAAGACTAATAGTTGAGGTGTATTGGCGTATACAGCAACGGAGCAACAATTGTCATTACAGGTAGAGACTTGTGGAGGCGGTTGTATCGCTCTCCCGCAAAACACATGATACCAATAAGGTAGATATGATTAAGAATGCCTTAAAGCACTTTCAAGTAATTTAATATTGGATACGAAAACAAAAAGTTGTTTGCTCTTTAAGAGGGTAGGCAACTTTTTCTATATAAAATTTACTATCACACTATCACAATGATTTCTACATAAAAAAACGTAATTTTTAAAAATTAATAAAATTATCGCTTGCATTTTCAAAAACAAACTTTTAAAATACAGGTATCAATAATAAAAGTTAATTTTAGAAAGGCACGAATTTTAATGAGAAGATTAGAAAACGTAGTAGAGTTCGTGAGTGGTTCACCACAATTTAGGATTATAGAAGTGTTTGATGATAAAGCACCACTTTACACCTATTATGGACAACAAGATATTGAAGATGATTTGGTTGGTATTGATTCTAATGGTAGTGACAGCAAACAAGTACGAACCTTGGATAAGGTCAGTACGCTATGTCAAGGTGATATAGTTTTTAGTTTGATATCGGGAAAATCTACTATAGTTGGTGTGAAGCATCAGGGATATCTATACACGCAAAACTACGTTAAGTTAGTAACTGATGAAAAGGTTGATTCAAAATATCTTGTTTACTTACTTAACGAAGAAAAATTAATTAAGAAACAGTTTCAAATGGGGTTACAGGGGTCTCAAGTTCTAAAATACACGCTGAGACAAGTGAAAGAACTTGAGTTACCAGATCTACTAACAATAGAAAAACAGCGCATGATCGGTGAGCTATATTTCAACCAATTACGGTTGGAAGCATTAAGAACTAGAGCGGCAAATTTGGAAACTACCATAGTATTAGAAAAGCTTAGGGGGGTAATCAATAAATGACCGAGAATCAATTTGAAACAGAATTAATTCAATACCTGACGAGTGGCACAATTACAAAACCAGAACATCTTGAAGGGATAGGCAACTTTGTTGCCAAAGAATCAAATGTTGATTACATAGTGAAAACTAAACTGTGGAAATATGAGCCAAATATTAAAACGACAGAACAACTCTGGGATAACTTCAAGGCGATCTTGGAACAACACAATCAGAACACGCTTGACCATCCTTTAAGTGTTGTGGAATTTAATCAAGTTAAGAAAATTATCTCTAATATTCAGACCCCTTATGAAGCGGGGCAGTTCTTGTATGGTTTAAATGGTGTGTCGCAAATCGAAATTGATTTAGACGATGGACGCCATGTGTTTCTTACTGTTTTTGATCAAAAACAAATAGGGGCTGGAGATACCGTTTATCAAGTGGTCAATCAAATTAAACGACCAGCAGCCATCACAGGAAAGCAAACTCGGTATTTTGATACGACTCTTCTGATTAATGGTCTGCCAATTATTCAAATTGAAGAAAAGCGTGACACCCGTAATGTCGATGAAGCGCTCAATCAAATGAATCAATATGCTGATGAAAATCAGTATCGTGATATTTTCTCCACATTGCAAATTTTGGTGGCAATTACACCGAACAATGTGAAGTATATGGCAAATACTACGGCAGATAAATTTAATAAGGATTTTGCTTTTAACTGGCAACGCAAGAGTGACAATACCATCGTGCGTAACTGGAAAGAATTTGCTGACTCTATGCTTTCGATTCCAATGGCGCATCAAATGGCTACCAACTATATGATTTTGGACGGAACAAAGAACAAACAAATGTTGAAAGTGATGCGTCCGTATCAAGTGTATGCGACACAAAATGTGATCGAGGGCTTGAAACGTTCAGATTTTGAGCTTGGCACCAATAAAATTGGTTATATCTGGCACACGACTGGATCCGGTAAAACTATCACAAGCTTCAAAACGGCATGGCTTGCAAGCCGTATGCCGAAAGTGGACAAGGTTGTCTTTGTTGTGGATAGAATTGCTTTAACCAAGCAAACCAATGAAAATTACAAAGCCTATGACCCTGATGCGACAGAGGACACATTTGGTAGCGTTCAAAACACAGACAATACGACTGATTTGAGTCGTAAGCTTAAAAGTAAAGACAATAGCATTATTGTTACTTCAGTTCAAAAACTAGATACTTTGGTGAAACGCAAAACCTTTAAAGCTCCAGATAAAAATATCGTGTTTATCGTGGATGAAGCCCATCGTTCAACTGGCGGTGACTCATTCAAGAATATCCAAAAAGCTTTTAATAAATCCGCTTGGGTGGGTTATACGGGGACACCGATGTTTGATGAAACGACCACTGGTCTTCGAACAGAAGATATTTTTGGTCCACTATTACATGCATATACCATTCGTGAAGCGATTGCTGACCGTAATGTGTTAGGATTCAAGGTGGATTTTGAGACAACCATTGACGAAAAACAAATGAAAGAACAATATCTTCCTGCGTTCTACCGTGAACGCTATCCCAACTGGAATGAAGAACGAATTCAAGAGAAAATCAACAATCTCTCCCAGGAAGATATGGATGATGCTGTTGAACCCAGTTTCTACGATGAAAATTCGGATCATATCAAATTGGTAGTGCAAGACATTTTCAAAAATTGGCGTAATCGTTCTAATGAAGGCAAGTATAATGCTTTGTTCACAACTCATGTGGGTGGTGGTAAAGCAAGTACGCCAATGGCAATGATGTATTTTAAGGAGTTTCAACGTATCAACGAAGAAAATAAGATGAATGGCGGACAAACATTAAAAGTTGCGGTGACATTTAGTCAAAACACGTCAAACAACGATAGTATGCTTGCCACCAATCAAGGTTTGCACCATGCCATGACAGCTTATAATGCTGAATTTGGCACATCTTTTGGAATGGATGATGTTTCTGGCTATACCCAAGACGTGACTTCGCGATTAAATAAATCGGTCACCGATCGAAATTTCCTCGATTTGGTTATTGTGGTTGACCAATTATTGACTGGTTTTGATGCACCTGAACTTAACACGCTTTATGTGGATCGAACCTTAAAAGGCGCGGGGTTAATTCAAGCTTATTCAAGAACGAATCGTATTGCAGATATGCAAGAGAAGCCATGGGGGCGTGTGGTGAATTACCGCTGGCCTGCGCAAAATGAGAAGTTAATGAATAAAGCACTTGCTGTTTATGCGAATAAAAACTCAGCTATTCTTTCTGAAGAAGAACAACGTCAGTCTAATCAGAAAGACGGTATCATTGCTAAACCATTTGAAGATGTATTTAATGGTGTGAAAGAAGTGGTTGGGAAGCTAGGTAGCTTAACGACTGATTTTCAACAGTTGCCTCCATCTGAAAAGAAAAAGGAGGAGATGCTCGATTTGCTCCGTGAATATAACAGAGGAATGGCAAAATTAAAGCAATATGATCCAGATGAAGTTGATGGCGAAAAAGTCGGATTTAACTATGATGATCGAGATGAGTTAATAGAGAAGTTAGGGATGACTTCAGATCAAGAGAAAATGTTAACAACCGTTTTAACGAATGAATTGAAGTCACATATTGCTAAAGAGAAGAAAATTCCTCTTTATCAAATCGAACTGCGCATGACACATGTGAAGGATGTTAAAGTAGACTATGATTATCTTACTGAACTCGTGGAACGATTATTGAACGAAGTCCACGAAGGCAAAGATGAAGAAGCCAAAGGAACGCAAGAGAAAATCAACCAATTTGCGAATGGATTGGATGATCGTAATTATGCGACTAAGATTATGAATGCGGCTGTTGCAATTATTAAAGGTCACTTCCCACCTGCAGGCTCTGACTTCAAGTATCCTGTGAAGCTGAGTGACAGTGAACATATTATCCAGCAAGCGAACAATGTTAGCCTCGATCGAAGGTTTCTTGACTTCCGAGTGAAGTGGGGAATCACAGATATTATCACAAGTGCTCAAATGCGAGAGTTGTTTAGTCGCCATCGCTACGGCTTACAAGACTTGGATGATACGGGTCAAATCCGTGATATAATCGCTCAAGCCAGTTCTGACTATAAGACACTTGCTCATGATGAAGAAGTGCAGTCATTATCTAAAATTAAATATCGCAACGGTTTGCGCGACGCAATTTACGAACTAGCGGATGAATTGGCAGAAAGTTAACCTGGTCGAAACTGTTCAATAAGGGATGCAGATGGGAGATTGTGATGAACGAAATACAATTTTTAATGTATGATGCCGATGAAAAAGTTGAAGTGCTTGTTCAAGATGAAACGATCTGGGCAACCCAAAAGATTATTGCACAACTTTTTGATGTTGGAGTTCCAGCCATCAGCAAACACTTGAAGAATATTTTCCAGTCTGGAGAATTGGATGAAAAAGTGGTTATTTCTATTTTGGAAAATACCACTCAACATGGTGCAATAGAAGGAAAGACACAGACGAACGCTGTTAAATATTACAATCTGGATGCCATTATATCAGTTGGCTATCGTGTAAATTCACAAAAGGCAACAAAGTTCCGTATATGGGCAACGAATGTCTTGAAAGAATACATCCTTAAAGGTTTTAAAATTGATGTTGAACGGATGAAACAAGGTGAGAATGTTTTTGGCAAGGATTACTTCCGTGAGCTGATTGAAACTGTCCGTTCCATTCGAGCAAGTGAGCGACGTATATGGCAACAAATATCAGATGTATTTGCAGAAATTTCATACGACTATGACAGGAACGCAGAGATCACCAAGAAGTTTTATGCGACAGTTCAAAACAAGTTTCATTATGCCATTACAGGCAAAACGGCTGCTGAAATTGTTTATGACAGTGCCGATAAAGATAAAGAACACATGGGTCTCACTTCTTGGAAGAACTCGCCCGATGGCCGGATCTTACAATCTGACGTATCCGTTGCGAAGAATTATTTATCGGAAAAAGAAATTCGCAGTCTGGAGCGTAACGTATCCGCTTATTTCGACTATGTTGAGCGTCTGCTCGAAGATGAGGTTTTATTGGGAATGCAGGACTTTGCGAAAAGCATTGATGAATTCTTAACATTCAATCGCTATGAAATCCTGGATGGAAATGGACGTATTTCACAAAGTGCGGCTAAGGAAAAGGCTATTGGCGAGTATAAAGAATTCAACAAACATCAAAAATTAGTTTCTGATTTTGATAAAGTAATTAAGACAATACAGGGAGAACAGAAATGAGCGAACGCAAAGAAAATACACCTAGAATAAGATTTCCTGAATTCACTGAAGCTTGGGAACAGCGTAGGTTTTCTGATTTTACTAAATTATCACAAGGGCTTCAAATTGCAATTGATAAACGATACACAGATCCAGGAATTAATCGAGAATTTTATATAACTAATGAGTTTCTCAATCCTAAATCAAATAAAAAGTATTATATTGAAAATCCATCTAAAACTGTAGTAGCTACAAAAGATGATATATTAATGACAAGAACTGGAAATACAGGTAAAGTTGTCACTGATACAAAAGGAGCTTTTCATAATAATTTCTTTAAAATTGCCTATGATAAAACTGAAATTAATAAACAATTTTTATATTTTTTGTTAATATCAAGTAAAATTCAAAAAGAAATTTTAGTTAGAGCTGGTACGTCAACTATACCAGATTTAAATCATAATGATTTTTATAAAATTAAAGTATCAATTCCAAATGTAGAAGAACAACAAAAAATCGGCTCTTTCTTCAAACAATTCGACGATACTATCGCTCTTCATCAGCGTAAGTTAAATAACGTTAAAAATTTGAAGGCTGGATTGCTTCAAAAAATGTTTCCGAAAAATGGCGAGGATTTTCCTGAAGTTCGTTTCCCTGGATTCACTGACGCTTGGGAACAGCGTAGGTTTGATTTGGTGTTTGACCCGATACCGAACAACTCTTTTTCAAGAGCAGATTTAAGCTATGATGAAGGCAAAATAAAGAGTATCCATTACGGCGATATTCTCATCAAATATGGTTCCGTTACTGATTGTGGGAGAGATGTGATCCCGTTCATAACAGGAGCAGAGGTTTCCGATCATGAGAGCCAACTTCTCCAAGACGGTGACGTGCTGATTGCCGATGCCGCTGAGGACAAAACGGTTGGCAAAGCTACTGAAATAGTAGGAATTACAGGCATTCCTGTGGTCTCAGGATTACACACTATAGCTTGCAGACCGAAGGTGAAAATGCAGCCCAATTATCTTGGATATTACATGAACTCACCATCATATCATCAACAATTACTACCGCTCATGCAGGGAATCAAAGTCCTATCGCTAAGTAGGACGAATCTAGCAAAATCAATCATTTGCTATCCGACTTCGGCGCAGGAACAGTCGCTAATTGGAAAAGTGTTTGCTAATGTCGACCACCTCATCACCCTTCATCAGCGTAAGCTGGAACACTTGCAAGAGCAGAAGAAAGCACTACTACAACAAATGTTTATCTAGGGGGAAATAACAATATGAGCAATAATCTGCAAACCATCACAACAAAACTGTGGGCGATGGCCAATGAGCTTCGTGGAAGCATGGATGCTGCAGAATATAAGAACTACATTTTATCCTTTATGTTTTATCGTTATCTGTCAGAACATCAGGAACAGTATTTAGTTAATAACAATGTTATTGATGTTGCCGTTGGTGAATCGATCAATAGTGCCTACTTAGAACAAGCGAATGGTGACGATTTGAATGATTACTTAGAAGATATTTCTGCAAGTTTAGGCTATGCCATTGCACCGCTTGATACTTGGGAATCTTTAGTTCATAAGATTGATAATAGCATGGTGATTCCAAGTGATTATCAAACTATTTTTGATAACTTCAATCGAAACGCTGAATTAAATAGAGAAGCTGCGAAAGATTTTCGTGGCGTATTTAACGACATTAATCTTGGGGACTCACGTCTAGGTTCTTCTACCAATGAACGTGCGAAATCACTTAACCGAATTGTAAAGCTTGTTCATGGCATTGAATACAAAGGTGAAGATAACAAGGATATTCTTGGTGCAATCTATGAATACCTAATCGGTCAATTTGCAGCAAGTGCAGGTAAAAAAGGTGGAGAGTTCTACACACCTCATGAAGTTTCTAAAGTATTGGCTAAAATCGTAACGGACGGTGTAGAAGAGTCGGAACATACTTTTTCGGTATATGACCCGACTTGTGGATCTGGGTCATTGCTGTTAACGGTTCAAGGTGAGCTACCTGGTGGAAATAAACCCGGGGCGATTAAATTTTTTGGTCAAGAAAAGAATACGACAACATACAACTTGGCTCGTATGAATCTGATGATGCATGGTGTTTCATTTAATAACATAACTCTGTCTAATGCTGATACACTTGAAAGCGATTGGCCTGATGGACCAGATGCCCAAGGAACTGACCACCCCCGCTCATTTGATGCCGTGGTTGCGAATCCTCCTTATTCTGCTCATTGGGACAATAGCGAAACGAAACTCAAAGATTCACGTTTTAGGGAATATGGTAAACTCGCTCCTAGAACTAAGGCGGATTATGCATTTATTTTACACAGCTTGTATCATCTGAATGATACTGGAACAATGGCAATTGTATTACCGCATGGTGTCTTGTTCCGTGGTGCAGCGGAAGGTACGATTCGCCAAACTATAATTGAGAAAAACTATCTTGATACAGTTATAGGGTTACCTGCCAACTTGTTTTATGGTGTAAGCATCCCAACTACAATCTTAGTATTCAAGAAAAATCGTAAAACAAAAGACATCTTGTTTATCGATGCAAGTAATGAATTTGAAAAAGGTAAGAATCAAAACAAACTTACTAATGAAAACATTAATAAAATTATCGAAACTTACCGAAATCGTGTACCTGTTGATAAATATGCTCATGTGGCATCACTTGAAGAAATCAAAAAAAACGAGTTTAACTTAAATATTCCTCGCTACGTGGATACGTCTAAAGAAGAACAAACCATTGACCTTGCCGAAGTGAGTAAGCTATTAGAGCAAGATAAACAAGAAATCGCTGAACTTGAAGCCAAAATCAATGAACAGCTGAAAATTTTGGGTATTCATGTGTAGAAATTGACGAAAAGGGCCAAGGATATTATTCCTCGGCTCTTTTTTTAAGCCATTCGCTTGGGAACGGCGTAAGCTGGGAGAAGTTATGCCGTGCAGTATTTCTATGAACTGCGGCGCAGTACGTTATAGAAGATGGCAAGGAGGGGCGGCGCTCTTCCTTTTTTTGCGAGTCTTTTGGGGAGTATGCTTCTCTATTGGGTATGATATACTCATTTAGATGTCTATGCTTAACATATACTGCCGTTTGAACTACGTTGCTTAAACATGTTATATGTGAAGAAGAAGCAAGGACATGAACAGGTTAGCTTTACCATTTTGGGACCAAAGATTTGTCCTGGTATTTATAGAGGAGTTTTTGATATGACGAATAATTTTTGGCGTGATTTGCCACGACCTTTTTTTATACTGGCACCGATGGAAGATGTGACGGATGTTGTGTTTCGCCATGTCGTAAGTGAAGCAGCCAGACCGGATGTGTTTTTTACGGAGTTTGCGAATACAGAGAGTTATTGTCACCCGGAGGGGAACAAAAGTGTACGCGGGCGTTTGACTTTTACAGAGGATGAACAGCCCATGGTGGCCCATATCTGGGGAGATAAGCCGGAATATTTCCGTGAAATGAGCATTGGTATGGCGAAAGAAGGCTTCAAAGGCATTGATATCAATATGGGTTGTCCTGTAGCGAATGTAGCCGAGAATGGGAAGGGAAGCGGCCTGATCTGCCGTCCCGAAATCGCAGCGGATATCATTCAGGCCGCCAAAGCCGGGGGACTGCCCGTGAGTGTGAAAACAAGGCTCGGTTTCACTGCCGTAGATGAATGGCGCGACTGGTTAACCCATATTTTGAAACAAGACATTGTTAATCTCTCTATTCATCTGCGGACAAGAGAGGAAATGAGCAAAGTAGACGCCCACTGGGAAGTGATTCCGGAGATTAAGAAACTTCGTGATGAGGTGGCACCAGATACACTGCTGACCATTAACGGGGATATCCCTGACCGTCAGACTGGCTTGAAGCTCGCTGAGCAATATGGAGTGGATGGCATTATGATTGGGCGTGGTATTTTCCAGAATCCATTTGCTTTTGAGAAGGAGCCGAAGGAACACAGCAGTGAGGAATTGCTTGATCTGCTGCGGCTTCATCTAGATCTCCATGATCATTATTCAGCGCAGGAGCCACGTTCGTTCAGCCCTCTCGCCCGCTTCTTCAAAATATATGTCCGTGGATTCCGAGGGGCAAGTGAACTCAGAAACAGCTTAATGAACGCCAAATCAACAAGTGAAGTACGTACATTGCTTGATGAGTTTGGAAGCAAGGATCATGATGAGGTAGAGGAACGTGGAAATTAAATTGCCAAGTTGGGGGACGGCTGCCAATGTAACTAAGGCAAGCATCAATGAATTCGGTCGCTTTGATGATTTGAAAGCTTCCGTAGACAAAGCTAAGGCAAAGGATTATTTTGAGAAACTAGAATACGCAAAAATACCAATTTTCAAAATTAACATAAAAGTACACAATTTGCTCCAGAAGTTCATTCTTAAAGGTCGGTTTGATATTGAAGAGCGGGAGATTTAAACTGAGGGATGTCCAGTTATTAATCAATTATTGACCACCAACTCCCACCTCACCGTGCAGATACCTGGTTTGTCAATGAAGGAGAATTACACTCATCTGCTGTTCAATATGTGATAGGGACAGAACCTATTCCGAATATAGGGTCAATTATTGACAGCAAGCAGTTTGATAAGTATAAAGCTGTACACCCAGATGCAATACCGTTTAAATATGGACCCGAAATGAAGCGGCAGTGGAGAAAGTTGTTGGATGAGGTCATTGTGCCTTTGAAAGATGAATTGAGATAAAATTGTTTTTCAATATACTTTTCCCCTTCAAGTAGGCACTCCAAAAATCCACATGATGCTATGTGGCTGGGGCAACTTGGAGGGGATTTTGGTATGGCTAGATACAAAATACAGAAGTACTGTAAAACTAAGCACGCCTACTACTATGCAACTAATAGCTCAATTATGTTCACTACGTTCTAGTTCTTTCAAAGATACTCCATCTTTTGTTTTCCATTCTGTCAGCCCATTTACATGACCACCAATGACAAAAGCAGCAGCATATGAGGGGCTACGGACCAGGATATCTTCTTGTAAAATTCCATTTGCATCTATTTTGGCTGTTTGTCTGCGTTTCTTAATGCCAGGCGGAATGCTGTCAGAGTCGATAGTCTCAATACGGCTGCCTTGTAAGACAACAAAACCCTCGTTAGTTTGTTTACAACTTGCTTCAATGATGAGTCCGCTTTTGCGGCTTTTTCGCTTCATAAAGAGAAGTAATTCCTCTTCAGTAGAGTCTACTTCAACAGCGAGTTTGGTTTTAATTGTTAGCGGTTCAAATAATTTATGCCCAAGAACGCCCATTACAATTTTGGCATAATCAATGAACTCTTCGAGTTCACTTTCTTTCTCCTCTGTGATGTTGCCAGGAGTGGGATCATTGCCGTTTTTGACTAAGTACCGATTAGCATCCATGGCAAGGGCATAAAAACGGTTTTCAAGATAGCTTATCTCTGTAGGACCAAATGAATTATTGGATGTAGTAAATACAATGGCTTCTGTCCAGTAATCTTTGTCTGGATTTCGCTTGTGCTCTATCAGGCGATAAAGCAGGCCCTCTCCATTTTTCCGTACCCCAGCTTGTCCAATGTATACGACATCGTCTTCAGTCTGATCAGATTCGCCAAATAGAAAGTATACACCGCTCTGAGATAGATCGTCACGGCCTTTGCACTTATCAAGTTCTGTGCGTGGAATTTTGTAAACGACACCTGTCCAATTAGCCAAAGTGCACTTGATTCTACCGCTTGGTGTACCGTCCATTAAAAAAAGATTTATGCTCTTCCCACGTACGGTCATTTAATGAAGTCTCCTTCTTACCCAGATTGTACATACACAAAATATCTTTTAGAATGCTGTTACTTTATTCTTCGTTTGTGAAGGAAACAGGAAGTAGAAAGTTCGTTGGTCTGATGAGGATGCAGAAGCAACGGTGTTTAATCATTTAGATTCTTCTCCTAACAATTCACTAACGGAAATTTCCAAGGCCTTAGCGATAATCACTACCTCATAGTCTTGAACAAGTCGGTACTGTCCTTCCAAGCGTGATAGACTGGTTGGACTGATATCCAGCCCAAAAGTTTGCAGCCGGGCTAAAAAATCTTTTTGCTTCATTCCCTTTGCTTTGCGTATGGCGATTACACGAGTGCCAATTATGTTTTTGTCGCCAGGTGGTTCCTTGCGATGCTTCATATGTATGCACCTCTCATTTTATCCAAATTGTACGGGATAGAAGTCTTGTTTTAATGCGAATATCGGAGTAAAATAAACCGATTATCGCATTAAAAATAAATAAGTTATTTTGAGACACAATTACTATATGCCGCTCATAGAAGGGAACTGAAGACAAAATAATGATTCGTTTACATGAAGAGATGGAGAAAGAAAGACGCCGAATGAACGAGCTTGGACAAATCTTGTTGGAGCAGTCTGTCCAGCTGTTTGAGCATGAAGAACTGATGAGGTTGAGTCAGAGAGTGGATCAATTAGTGATGCGCCTTTATCATGCAAGGCTGGAACAGACCGAAGGACAGTATGTGCGAGGAGGAACTGACATTGAAGCTCCCGGCATGGTTTAAAGGCGTAATTCAGCATAGGCTGGATGATGTTTGCGCCCGCATTATACGTGATCCTGAGATTAGTAAGTTACGTAAGGAAGAGAGTTTAGCATTTCATAAGCTAGTTTCTGATATGGATATTGTGAACAGACCTGAGTTCTCAGAGTGGGAGGATAAGCATCATTATAAGCAAGCGTTGGAGAATGAAGCTCTATATTGGCAGGGCTTGAAGGACGGAGCGCAGCTTGCACATGTTGTATTAGGGATGATGCTTTATGATGAAAAAGAGGAGGATGAATAGTGTGTTAATTGTGGGAGATCTATTATTAAAGGGGTGCTCAAAATTAAGAGAAGTCGTTATTCTCTTATAAATAATTATTAAATAATACCATCAAATACAAAAGAATTGTTCATTCTCAAGGTTATTTTCTTATTGGAGCCCCAGTTCCAATAGTACAGATTTTCGTTAAAATTGTACTTTACTTTTAAACGGTTAAAGTTCAAGGATTGCGAAAGTTCCTTGCGAATCAAGTCTAGATGAGATTCCTTTATCCATGCTTGCCAATAGGACGGAACAAGATGAGAATGCGAATACAGTGATTGTAGGAATGAATCCGGGAGCATCAATTCATAGGCCAACTGTTGATAAGAATAAATTTCGTCGTTCTTGTTTGAACTAATGATAAGAGCATAATTAAAATAAAAACAGAACCCGACTTGTCCGTTGAGTGTTTCAGATTTATAACTTTGATTGAATTGCTGAACTAACAGTTGTCTTATTTGTTCTTTAATAAATGAGTCTGGTCTGGCATTGAGAATTTGTTCACTGACTGTAAGCTCTGGCATTGCAACCTCCTTAATAGCCCTATATACAGAACGTATGTTCTTGTTTAAAGGGCTATTATATCATTATTCAATCATAAAGAATACCTATTTTTTCCTACCTGTTAATTTTTTTGTAATACTAGCAGTGTCCAAGATAGAGTAGCCTCTTGCAGCAATCTCTATGTCCTGAAGTTTCTCATCTATATATTCTTTTGTGATAATGACATCATCAGTTGAAAAAATTGCAGCCACTTGTTTATAAAAAACATCAGGTGATTTTTCAATCTTATTCTTGTTGTGGATGAACTGATCGTATAAATAGGCAAGATCTTTAGTATTAATGAATACTGGCTTTGTAAGATGACCCATTGCAATTTCTTGACGTATAAAATTTGCCATAGCTTGTGCTTGGCGATCTCTAAATTTATTGCTAACAAAGATATGGGAAGTTATTTCTCTTGAACTACAATAGCTTGAAATTTCTATCATTCTATTCAATGAATTAATATAATGAAGACCCTTTCGATTTTCGGAAGAACCTAATTTGTACCCTGATTTTTCTAATGTGAATTTGCAATCATAACTAAACCCATGTTTGACCTCGAAAGACATAGTCCTCATATCTTCTTTATACTGAATGGCAAAAATTCCTTCAGGTACAGTATGACCAGTATATTCTTTGCCCCACTTCTCAGAGTTAGGGAACAGGTGCTTGATAATTGTAAATACTTCATCTTCAAGCATATCCTCATCATATACATCTTTAAGCTCGGCTGTCTTACCACCGATGTAAGAGAGATTTTTTGTGGCCTTCATAGCAGCGGTAATAACCTGATGATGGATACGTTTTTCTAAATCATTCAAATAATCTACCATTAAATTAGGAAATTGAGATTTTTCTTGGTGAACATATACATCACCAAATGTTACTTGCTCAATAGTCTCAAGGGCATAACGATCACTTGTCTGTTTATCGATTCCATAACATACGATAATCGTTGGAATCAGTTTTCTTTCGATCCATTCCAGAGTTTTTCTAGTGAGCAGACTATCTGTAACTAATACTTGATAAGGTCGATTGTTGTAAATGAATCGTTTAAAAGTAAATTGGTTATTTCTAAATTTCTGTTTGGACAATTTTGGGGTATTGCAATGTTCATGTTGAGTAACAAATTCATCAATCAAGTGATGAACGTACTTCTCAATGTTTTCTTTGTTTGGACTCAACTCTTGCAAAGTAGTTTGGTTGATTGGCTCGTCACACTCAGGGCATTTCAGCGTTCCCTTTTCTTCAACTTTTTCGAAAACCAGTTCACCATCCGAGGTGTTAAAGGAGCAATGTGAACAGTAAAAAATAGTTTCATCAATTAAATCAATTAACTGAGAGGAGTGTAACTCTGTGAATATACTTCTATGCTCATTAGTTAATTGGTTAGTGTTGGCCAATCTGAAAATTTGATCAACTTTGAACGCCTCTCCACCATCAAATTTGTTTTTTACAGGCTTATCAAGCGGGAAGCCGAATTTATTCAGGAATTTCTCTTTAATTCTCTTTTTAGCAGGATCAGTCAAACTACTGTCATTAAGTTTGAAAATAACATTTCCGTCCTCAAGTACAATTGAGCGAATTGTCTTTGAATGTTTTTCAGAACAAAAACCAATTTTTTGAATATCTTTAAGACTATATAGATCAATAATTCCTCTTCTAAATGCATCATTGACGCTGGGCCAGATATCACTGCCCTTAAGTTGCAGCGTAACATCAGGTGATTTAATCAGTAATGAATTAGAGAATGTAATCGACTCAATAGAAAAATCCTCGGGTTCTTCATTACTGACCGGAATGCCATCCCGAAAAAGTTGAACAATGTCATCTGTGTTATATTCGATGAAGGGGTCATTTTCCATTTTGCGTAAAGCAGTGTTAAATTGCTCGTCAAAGTATTGTTTTACGCCCCGAATATCAGTTTTCGCCGCTTTAATCTCCAGTGTTTGATTTTGAATATCTACAGCAAATAAAATCTGATCCCGATCCTTTATCCGTTTGTTCTGGTCATAGCCAGGCTTCTTTGAATCTTTTATCAGTTTATACAAAAGATAGATCGAATGTTTTTCGCCAACATCAGAATGTGCAACTACTCTATAATCACTGCTGTGACCTGAGTTTTTGTGCATGATATCTATAAGCATCGTTTGGTAAGCTAGATCACTGCTTAGTTTCTTTCTTATGTCGGGGAATTTTATATCAGCAACATAAAGATCACCAGAAGCCTTAGTTCTCCACTCATGAAGAACGAGAATTTCAAATAGCCAAGAAGGATTCGTATAGAATAAATGTATTAGTTTGACCATTGGCGACACGGAAGGAAAGGCATGTTGTGGCTCTTTATATCTAAAAACCTCTTCCACAGCTTTTTTCTTTCTTCGCAGAAAATCTTTTAAATACATAAAATTAAGGAAATCTGGGATTTCTTTTAGATTTTGTTTCCACCTTTGATCATCAAAATCAGGTAGTTTAAAAATGGACTGTAATACCTCCATGTCTGTTAAACTAAGATTGGAAGTAAACATGGTCTTATCGGCTTCGGAATAAACTTCTAATATCCTTTCATGGTTGACAAGCAACTCATCCCAGTATGTTTCAGTAACATTTTTTTTATCAATTAATTCTAGTGAATGTGACATTGTTTCCATTCCTCCGGCAATCTAATTCTACAAAAAGTGGTTAATTGAACCAGATAGATACTTCTTTTATACTACAAATAGTGAAAAAAACCAATAAAACTAGGTCTATTGGACTCATAATAATGAATATAATTAGAAAATGTGGTGAAAAAGCAGGTTGATACAGAGCGGTAATTGATAGGTGCTTATAAGGTGAATATTAAGACAGGATTTTGTAGCCTAGGCTCTGCAGAAAACAGTTTATACTGAATGAAAACTATCTTTTTTAATCCATAAATGTCCCATTTTTCAAAAGAAAAGCCTGACAGCCGCTAATGCTGGTAGTAGGCATTGAGAACATAGGAGGATACATGTCCTGGAGCAAATTGAAGCAACAACTTGAGAGTTTCCGCTGTCCTGCGTTAAATGGAAGGGTCGAATACCGAGCGACCAGTTACCGTTATTTACCTGATAAATCTGGAATTTGTTATATTGCTGTAGATAAAAAAAATATACTCAATATGAGTGATATCACTAGCCCAATCAAATGGTATCAGACGGAGCTGGAAATTAAGAATGATCCCAATATCCAAGTTCCTATCAACAATGAAGAAATTGAAGCGATCAGAAAAGATACCAAGGGGACCGTTCCGGAGGATCGTCTAAAAGTAATAGCAAGAAGTAGAAAAATATCAGAATATGCTAAGAATATTTTGTCAGCACAGGCTTCATTAAGTAAATCAAATTTTATCGTTGTCGCTAATAAGTTTTTATCTATTTCTATAGAGGAAAGCTTAGAGAGTAATGATATCTTATTAAATATTCTAGCTTTAGTGGACAGACGAGTTGGAAAAAAGCGAATATTAAACATGACCGAGAAGATGAAGTTAAAGCATCCCATTGTGCAGTATTTTTATGAACTACGGCGTAGTACGTTATGAAAATAAATAACTTTCATTGAAAGAGTATTCAAGACTAGATAAACCTGTTCGATTCAGGTCGTCGGCTTTTCATTTTATGGGGGCGCATCGTATCAGTGTTGTTCTCACTGAACACACAAACACATGTAGTAGAGTGTTACAATCTTGGTATTCAAGGGTTAAAAATGAGTAAATAGGTATTGGAACTCCAACAGCTCACGTTTCTAGAGTCTGTAAAATATATTGTGTAAACTCTCAAACCCATTAAAATGGAAGTAAGAGAAAGGTTGGGGAGAACACATGGGACTTTGGTCAAAACAGCAACTTCGGGAATTCATTAAAGAGAACAATCTGGTAACCGCGCAAGATGCACAGAATGCATTAAAGGATCTATTTGCAGAGACGATTCAGGAGATGCTGGAAGCTGAAATGGATACCCACTTGGGCTATGGAAAGCATGAAGTGAAGGCGAAACTCACTCCAAACAGTCGCAATGGAAAGAGCAGTAAAACGGTAGTCAGTGAGTACGGCGAACAGGACATCGCCATTCCTCGGGAACGCCTGGGTGAGTTTGAGCCCCTGGTCGTTAAGAAGCATCCATCGAATGTAACGGGTATCGAAGAGCAAATCATCGCCCTGTATGCCAAAGGGATTACACTAGGGAAATCCAGGATCATCTGGGACAGATGTATGGCATTGAAGTCTCCCCTACGCTCATTTCCAATGTCACGAACAAGATTGTGCCTCTCATTAAAGAATGGCAGAATCGACCTCTGCAAGGCGTCTATACAATCGTCTATCTGGGTGCGATCCACTTTAAAGTCAAGCAAGATGGGGCCATTATCAACAAGGCCGCCTACATGGTCATTGGCATCGATCTGGACGGAAACAAGGATGTGCTGGGCATGTGGATTGGTGAGAATGAGTCCTCCAAGTTCTGGCTAAGCGTACTGAATGAGCTTAAGAATCGCGGGGTTCAAGACATCCTCATTATCTGTGTGGATAACCTGTCTGGATTCTCTGGGGCAATTGCGGCCTGCTACCCTCAAACCGAAATTCAGAAGTGTATTATTCACCAAATCCGCAGCTCCACCCGTTACGTGTCATACAAGGATATTAAGAAAGTGACTGCCGACTTAAAGCCCATTTACAAGGCAGCTACCGAGGAAGGTGCCTTGCTTGAACTCGACCGCTTCGAGGAAGTCTGGGGAGCCCAATATCCCCTGATACTCCGTTCTTGGCGGACCCATTGGGATGAACTCGCTACCTTTTTCAAATACCCGCCCGAGATCCGTAAACTCATCTATACCACGAATATGATCGAGAGTTACCACCGCCAGCTTCGCAAGGTAACGAAGGGGAAGAGCATCTTTCCTACAGATGAAGCCTTGCTTAAAATGCTCTATCTTGCCACCGTCGACGTCACTCGGAAATGGACAGGACGTGTCCAAAACTGGGGGCAAATGCTGCTCCAGCTTTCGGTCTTTTTCCCCGATCGGGTCGGTCAACACTTGCGTTAGATTCGCGTTTTCCCCCTCGGGGGAATCTATGTTTAAAAGAGTTTACACAAAATTATTGACAGACCCCAATTTGATGATAACCTATTTAATGCGTTGGTGGAGAAGATAACCATTCTCTCACCAGCGCATTTTTTTTTACCTTGAAAAGTGGAATGAGCATAGACGAAATACTGGACTAACGAAATCATAGGATAACATTATCGGTAGGCTAACGAATATTTGTGGAGTGTATGACGGGAAGAATCAATCGAATCCCGTCTTTCACTCCTTCCATATAGATGGATTGTTTGTCCTGACTTAGTTGATAACCTATGGCTTCTTCCCATTCAGATAACAGACGTTGGATATCTTCGTTTTGGTTGGTTTTGAATTGATCCATTTGAGTGAATAGATTTTTGTCCTCAGATAAACATGAAGCCTGTTGTTCACTGGCTAATTCCAACTGATAAAAACGTTGGCGTAATGCTTCCAGAAACCAATCTGGCCAATTTGACATAGTACATTTTCCCTCCCGTTGTTGAAGTGTGTGTATGTTAACTCTGATGGGGAGGGATGGCAAGTCATTGCTTTTGTGTGGAGAAAATTATAGACATATTTTCTTTGAAATGTAATATAATTGGCTCTAATGTACATGCAAAAAAAAGCTCATTCCTACTCATGATTGAAGTTGAAATAAGCTTTTTAAAGTTCATCAGATGTTTTGTCAAGTAGCTTAGTGTTTAGTTTGTTGCCTTTATTGTGTGGTCTTGATGTTATAATTGCTTAGCGAGCCGTCCTTATTGGTTTATAAAACAATAACCTAAACTCACTTTTTAATTGATTCAACAATTTGCGAAGTACCACTGAATATTATATCACGCATAATCTCAGTATAACTCGAATACTCATCAATATTATCCATGATTATATCTAGGGCCTGTTTGAATTTCCCATCAATCATTATTGTAATACCCTCAACCTCTTGACCTGACTCACTATTAACAAATTTCTCACTTAATAAATTTAGTTTGTTGTCTTGTCCCAAGTGAAAGTACCTCCTTCCTTATAAAGGATAAATATCTCTACTACTTTTTGGTGAAATAGTCCTTTTTGTTTATTATCCAATACTTTTCTTCAACTGGAACTTTATCTAAGAAGTCTTCATACTTTCCGTTCCAACCATCAGGAACATAGCTTTCAAAGGAGGCAGGCTCAGGAAAATAGGACAGTAATATCTTATTATCAAAATCAACTAATAAGGAAGGCGTAAACCCAAGTAGGTAATCTCCACCTTCTGTATCAACTCCTTCTGATATTATTATTGAATCGCTCAATTCACTCTTACTCACCCGAAAATCACTCACCTCATCTAAAAATCCCTTGGCTGAGTTCTCATCTAATACTGCGATATTAAAACGATCTGAATAGTCACCGTAGTTAGGTAGTTGATAGCCTTTATTTAAATAGGCATTTTCTAATTTAATTAAATCTAAATACCAGTAATCTTTTTCAGTAACATACCAACGCCAATTATTCTCAAATATAACTGCGACAATAATATTTTCGCCGTACTCTATATTTACTATCAATATATTCACCTTCTAAATTGATTTTTAAACGGACTTAAGTACTCACTAATCCCCAACATCTTTTATTATCCTACCATTTTTTGAATATTCCTCAAACCATTCAGACCATATTGGGGGAAATTCATATGAGTTACCTGGAGTAGATGGGTCAACAACTTTAGGAGCACTACCACCTTGGTTTAATGGGTTTTTCTTAGATCCTGTCTGTGGAATTGCGGTTTCTTTAACGAAATCATCAAGCCATTTTGGTACATCGAAAGCAACTATTTCTCCACCAGGACGCTTTTCTTTAAGGAAATATTTAGCATGTTCAATATTCCCAGTGCTTATATTAACATTAACATCTTTTTTTATGGTGATGCTTCCATCATCATTTTTTTTAATTCTTTCCCAACTTATGTTAGGTTTAATTCCCCCCTGCACTCGATAATACGTAACATGATCAGCAACCTCCTGAGTAGCAACATTACTCGTCCCCTCGGTTTTGGGTGGTTCGCTCGGTTTCGAAGGTGGAGTTTTCCCTGTTACTGGTTTTGTAATATTTCCCTCTGGAACTTTAATCGGCCCAGAAGGTATTTTTATCCCATTTAACTTAACACCAATTGAAGCTCCAACGCCTGGAAAACTATTAACTATACTGCCGAGAATAATAGTATCGGCTTGTGCTTTCGTTATTTTTTTTCCGGTTATAGAATCATAACCTTGTTGAGCTGCTTTCATGTGTTTTATGGTAAAATCCTCATGAACAGGTTCCTGTTTTATTTTGATTTCTCCACTTTGGACAGCTTTCTTATAGGCCATGGTAGCATTGCTTGATTCCGGAGTAATATAACTATCTTGGGTAAAATACCACTCATTCCCTATCGTCATTCTACCATATTTGCTATAGTCATAGGCTGCTTTAGTCTTTCCCTTTTCCTTAGAGATATCGTATTTGGCTTTATCGGTAGGAACTTGTTTCTGGGCATGAGCCTTGGCATTTGATTCTTTCAGTAAGTTCTGCACCAGCTCCAGTGGGCCACCGGAATCAGCCATATGACGTGCACTTGTATACACTTTCCCCAAAATCCACTTGCTATAGTAAGCTTGTTTAGCCAGCTTGTGCTCGTATTGACTAATCAACCCTTGCATGGCTAAACTGGCCAAGTGTTTGAGCGGGTGCAACCCCGTTTCTTTACTGCCTCCAACCGTTGGCGTTCCTTTACTACGAATAGGGATGGCTCCAGTTGCTTGTAACATCGTTGCTGCCACTTTACCTGCTGGCCCACCCACCGTATTCAACATCACACTGGCTACGTTCCCAACTACGGGAATAGAGCCTAACAGCTTGGATATCGTCCCCATCAAAGCATTGGCCTGTTGAAGCGCTGCTGGAGTCGTAACTTTTGCCTTAGGAGTAGGGGCTTGGCTGCTCTTGGCTGTTGCGGTTTGTGCGGCCTCATATGCTTTGATGCTCATTAACGGCGGTTCAGAGACAGGAGGGAGATCAGCTACAAAAACGGGAGCTTTTACCGTACCTTCCTGATAAATCACTGGAGCCTTGGTATCCGTCTCGCCATCCAGCACCATGCTACTTTCTCCACCTTTGAGATACAGCGCCGTTCCAGCTTCCAGCGACAGTTCCTCACCTGCATCGAGCTTCACATGACCACCCTGAATCTGTACATCCCCCGGACTGTTGATGGTAATGCCCGTATCCTCGTGCAATGTAATAGAAAATCCATCGGAGGTAGAAAGGATCAGTTCTTGCTCAGACATTTCTACGCCGCTACCTTGCACATGTTGCCATACCTTCACATTCGGCTGTCCATTTGTGTGGCGTTGTTGTCGTAGCGAATCCGTCACATAGGCATCCTGTTCGCGGTGTGTAGGCAGATACAGTTCTACTTGTTCCCCGATTTCAGGCATATCGTACCAGCCACTATGTTCTTCGGCTACATATCGAGTCGCTACAGGAAAACAGCAGGCTTTGGCAGGATCTTGCTTCGGGTCGATATCCAGTTGAAGCTGTACGAAATCCTGCTGTACCTTGAGCACCGTTCCTGTCAGCGAAATCCCGGTGGCCTGATCGTTTTCATACCGAGCATAGCGAATATTCTGTTCCGCTTGGAGATCATAACGGGTACGCAGTAAGCCATCCTCTAACCGTGTCACTGCCCGAACCACGACCAGTTCTTTACCTTGTCCAATGGGTAACGTGATGAGGTCGCCTAGCGCGTAGTATTGCAGACTTTCAATTGTATAGGTGACATACGATCCAGCACGTTCTCTCGGCTTTTCCGCATCCAGCTCATGAAACGTTTTTCGTACCCGATAAAATACATCTCGTTCCACCTTATACTGCTTGCCTTCTGGCATACCGAAAAAAACTTTGGGTGAGGCTGCGGTTACCTCTGGTACAAGTACCGAACCAAAGCGGGAAGCAAGACGCTTTAAGAATGCCCAATCCGTCTCTTCATATTGTAAAACAAAAGTATCCAGCATGGCATAATTAGTTACGGTATCAATAGCGTCTCCGTACATATACTTCCGAACCATCGTAGTGACCAGATCATCATAAGTGCGGTGAATATCCTGATAGGAACGTTTTTTCAGCTTGATATCCATTTGATAGGAATGGGAAGCGGCCTCCAATTCAAAGGTGTATACTCCACGTGTGCAATTCACAGACATTTGCGTAACGATCCCGTGGAACAGTCTTCTCAGCGATTGTCCCTGATCATCCAACTGACGAATCACAATCGGCTCTTGCTCCATATTCTGTCCGATACAAGCTGCTCCCTGTTCTTCGGAGAGCATACCACTGATATGTAAAAAGGTATGATCATTAATGGTACGTGTTATTTGAAGTTTTTCGAGGTGTTGTGGCTGAAAGGGACCATAAAAGCGTAGGCTTTCATACCCGATCCCATCTGATAATATGCTCAAGTGAGTTCATGACTCCTTTCTAGATGTGATGGCTGATTACAAAAGTAAAGTGCAGCATTTTTAATTCGAGTATGATTAATAGAAGAAATGGATGCAACTTTGAGTCAAGACCCATATGTATCACTGAGTTTGTTGGGTACAAAACGTTCTTATGCGGATACAGATGTTCCGAGTAAGCTTTCATTCAAGGTACAAAAGGGTAAGAGGTGATATTTATTAAACAGTCCAGCATATGTATTTATCGGTTAAAAGAGAGATTAACTTTACAGAATGACCCATTGGTTGGGGTATTTACTATGTGTAATACTGGAAGCTGGAGGTGTGAGAGGGAAGGAAGCTGGCAGTAATTTTGAGCAATTGCTTTTCAAAGTGAGGAACGGGGCTGATTTCATCGTGAATATGGATTCGGGTGAATTAATACAGGCTCGTAAGCAATTAGTGAGATTGATAGAAGTGAAGGGAGACAGGGCGTCATCTGGAAAAAGGAGGTGTTGTGGGAAGAAGTGGCTTTTGATACTATAGGTAATATATATAATAAAAAGGAATATATCCTTTCCAACGTCTCGACACATGTGGAGAGCATTGCGAGGATTGAAAGGCTGAAAGATTGATGAATAAGGGATGCTGGCGATTCGCAAAGCTAATCATTTAGTGCGATCCTTGAGAAGATAAAAAAGATATTTATAAATTATTGAGGTTTAATGAAAGATGAGGATTCATCTTATGCCAAAAAACGATAATATGCTGGCGATTCTATGGATGCTGAATTCAGGCGTAAAAATGACTGCAAAACAAATATCCGAAAAGTTAGAAATAAATATAAGGACAGTTTATCGGTATATTGATGCACTATGTGCCAGTGGAGTGCCTATAATATCCGACACAGGTCATAATGGCGGGTATAGCTTGCTGAATAATTTTATCAGAGCACCTCTGCTATTTGATATTGAGGAAAAAAAGGCACTCCTTCATGCTGCTGTTTTTGCAAAAGAAGCCGGATACCCTTTGAGTGAGGCGTTAGGCAATGCGACATCAAAATTGAAAATGTATTCGAATCAGGAGCAGGAAAGTATACTTAGCCGTCATTTAGCCGGATTTGAAGTTATAAACCGCATGGGAGACCCTTCTGTTCAGCCGGTATTGGCGGAATTGGAGCAGGCTGTAGCAAACGAATTCTCTGTAGAAATTGATTATCGCACAAGCCATGAAGAACAACCCAAGAATAGGGTGATAGACCCCTATGGAATGGTCTACTGGAACAATAAATGGTATACTGTTGCATTTTGCCACCTAAGGAATGAGATCCGCAGCTTTCGGGCAGATAGAATTCTACAAATCAAGCGTACTCAAATAATATTTAAGCGTCCCGAAGCTTTTTCGGCCCGTGAATTTTTTATGCAAAATCTGTTACCTGATTTAGTGGGCAAGGACGGGTTAATTTCTTTAATTATCGGGGGCAGGTCAGAGGCATTGGATGACTTATGCCTGCATTGGTTTATGGGGCATCATCTGAAAGAGCGGACATCAGATCAAGCAATCTTTTTACTTGAGGAAAAATCAATTCATATATATGTCCCTTATTTTCTTCTATCCTACGGGAAATCCATTCAAGTAATCGAACCACAGAGTTTGAAGGAAAAACTTGTTGCTGTTGCGTCGGAGTTAATGGAATATTATCAACTTTAATAGCTTCACTGACAGCAGATGTCAGTGAAGCTATTTTATAATGATGATAATCATTGATTACCGATGGAAAGTTGGTATCACTTGATGAATTATCCAATGAAGGT
The DNA here is from genome assembly GCF_044908085.1 of Paenibacillus sp. RC73. Lineage (NCBI taxonomy): Bacteria > Bacillati > Bacillota > Bacilli > Caryophanales > Paenibacillaceae > Paenibacillus > Paenibacillus sp. RC73. Next base: position 28,875 of record NZ_JBIYCV010000011.1, read on the forward strand.
ATAAGCATAAAATTGATATGTTATGATCATTTAAAGGAGGAGTAAAAATGACTGAAAGCAGAGAATATATGGGAGTGTCAGGTAAATATACAAAGAATGGAACACCCAACGGCTTTACATCTATTACCCCATTTATAACAGTGAAGAATCCTTCTGAGGCAATAGAGTTCTATAAAACTGTTTTCAATGCAAGGGTTAAGGATGTTACTGAATATCCTGATGGAAATGGCGATAAAATAATTGCTCATGCGGAATTAGATTTTGGAAATGGTTTTTTGCAGCTGGGAGCAGCGAATCCGGCATATAAATTGGCCTTGCCGCCAGATGAAGACAATGCGTGTTATTCTTTAGGAATTTACGTAATTAATGTTGATCAGGTACTTGAAAATGCGGTAGCAAGAGGAGCAAAAGTAAGGGAACCGGTTGTAAGCTTTGTTTCAGGTGATCGATTCGGAAGTATATTGGATCCTTTTGGAGTAAGATGGTCTATTATGACTAGGATTGAGGATTTGTCAGAAGAAGAAAGTAGTCGGAGGGTTGCTGAATGGGCCAAAAGCTTTAGTGGAGAATAAATGCAATAACTGTCTTGATAAAAAGTGTTAAATTTTAAGGTTGAAAAAGCAACCCTTCGAAAATATACCGTGTCGCCAAGGGGCTACCAGCTTCATATGGCATCATGATCACCGCCACAAGGCATGTGGAGAGCATCGCACGCTTGGTATATAAGGGCGTAGAGTGAGTAGAGGGGTTCGTTGGGGACGAAAAGAGGACGTGAGCGTATTCACGTCCTCTTTTTTATGTCTATAATGAATGGTTATATGAATCTCCTCTTTTCATGCTGAATATATTTTTCAACCCACTAATTATAAACGAACATACGTTTTCATAAAAGCTTGTGCTACTCCAACTAAAAATGCAGATGGATAGATGAAGTTTTGTATGAATTCTGGTGATACAAACCAAGAAAGCCTGACCAATCAACAGCTCAATTTAACTTTCCACGTAAGTTTGTAAATAAAGAAGATGGTTCGAGATATGAAGAAGACCTGCAAGTATGTTATATTTAACAAACGGCAATCATGATAAACATCAAATGGAGTGATTTTTTAGTAAAGTCACAGGGTTGAAGAACAGGTGAACAAAGCGTTCTGATGGTGGAACCGTTATAGGATCGAATATAGATTGACTCAGATATAGAAAAGGATGAGATTATTTTGGAAAACAACGAAACTCAACAGGAATTTACAGAAGTATATGAGCAGCTTAAAGTAGCCGTAAACCGAACCTCCGATTGGAAAACGCGTCTAGCTGCGGTGAATGATCTGGGTGCATGGAAGAACCAACAGACGATTGACGTGCTAACACACCGATTGAATAATGATACGGTATATGCCGTTCAGGAAGCCGCTTACCGCAAGCTTCAGGAATGGGGCGAGAATGTACAGCCCCCTGTGCGCAAAGAGGGTGAGCTTGTTAAGGGCTTGACGAAGATCCTGGTGCGGATTAAAAAAAGCCTGCCAGCCGACCATACCTATAACGATTTTCGCGAGAAGTTGCACAAGATGAGAGTCGATATTTTTGACGTCTATGAAGGTGACAAGGGTGCTGAGTTTGATCAGTGGCTGGAGCAAAAATGGGCCTCGTTATCTACAAGATAATGTCGGAATCCTACAACTGAATGTATTTTAAGGATTGTTACTGGTAATGCAGACAAAACCTTAACAGGGATAAGGGGTTATCTTTGTTAAGGTTTTTTTACTTATGATATTGGGAGTGGGTATGTTTGTATCTTTTCCTCGTTTGTGTGATTTTTAATGTGTTACATCTTATTTAATTGCCGAATTTCTTTGAAATATGGGTCACATTCATTGGAGAATTGAATGTATTCCGACTCGGTATTAGATAATTTATGGTTATTATATTTCTTCAAAATAAAATGAACTGAGGATGTATTTAAATGATAAAGTTTATGGTCGATGAAATGCTGAAAGACAGGGAAATGACGATGTATGCTTTGGCAAAAAAAATCAGGGATACGCCCCAATACGATAAGTCAGTGGGTGTCTGACGGTGGGGCAGACGTTAAATCCATTACATTGGATACACTTGACCGTATTTGTGCTGCGCTGGATTGCCAGCCTGGAGAATTGCTCAAGTATGTGAAAGATACAAACCAATAATATTTCTATTCTATAACGTTAAAGGAATACTTTTTGAGCAAGCTATGAAATACATATCAGGAATGCAAAGAAAGCAACTAAGAATTATCTGTAGATAAATTGTAGGAAAATGATCATTTTTGATGGTGTAATAGTGAAGTTTGTCGTTGATAAACACGTTTCCGTGAAATATATTAGCTCTAAGCGTGGTCATAGTGAATAAGCTGTTGCAACGACAAATTTGCTCCTCTATTTTTTACCATTATTCTTTAACCATTGGTTAATTAACAAGTGTTGATTTTCCGTTTTTTTTGTCATACAATTCTTTCATTGCTACAGGGTCGGACTCAGGAACAGCAAGGCTTGATTCATATTTGGACGTGATTTCCTTGTGCGCACTCGGATGATGAAGTATCTCTATATTGGCAAAATCAGCATCACGGCAGCCTGATATCTCGATATCCTTTTTGGGATAGGGGCTGTTTTCCATATCTTTCAGTTTGATGATGAACATATACGAAGGGGAGCGTTTTTTTGGAATCGAAACAATTAACGAGAGGGCTAAAGCCACGGCATGTTGAGCTGATTGCGCTTGGAGGCACCATTGGCGTTGGCTTGTTTATGGGGTCAGCAAGTACGATAAAATGGGCGGGGCCTTCTGTGCTGTTGGCCTATCTCTTAGCCGGGATTATTATGTTTTTTGTCATGCGGATGATGGGAGAAATGCTGATTCTCGAACCGGTGACAGGCTCATTCGCTACTTTTGCACATAAATATATTAGCCCTTTGGCCGGTTTTTTGACCGCTTGGAGCTATTGGTTTTTATGGGTTACTGTAGGGATGGCGGAGGTTACTGCCATTGGGGTGTACGTGGGCTATTGGTTCCCTGACATTCCGCAATGGCTACCAGCCTTGGCAGGTGTCATCATTATTGCGTTAGCCAATTTGGCGGCTGTGAAATTTTATGGAGAATTTGAATTTTGGTTTGCCATGATTAAGATTGTCGCCATTATCTTTATGCTGATTATTGGCACGGGTATGATCTTCTTTGGCCTGGGGAACGGCGGGCAACCGATCGGTCTCTCCAATCTGTACAGCCATGGCGGTTTTTTTGCAGGTGGTTTAAAAGGATTTTTATTTGCGCTCTGTATTGTAACGGCCGCTTATCAGGGTATAGAGATGGTGGGCATTACGGCGGGTGAAGCAGAAAATCCGAAAATGACGCTGCGAAAAGCCATTAAGAATATTATCTGGCGTATTCTGATTTTTTACGTGGGTGCGATCTTTGTTATTGTTACGATCTATCCTTGGAACCAAATTGGCGAGATCGGCAGTCCTTTCGTTCTAACCTTTGCCAAAGTAGGGATTGTTGCCGCTGCGGGTATCATCAATTTCGTTGTTCTCACAGCCGCGATGTCAGGCTGCAACAGCGGGATTTACAGTGCTGGAAGAATGCTATATACATTGTCTAAAAACGGACAAGCCCCCAAGTTCTTTGGGAAAGTTTCCGAAAGCGGGGTTCCCAGAAATAGTATTATTGCGACCATTTCCTTGCTGCTGGTGGGAGTGCTGTTTAATTACTTAATCCCTGATTCCAAGCTGTTCCTGTATATTTATAGCGCCAGTGTTCTTCCAGGCATGGTACCGTGGTTTGCAATGGCAATCAGCCAATTTAAATTCAGGAAAAAGTGGAAGAACGAAATGGAAAATCATCCCTTCAAGTCTCGTTTTTTCCCGATCAGTAACTACATCACCATTATCTTCTTGTCCCTGGTGATCGTTGGAATGTGGTTCAATCCAGACACGCGTACGTCACTGATTGTCGGAGCATCATTCATGGCAATCGTCATTGTCGGCTATTTTGTCTTTGGCATAGGAAAGCGGCAGAGAATTGAAGAATTAGATAAGAAATAGAAGGCTGCTAAAATGCAGAGATCACGCCGAGCGAGATTCAGGTTACTCCCTGAGTTCGCTCGGTTTTTCTTTTGCCAAGGTAAAAGCAGCTTACTTCGGAAACGGAAAAACGGCTCAAGCTTTAACCCTATACCAATACGTATAAACTTCCGAGTATCCCAGTTTGGCATAAAGCCGTTGTGCAGGTTTATTATCGGCTACGACGGCTAAATAGCTGTGTCTGGCCCCATGCTCTTGTCCCCATTTGAGCAAATGTAATATCATTTGTTCCCCGAAGCCCTGATTTCTGTAATTTAAATCGGTCACAATATCGTATAAACCTAGATACTCTCTTTCGATAATTCCAAGACCGCAAGCAATAACTTGATTGTTGTCATAAAGCGAGATAAACCCTTTCTTCGTTATGATATTAGATAACATGCGTTCCATGATACCCTTATGATGAACTTCCACACGATTAAGTCTGCAAAAATGCGCTAACCATTCTTCATTCATATGTTCATCTATGTTCACCGAATTTAGTTGGGGGCTGCTTAGGTTATCCAGCTTCAAGGTTTGAACACTTGTTGGGTCAATGAGGGAATAGCCCTTTTCCTCTAAAATGCGATCTAAATGCTCAGGATGGATAAAGGGAGTGATTTTATAGGTTGCGGGCAAGTTACGATTGAAATATAAGCTCTCACACTCTTCAATTTTATGATCGAGGTCAAAGGTTGAATAATGAATCGAGTTGGCACGTTTGGTATAACCATCTGCAAAGCGCAAAATCCATCCATCGTAAAGCAAAGTGGACAGGGGCTGCCAGTTGTTCAAGGATAGCTCTTCAATCATTTTAAGGTTCATAGGTATCCTCCATACAAATGAATAATAATACATACTAACGAATAATAAGCCAAAAAGAAATAGAAAGAAAGCACTAATTTTGTTTAGGTCTAGCCAATATACAAAGGACATAAATTATCTATACTTTCTTCTAAATTTTAACTGTTAATAGAATTTTAGAGAAGCTATAATTTTATTAAATAATTGGAGTGCAAATGGAGAGGGGTTAAGGGGAAGATGTTGAAAAAATGGTCATTGCTCTTGATGTTAGCCTTGCTAGTAGTAGCATCATTGGGCTGGAACGGCGGGGTATCTTACGCAGCTACCACAGAATATACTTGGGACAAGTACAAGGGTACTGAGGTGAAGACATATAGATTGACTGCAGTACCTGGAAGAATAGAATATATGGATCAGGAAAGTTTTTTTGCCGCTTTAAGCCAAACCCCAAATGTGTATGGAGATTTCAGCGGCTATAAAACGGGGAAAACAACTGGAGTTGTAACCGTAAGCATAACGGATGCGGTTTACAAATTTACAGTTACTGATTTTCTTCGCGATCAAGAGCCTGAGGTTGTAGAGTATATCAATCCCAGAGGTGGAATTCCTCATAGATGGAATGGAACTAGTGATATTCGGATTTTTATGAGAGGGTCAGAAGCGACTTCTTTGTCTGAGCTGTTTTATGAGGGGACACCAAGTGAAGGACGCTTTCAATTTAATCCTGACGATATATATTTAGTTACATTCTGGTCCAGTACCGTAAGACCTATCAGTGGTATGTCTGCTGAAGCGCTAATAGAGGAAGGACCTCACACGTTTATAAATCGGGAGCTTGTAGGCCAAGTAACAAGCGAAGATCCTGCAGCTTATCCGCAAGATGGGATTTCAGAGAGTTACTATTATGTTTTTAATGGTGCTATTACAAAAGAATAACCCAGATGATATAGGATGGCTAATAAGTGATCCAAATAAGTAAGTGAGAGTGATCTGCAATAGTAGAGATAACATAGTGTATACCCATCCGGGACTATATACATGATGTTATCTTTTTTATTTCTACGCTGGCAATGAGAACATACAGTGATGGAAGAAAAGGGTTGAAAATTTGATTTCCAATGAAAACCATTTTAAATGATCGGGATATATGGCTTTAAAATAATGACGATTTAACGGATTATACAGCATACCTAAAGCGACTTTTTTTACTGTCTTTATTCAAACCTAGGGAGATTATTCCGATAATTCAAGTATATACAGTTTGGTGTCACTGATTATGAGAATTCGTTTGAAAACAAAAGAGATAATTTTCACAAATGAAAAGGAGCACAGGGGGAAGTGATCTGGTATTACATCATAAAGGAGGGGAAATGCTCTAGAATCTTATGAAATGTAAAAAAGAGTTACAACGAATTAGGCGGTACATGGCTGGTTTACTAGCTGTTTGGTTGTTCTGCGTACATACTGTACCTGTTTTTGCAGACAGGGCCTTTAACGATATTGAGCATTCCTACGCTGCTGATGCGATTGAAGCCATGGCTGCTCAAGGGGTTGTTACTGGTTATCACGATGGCAGCTTCCGGCCCATAGATTTTATTTCGCGGCAGGAGTGGGCGAGTATCTTTGCTAAAACCGTAAAACGAACGTCGAACACCAGAAGTGTTGTTCCTTTTACAGATGTGTCGCCGTGGGCTCTATCTTATGTGCAGACCCTGCAGGAAGAGAACATTACCAAAGGAATTAGTGATCGGTTATTCGGTGCAAAGCACAATATGACTCGCCAGGATATGGCAGTTTGGTATGCCAGGTATTTCGGTGTTTCTGAAGATACCCGCGCTTCCAGTATATCCAGTTTTGTGGATCAGTCTGATATATCAGACTATGCACAAACGAGCGTATGGCTGATGGAACGGTTGGAACTGATGGAAGGGGATACAAATCACTATTTCCACCCCAAAGAGTCTGTGAGACGGCAAGATGCTACACTGGTTGCTTATCGGATATGGCTAGGCGGTGACGATCTGAGAGAACGTGCCAAGCGTTTGCTGGAGTCATTAGGAAGTGGAGCAGCAACGACAAATCAGCCGATCAGCCTACCAGAATCGAAGAAGGTAGTGGTCGACCTGGCGCCGGAAATTAGTCACCAGCGTGCGAATCCAGAAATCGAAGAGCCTAAAAGCCATAGTCCAAGGCCCGATCCACCGGACTCGCCGATAACACCAACAGAGCCGAAGCCTGAACCGCCAGTTATACCACCGGGACCTGGCCCTAAACCACCAGAGACACCGCCAGTAATACCGCCAGTAACGCCGCCGCCACCGGGACCGAAACCGAAACCACCGGTGATTCCACCGGATCATTCCTCGGATTTTGTAGTGGATGAGGTTGTAATCAAGGCGCCGGAGTTGGTAAATCAACCGGAAACGTATCCTGCATATCAGCTGTCCTTTCAGCTATACAATGAAGGACGCTTGGTAAGCATTCCCGATGTCAGCGTCACAAGTGTCACTTACACATTTAGTGATACATTAGGTGTTTTTGATGAACAAGGGAAAATCGCGCGTTCCCAAAATATTCCTGATGCTGATGGTTACATCCCTGTAGAGATAGAAGTCACAATTGCCAAACCCTACCGTGTGCTTAAAGCACAAACCAAGCTGATCGTGAAAGGGAAGACTCCTCCAGTAGAGGACCCGAGTGTAATCAGTTCCGTATACTTGGCGACATACACCATTTCACAGGCCACTACTCTAGACCCTGTAGCCTGGAGTATGCCCTATGTATTTCAAAATGCAAAGGGAGAGGTCATACCGCCAGGTTTGTTGCCGTCAGACTTGAAGCTTCGGATAGAGGATTCCAGAGGCATATTTGACGAGGATGGACATATTGCCAATCTGCATCTGATTCCTACAGTGAACTCTGTCATTCCATTCAAGATCGAGGTTGAATCACCATCTCAGGGAATTCACTTCATAACCGATGCCGAGTTAACGGTAGTACCGGGAGAGCGCAAAAAGCAATATTTTGCTGTCTCGATGATGCTACAGGGACAAGATGCGGGCAGTACGACCACGGTAGACCAAATTGAGCAGGCTCGTCAATTGCTGATGGATCAATTTGGCCCCAACTTAAAAGTGACCTGGGCCATGGAAAATAGATTTGTTTTTGTAGAAACGAATCGCCCGCAGCTTAAAAAGGTTTTGGAATATGTGGATCAGTATGGTGATGAAGTCGGGATTTTGGACGGGTATCCGAATAATCTGTACGCACTCCCTGAATGGGAAGCACGGATGAACGAGTGGTTGTATATGTATCGTTATAATGCACTCAATGAGCTGCACCAATCCGGGTCGTTGGGATCACCTTCGGTGTTTGAAAGCATGGATACAGACCAATACCGGAAGTATCTGCCTAAATCATTGACCAGTTTTACGGTGAACCCTGAGCAGGCCCAATGGCTTAAAGATCATTTTAAGATCACTTCAGCGATGGGGTGGTCGGCTACACAGTATAATGTTAACAGCATGTATGGTGAAGGTTCACCTTTGATGCCTTACTGGTCCAATAAGGATAATCCGATTGTTCCAGCACAGGGGCTTGCAAATAATAGTGGTATCGTGTTTATGAACTCGATTACGATTGATCCCATTGGATCACGCTATACAAAGGATTCCTCACGCTGGACTCTCCATCCAGGCGACCCATATGTGACTGAAACGGATGCGGCACCACAACTGTATATAGCACAGCAATATTTAGATAACCCGTATCAACGTTTAAATACGGTAAACTACATGTCCATTATTTTGGACATCAACTGGCTTGCCAAGAACCATAACATGTCTCAAATATGGGAGAACTTTGTGAATCACTTCCCTGCTGACCGCGAGGTCGAGATTGTGGGAGTGGACGGGCTGAAACAGATTTATGAATCGTTAGCTGGATCGAATAATGATCATACGGAATTTTCGCTCATGTTTAGGGGTTCCGGCATTAAGGCAGTTATGGACTCCAATAATTCACCAGCCAATCTGCGTTACTTGTGGACTGAAAATGCTTCACAGCGGATCATTTTATCCAAGGAGGATGGAGATACGGCATGGTCCATTATTGATTTTACCGACTATACCCGAAATCCGGTTCCCAAAACACCATTCAACCTGGATAGGAACACGGATGTAAGCTATGTCACCGGAAGAAACTTCAAGCTAAAGCCTACGGCTCCGTTAACAGCAGAGGAAATTCAGCGCGTTAAGGATCGTTTGAAGGAGATTTACTTCGCAGAAGAAGTGAACTATCAGTAAGAACAAGAACCGAGAGCATATCGCTTTCGGTTCTTTTTGGTCTACTCGTCCTTTAGTTATACCCATTCAATAACTTGATCCGCAGGTCGCCGAGTTTTTCCACGCGGCTCATTCAGACGGTATCCAAAAGCCACCATGCAGGAAATGCCGAAATGCTCGGCATCCATGATGCCTTCTTCGGAAAGAATTTGTTCAATTTTGTTTTTATTAAAACCTTCGATCGGACAGGAGTCAATTCCGATTTGAGCTGCCGCTGTCATCATATTGCCTAGTGCGATGTAGGTTTGTCGGCAACCCCACTCGAACATCGCTCTTTCATTTTCCTCCAGCTCAAAATCCGATTTCAGGAAGTCATCATATACCTTTGCTTTGCCTTGAGCCACTTCAGCAGGCAATTGCTGTACGTTTTCCATTACACCCTTGATATATTCGGATGAGGCCAACATGTCTTTAGGCAGTCTGGAGAGAATGAGTACAAAATGGCTCGCTGTAGGTAGCTGTTTTTTGGCTCCCCAAGAGTACGGGAGCAGCTTCTCACGCATGGCGTTACTTTGGACGACAACGAATCTCCAGGGTTCAAAGCCGAACGAGCTGGGGGATAAACGACCTGTTTCGAGAATAAAATCGAAGTCCGAGTCGCTGATTTTCTTATGGCTGTCAAATTCTTTGGTAGCATGTCTGAACTCATATGCAGATAAGATTTGATTTTTAGCAGTTGTTAAGGTTTCCATAGTTCATTCACTCCTTGTGAATAATGATTGAATTGACGCTTATCAAGTGGCATGCTTAATATTAGAATATACATGACCGTTTTAGAAGTACGCACATTAATGTGCTGTAGTATACAAAATGATACTAGGAGGAAAAATACCTATGCGAAATCGGAAAGGCGGCTTTGGAGAATGTCCCGATGGAAAGGATCAGGCCTGCCCGGTGGAGTACACACTGGATGTGATTGGAGGCAAATGGAAAGGGATTCTCTTATATCATCTAATGTATGGAACCAAGCGGTTTAGTGAGTTTCGGCGAATCTGTCCGGGGATCACTCAGCGCATGCTGACGCTCCAGTTACGCGAGCTGGAAGAGGATGGTGTAGTTCACCGTGAAGTCTATCAGCAAGTTCCTCCCAAAGTCGAATATTCTCTAACCGAATTTGGAAGAACTCTGACTCCGATTATTAACTTAATGAAGGATTGGGGAGAAGAATATAAAACCAGGCATCGTTCATCAGAAAGCTGCATGGAGCCATCCAAGCCCGGCTTGTAGAGGGATGTTCATCTATCAATACAGGTACGCGAAAAAGGCACTTACGATCGTATGCTAGAGCATATATCGTAGTGCCTTTTACGCTTTATCAATAAGAGCATTTTGCATAAATCCAGTGAGAGACTGGAATCAAATGATTCATAAGAATGAACCACTCATCGGATGATTTGGTCAGGTATTCTCCAGTTCCTCTCTTTTTTGAAGCTTCGATTTTAAGTTGACAGCAGGGAAGCTGCCTGATATATTTCATACGATATTGATAATCATTATCACGCAATTGAAAAGGTCAATTTTACAATACATAGGGGGCTAATATGTTGAAGAAAAAATCGTTTTTTATTTTGGCTGCAATGATGCTCGTATTGTCTATATTCGTTAGCGCTTGCGGCGGAAACAGCAATGGAAGTAATTCCGCTTCATCTCCAGGAGATAAGCAAGAGTCAGCTTCCACTGGAGAGAAAAATGCTGATACGACAGACGGTCAGATGCGAAGCTTTAAAACGGTCAAAGGGGATATTCAAATTCCGGCCAAACCGCAGCGTATTGTGACGGATTTTTACGGCGGAGAATTACTGTCCGTAGGGGCTAATGTGGTGGGTGTGGAGCCGACGGCCTTTCAAAATCCTTTCATAACTGCTTTGCTCAAGGAAAAAGGGACCAAAGAGGTGGGTGACCCGACCAATTTGGAGAAGACGCTGGAGCTCAAACCCGATCTGATTGTGGTGATGAAGGATACAAACTATGAGGCTTTATCTAAGATCGCCCCGACCTTGTATATTCCGTATGGCACTACGACTAACATTTATGATACGGTCAAGCTGTTTGGTGATATTACCGGAGAAAAAGAGAAGGCCGCACAATTTATTGCCGCATTTGATAAAAAGGCTGCGGAAGGCCGTGCACGACTTAAAGGAGTTATTGACGAAAAGGCTACCTTTGGTTTGTATGAGCTAACGGACAAGAACGCCCTTTGGATATTTGGAGACAATGCAGGCCGGGGCGGACAAGCCGTATACAATGCACTCAAGCTGAACATGCCGAAGAAAACGACCAACTCCAAGGAACAAACCGTACAGCTTTCGCTGGAGGTATTGCCACAGTACGCCGCAGATTATATGTTTCTGACAACCTATGACCCGGAGAAAAAGGGAGACGCGCTCAAGCAGCTGAAATCGTCCGCTGTGTGGGGGAACCTGCCTGCGGTGAAGAACAATAGAGTGTTCTTTAACGATTTTGATACGTACTATCGCTATGATCCGATCGCCATTACCGGGCAGATTGATATGATCGTGGATATGCTGATTGAAAGAGAAACAGAGAATAAAGCGAAAAAATAAGTATATGATCCACATTCGTAAGCATTTTACTACATGGGCAGTATGGCCGTGGGTGAGGTGCTTTTTTTGTGAGATCGTTTTTTGTTGCAATCGGTTACATTCTAAGATATCCAAAACAAATCAATTCCAAAAAAAATAGCCTCCAAAAACCCATGCTTAGAGATGGATTTGGAGGTTATTTCTTAACCCGTTATTCGGCTGCGTACGATCAATAAGGTTTGCGCTTTGATTTGTCCAATTTCACGAATGAGTGCAGCCGTTTTCGCTTCATAGGCGTGTTTGGCATCCAAATCTTTCAGGGAAGCAAGGTTAATGTCAACGGTGAGCAGGGCGGATTGGGCGGCAGCCTCGAACAGGATCGCCCCTATGCCGAGATCAGAAATGACATTTTTGTTGGACAGCTCCACGATACTGTAGGCACGCTGCATTCCGTCCCGGCATACTTCCAGCAAACGCATCGGCACCTCAATGGCGGCGATCACCGCGGTCTGTAGGGAATGGGTTCGATAGCGTTTTTCTTCGTCTGTTTCTTTGGGCAAGCGCAATGCGGTCATGTATTGTTCAAAGGATTGAATGTCTGCGTTCATCAGTTCCTCACAGCGTGTGGACAGGTTTTCCATGCTGTGAATCACTTCGGCGATTTGTCCATGAACATGCGCGTACTTTTCTCCTTGGGAAAGGTTGGCGGTCATGGAGGTCATAGCCGCGCCCAGTGCCGCTGCCAGTGCGGATACACTTCCTCCGCCGGGAGTAGGTGCTGCACTTCCAGCCTCTCTTAGAAAATGTCCGATGGAATCACTCCACGACAGTTCACTCATGAATAGGCCACCTCTCTGGAGTAGTGTTGCAGATCAATCGCTTTGAGCAGATTTTTGTACAAGATTGCAGTCGTTAATGTGCCGACACCGCCGGGAACCGGAGAAATCGCATGTACCTTTTCCCCAACGTCCAAAGCGGCATCCCCCACTATTTTTCCCTCCAGCGTCTCGTTAATTCCCGCATCTACCAAAATCAAACCGGGATGAACCATATCCTGTGTAATCACATCAGGGCATCCGACTGCGACAAAGGCAATGTCTGCATGGCTCAAATGCTCTGCAATATCACGTGTGCCTGCATGACAGGCGGTAACGGTGGCATTTTCTCTTTGCAGCATGTGAAAAAGGGGGAGTCCCACTGTCTGTCCTATGCCGACAAGGGTGACATTTTTGCCTGCCAATGTGTGACCGTAATGCTTGAGCAGCTCAATACAGGCTTGAGGCGTAGCGGGATACAACCCGGCTTCACCTGTAACGGTAGCCAGCTTGTTGCCTGGGGTAATTCCATCAATATCCTTGTATGGGGCGATGGATTGTTTAATGGCGGAGGCGGATAGATGCTGGGGAAGAGGCAATTCCAGCATAATACCATGTACATGAGAGGCTTCGTTCAGGCTGCCGATCAGGTGAAGGAGTTCAGCTTCGCTTACATGGCGGTCAAAGGTATGAAGATGAAAGGAGATGCCCAGCTTCTCCGCTATTTTTTGCTTGGTCCGGGCGTAGTAGGCAGAGGCCGGATCACCTTCTACCAACAGTGTTGCCAAATGAGGGAGATGCCCTTGCTGTTTCATTTGTTCTACTTTGTTACGGATCGTTGCATACACTTGCTCAGCTGCTTCTTTGGATTTCATAATGATAGCCATAGTCTGAACCTCCTCTGAATTTATCGCATGATGGAATCAACAGGGTGTCATGGTCTTGTAAAACGAAAAAAAGTATTTGCACAAGGTCGTCACGACAGACGAATCCTCTGCAAATACTTCTCCCAGGCGAACGGCACGCTTTCATTGTATGCTCCCTCGTGGTTGATTCCACTGACTTCGCCAGTCACATACAGCGTTATTTACCTTATATTTTAACAAATAATCTTCCGAAAAGAAACCCGTGAACATTTGGCAAAGAGGTCATGTTATTTGTCTATATGACAAATGTCATATTCCCGAACTGACGTTTATGACTACATCCAACACAGGTATCCCCTTATACTGAGGTTAGATCAACATGTACGCCTGACGAGATCAAAGTATGGGCGTCATTTTAAAGGAGGATCATAAATAAGTATGACACAACTCCCATTAGCCCAATTGAAAAAAAATATGGCTCCCTACGAGAAAATAAACACGAAATCCAGCGTTCTGCAACTCATTAACACCCTGGGTCCACTGATTCTGCTATGGTATGCCGCTTATCTTAGTCTGTCGGTATCGTATTGGCTGACTCTTCCGATTACTATTATTACTTCCGGATTTGTTATACGAGCATTTATCATTTTTCATGATTGCGGTCATCAATCGTTCTTCAAAAGCCGCAGGCTGAATGACATTGTGGGCACGATTACAGGTATTATTACACTTTGCCCGTATGACCAATGGAAAAATAGCCACGCGATCCACCATGCAACCAGCAGTAATCTGGACAAACGAGGCACAGGTGATATGTGGGTGCTTACGGTGGAAGAGTATGTAGAAGCTTCTGCATGGACACGACTGGCTTATCGTGTATACCGGAGTCCATGGGGGATGTTCGGACTCGGTCCGATCTACACTTTTTTGATTTCCTATCGCTTTAACACAAAGAAGGCAAAACGCAAGGAAAAAATGAACACCTATTTGACGAATGTATCCCTCGTCGTATTGTACGCTCTGTTGTGCTGGGCCATCGGATGGCAGAATTTTGTTTTGATACAGGCACCTATTTTTTTTGTATCAGGTGTGCTGGGAATCTGGTTGTTCTATGTACAACATCAGTTTGAGGATTCGTATTTTGAGCATGATGAAGAGTGGAGCTATATTAATGCAGCCGTAGAAGGCAGCTCTTATTATAAGCTTCCTAAGGTGTTGCAATGGATTACGGGCAATATCGGCTTCCATCACGTTCATCATTTGAGTCCGAAAGTACCGAATTACAATTTGGAGAAGGCGCATGATGCCACCCCGCAGCTTCAAAAAGCGACGACTATCACGGTGAGCACAAGTCTGCAATCTCTGAAGTTCCGGCTTTGGGATGAAAGCACGAAAACCTTTTTGACCTTTAAACAAGTGAAGCCGTTGCTCAGCAAACGTGTTGCCGTTACGAAACCCGTCCCCACACCTGTTGTGAGTACGGAAAGAAAATAACTTTGTACGAAACACGGTATGATAAGATAAGGGATATAAGCTGAATTAGTGAAATGATAAAGGGTGGGCAGGATGCAAAAATGGTATCAGATTTTTCAAAGAAATACGGGACTTAACCCTTATGTATGGGTCGTCTTTTATATCCTGCCCTTCTATTTTTTTAGCTCCTCATCTACAAGCCATATTGTGCTGGGTACCATCATTATTTTAGTGTTTTTTGCTTGTTATGTACTGGCTTTTGTCGCTCAAGGTTGGCTGATCTACTTCTGGACCAGTGTACAGATTGCGATATCCATTACCATGACGTTGTTATTCAGCTATATGTATTTCTCGATATTTATCGCTTTCCTGATTGGTAATATCAAAAGCAAGGCCGCATTCACTACATTGTATATTGTTCTGATGGTCTGTACCATTGGATTGATCAATTATGGTTTTGTTTCTGGAAATCCTGTTTTTATTAAGCAGATTCCCTTTGTTTTGCTGAATCTGCTTGGTGTAATCTTGATTCCGATAACCACTTTTAACCGAAATAAAAGTGATCGGCTTCAAGTGCAATTAGAGGATGCCAATAAGAAAATATCGGAATTGATTAAGCTGGAGGAGCGGCAAAGAATTGCGCGCGACCTGCATGATACTCTCGGTCAAAAGCTGTCACTCATCGGACTGAAAAGTGATTTGGCTGGCAAGCTGATGGATCAGTACCCGGAGCGGGCTCACGCTGAAATTAACGATGTTCGTCTTACGGCGAGAAGTGCGTTAAAAGAAGTGCGGGAAATGGTCACTCAGATGCGAGGTATGCGATTAGAGGATGAATTACTGCGTATTCGGCAGATTTTAAAGGCTGCTCACATTGAATTCACCTTGGAGGGCGACCCAAAGCTGGAGCATACGTCTTTGATGAACGAGAATGTGCTTAGTATGTGCATGAAAGAGGCGGTGACCAATGTGGTGAAGCACAGTGGCGCTACAGCCTGCTCCATTACCATTGAGCCGTCTCGTAAGGAGCTGACCCTTCGGATTCAGGACAATGGAGTCGGCGTTACGGGAGAAAGTGCAGCCTTTCGGGGGAATGGTCTGCAAGGGATGAAGGAACGGCTCGAATTTGTGAACGGGTGTATGGAGCTGCGTTCAGATCAGGGAACGGCCCTGATCATAAAAGTGCCGAATATTACTGAAAAGCCAAATGAGGAGGTGGGGCCATGATTCGAATCGTCATTGCGGAAGACCAGCGTATGCTGCTGGGTGCTTTGGCCTCCCTGCTGGACTTGGAAGAGGACATGAAAGTAGTCGGAAAAGCAAGCAACGGGGAAGAGGCTTTAGAGCTGGTCAAGCTGCATCAGCCAGATATATGCATCATGGATATCGAAATGCCAATCAAAAGCGGATTGGATGCGGCTGAGGAACTCAAAGGCTTGAATTGCAAGGTGCTGATTCTGACCACATTTGCCCGTCCCGGATATTTTGAACGGGCCATCAAGGCAGGCACGCACGGTTATCTGCTCAAGGACAGTCCCAGTGAAGAACTGGCTTCCTCGATTAGAAGTATTATGGCAGGCCGCCGCATTTATGCTCCAGAGCTGGTCGATGATGCTTATGCGGAAGTTAACCCGCTGACCGAGCGTGAGAAGACCGTCTTGTCGCTCATAGCTGATGGGAAGAACACCAAAGAGATTGCCGGTGAGCTGTACCTAACGACAGGAACGGTGCGCAATTACATTTCAGTCATTCTGGATAAGCTGGGTGTCAGCAATCGAATTGAGGCGATTACGCGTTTTAATGAAAAAGGCTGGTTTAAATAAGCGTAAGGCAGAAATGTTCAAGGAGAAACAGGGGAGCTATGAAGGAAGACATAGCTCCCCTGTTTTGTTGTTTTATCGGAGGATACATAAGAGAAAGTATATGCCTTTAGTCTACTTCCTTGTGATACAATAGGATAGCTGTCCATGGGATGGACCGTAGTACAAGGAGGAACGGAATCGTATGAAACAAGCCCCATTTATAGCCGTTGAAGGGCCGATCGGAGCAGGAAAAACGACGTTGGCTTCCATGCTTTCAACGGAGCTGCATATGCCGATTATTAAAGAGATTGTCGAGGAGAACCCGTTTCTCGATAAATTTTATCAAAATATAGATGAGTGGAGCTTCCAACTGGAAATGTTCTTTCTCTGCAATCGGTACAAGCAACTGGAGGATACTGGCCTGCAATATATTGAGAAGGCACAGCCTGTTATTTCCGACTATCATATTTATAAAAATCTGATTTTTGCTGAGCGAACCCTAAAGGGTGTGAAGCTCGAAAAATATCGCCAAATCTATCATTTGCTCACCGACGATATGCCTAAGCCGGATATGATCATCTATATTAAAGCCGATTTGGATACGTTGCTGGGCAGAATTCGCAAACGGGCGCGCTCCTTTGAACAGGAGATGGACCCGGCATATCTGGAGCAGCTCATCACCGATTATGATAATGGCATACAATTTCTTGCCAAACAGGCTCCTTTTCCCAAGATATTGACCGTTAACGGGAATGAGATTGATTTTGTAGAAAACCGAGCACAATTTGAACAGATTGTTTCTGATGTAAAGGAGCTTATTCAATGAATAAATACAACATTCCCGCGAATGCCCTGATTACGGTAGCGGGCACGGTAGGTGTGGGGAAATCCACACTAACGGCTGCTTTGGCTGAACGCCTGGGCTTTAAAACCTCACTGGAGAAGGTGGATCATAATCCATATCTGGAGAAGTTTTATCACGATTTCGAAAGATGGAGCTTTCATCTGCAAATTTATTTTCTGGCCGAGCGCTTCAAGGAGCAAAAAAATATTTTCTTATCCGGTGGAGGCTTTGTGCAGGACCGTTCGATTTATGAGGACACAGGAATTTTTGCGAAAATGCATGCCGATCAGGGGACGATGAACCCTACGGATTATGAAACGTATACCAGTTTGTTTGAGGCGATGGTAATGACACCGTTTTTCCCGCACCCGGATGTGCTGGTCTACCTGGAAGGCAGCTTGCCATCCATACTGAGCCGGATCGAGGAGCGCGGTCGTGAAATGGAAATCCAGACCGAGCGATCTTATTGGGAGCAAATGTATCGCAGATATTCCAATTGGATCAACGAGTTCGATGCCTGTCCTGTGCTGCGTCTGAACATTGATGAATATGACGTGCATGATCCCGCTTCTATGGATGCCATTTTGGTAGAGGTAGGCAAGGTAATTTCTAAATAAATAAAAATTGTTGACCGTCCGTGAGGACGGTTTTTTTGTGTTACACATTTCTAAAAGCCTTGCACATCTGTGCAGGTAAGCACGCTGAAAATGATCCATCAGGAATATGGATTGGCGATCATGAAGCTGGTATATTTTGATTGATGGATATAGGAACATATGTTCTTTTCTGTGCTTTCTTATTCATTGTCGTGGTATAATATGAGCAGATGGAGTTGATTCTAGTGGTAGAAATGCTGGACCCCCGCAATGACTTTTTGTTTAAGCGCATTTTCGGAAGCGAGGAAAATCGTGATGTGCTTTTAACTTTTCTAAATCGTACCTTTGAGGAAGCGGGGAAACCTCCATTAACGGAAATTGTCCTTTTGAATCCGTATACGGATAAGGACGCACCGCATGATAAGCAGTCTATTTTGGATATTCGGGCCAGAACGACGGAAGGTCAGCTCATTAATGTGGAGATGCAGCTTTTCAATAAGTATGACATGGATAAGCGAACTTTGTTTTATTGGAGTAAGCAGTATGCAGGACAATTGTACGAAGGCCAATCCTATAAGCTGCTGAGAAAGTGTGTAACGATCAACATTTTGAATTATTCCTTCCTACCGAACAGCCGTTATCATAATGTGTTTCATTTGACAGAGGACCGTACGGGCATTTCGTTTAGTGATGATATGGAGTTACATTTTTTGGAACTTACCAAACTGGATGAACACGAGATTCCGGCTGGTAGCGGTGGCTTGGTCAACTGGCTTCTGTTTCTAAAGGGAAGTAATCTATCTCAATGGGAGGTACTAGCCATGAATGAACCCGGTTTGAAAAAGGCGATGACTACGCTGGAGTTTCTAAGTCAGGATAAAGAGGCGCGTTTACAGTATGAAGCCCGACAAAAGTACCTGCATGATGAGGCTTCCATGATCGAAGGCGCAAGGGAAGAAGGTTTGAAGCTAGGTAAGGCAGAGGGAAAGGCAGAAGGTAAAGCAGAAGGTAAAGTTGAAGGAGAGCGCCAGAAGGCAATTGAAATCGCACGAAATATGCTGAATATGGGGCTTGAAATTGAAGTGATTGTAAAAGCATCTGGCTTATCCGAGCCAGAGGTGCGTTCGCTGAAAGTATAAATTAGAAACAGCATTCAAGGACTGTGGTACAATCAGAATGAATTTGGCTGATGGCCGCAGTCTTTTTTTGTCGAATGAGAAGCTCTAAGGACGAAGTATGCCTAACCGTATAGTGGACAAGCTTAAGCTAGAATGCGAGAATAGATACATATATTAAATGTAAATGACTCACGGGGAAGGATGGGATACTGTGATACGTTTTGGTATTGTTGGAACCAACTGGATAACGGAGAGATTTATTCAAGCCGCGGTAGAGACGGACGAATTTGCCCTGACGGCGGTGTACTCACGAACAGAGGATAAAGGCAAAGCCTTTGCCGCCAAGTACAGCAGCCATCCGGAGGTATTTACAGACTTGGCGCAAATGGCTGCAAGTGATCAGGTGGATGCCGTATACATTGCCAGTCCCAACTCCTTGCATGCGGAGCAAGCGATTGTGTGTATGAATCACGGAAAGCACGTGCTGTGCGAGAAGCCGCTTGCCTCCAATGCAACGGAGGTGCAGAGCATGATTGAGGCTGCGCGCAACAATGATGTTTTGCTGATGGAGGCCATTAAGTCCACGCTTATGCCAAACTTTAAAATCGTTAAGGACCATATGTATAAAATTGGTCGGGTCCGGCGTTATTTTGCAAGTTATTGTCAATATTCATCACGCTTTGATGCTTTTAAGCAAGGAAAAGTGCTGAATGCCTTTAATCCGTCTTTTTCGAATGGCTCCTTGATGGATCTTGGGGTTTATTGCCTGTATCCTATGGTGGCATTGTTCGGCAAACCGGAGGAAGTTCGCGCGGTTGGCGTGCTCTTGTCCTCTGGTGTAGATGGGGAAGGCAGCATCGCTATGCGATATCCGGATATGGACGCCGTCGTCATGCATTCCAAGATTACCGATTCATATTTGCCTGCCGAAATTCAGGGTGAGAATGGAACGATGGTGATCGACAAAATTAGCCAGCCGTATGAGGTGAAAATTCATTATCGGGACGGCACGATTGAGGATCTGACGAAAGCACAGACCCGTGAACCGATGTATTATGAAATTCAGGAGTTTATTGATCTGATTAAAAGCGGAGAACGTAATAGCTCCATTAATTCACTGGAGTGTTCACTCGCAGTCGCTGAAGTGATGGAGGATGCAAGACAGCAGATTGGTCTTCGTTTTGAAGCGGATTTGAAAAATACGTCTGCACATTAGTTGGTTAGTGATTAACGATACCCTTTAACATGGGAAACAGGGCTGCCGGTTTTGCGAATTTTGCAAACATCCGGTCGGCCTTTTTTGGTTCTATATGTCCAATAGTGTAAGCGGCTGTGATCACAGGAGGATGAAGGATGTATTCATTTTTATTGACAGATTCTCCTTCTTGTCTTAAGGTGTTAACCATACGGTATATAGTTAAATAATCCCACCTCCGGTATAAAAGGAGCCAAGGGAGCTTTTTTTAGGCTATAATTCCGATTAATTCAACCGGATTACTAAAAAAGTGGGAACGCAGAGGTGCAGATGTAAGGAGGTAAGCAGGTTTGATTAAGTTTGAACAGGTCAGCAAAATATTTTCTTTGCCCAATCGAAAGGTAAGTGCACTGGAAGAGGTTTCGTTATCCGTTGAAAAAGGAGAGATTTTCGGCGTCATTGGCTTCAGTGGAGCAGGTAAAAGCACGCTATTGCGGCTTGTGAATTTGCTGGAGCGTCCCTCGGGAGGGCGAATTGTCGTGAATGATCAGGATATTACCCGTATACGGCCCAAGGAGCTAAGGGACTTAAGAAGGCGGATCGGGATGGTGTTCCAGACTTTTAATTTATTCAACTCGCGTACCGTGTATGGGAATCTGGCATATCCACTGAAGCTGGCCAAACTGCCAAAGGCGCAGATTGATGCTCGTGTTAAGGAACTGCTGCAATTTGTAGGGCTGGAGGACAAGGCAGATTCCTATCCAGAGCAGCTATCTGGCGGTCAAAAGCAGCGGGTTGGCATTGCCAGAGCACTGGCGAACTCGCCGGATATTCTGATATGTGATGAAGCAACCTCGGCGCTCGACCCGGAGACGACAGAAGATATATTAAAGCTGTTGAAAAAGGTCAATGAGGAATATCAGATTACGATCTTACTCATTACCCATGAAATGAACGTGATCCGTAGTATCTGTGACCGTGTCGCGGTGATGGAGAATGGCAGGGTGATAGAACAGGGCAATGTGTTCGATGTATTCGCCAATCCACAGACGAAAACGACGAGAAATTTTATTCGCTCAGTGCTGAATGATCAGCTATCACCCAAACTACTGAGCAAGATTCGGGAGCACCATGCCGGACGGCTGTACAGACTTATTTTTCGGGATGGGGCGACAAGTGAACCCGTGCTGTCGAGGGCTACACGCAAATACAATCTGGATTACAACATCGTATACGGCAGCATTAATGAGCTACAGGGAGCGCTGTTCGGCAGCCTCATTGTGGAGTTGATCGGGGCCAAAGACGAGGTTGATAAGGTCGTGGAAGAACTGCGAACGACGGTAGAAGTCAGGGAGGTCGTCGATCATGAGAGTTAATTGGGATACATTTTGGCTGAAGGTGGTGGAGGCTACAGGTGAAACGCTTCTGATGGTTGTCGTCACGCTGGTTTTCGCCAGTATTTTGGGGCTTGCCATTGGTTTGCTGCTGTATGTGACACGCCAAGGGAGCCTGTTTGAAAACAAATTTGTATTTATGCTTCTGAATTTGCTGATTAATATCATCCGGCCTATTCCATTTATTATTTTCCTGGTAGCGATTAGCCCGTTTACACGCTTGATTATGGGGACCACCATTGGCACTTCGGCGGCTATTTTCCCGATGACCATTGTAGCTGCCTTTGCTGTAGCGAGGATTGTGGAAAATAATCTGGTTTCCATCGACCCGGGGATGATTGAAGCGGCCAAGGCGTTGGGGGCGACTCCTTATCAGATCATCACGGGTGTGCTGATTCGGGAAGCGTTGGGACCTTTAATTCTCGGGCTGACGTTTATTACAGTGGCATTGATTGACTTCTCTGCAATGGCTGGCACCGTAGGCGGGGGAGGTTTGGGGAATCTGGCGATGACCTATGGTTATCAACGGTTCGATACCTCGGTCATGATTGTCACGATTGTTTTGCTGATCATTTTTGTACAGGTTGCCCAATATGCGGGGAACTACCTGTCACGTAAATTTTTACGACGCTGATTTGAAATCAGGTATCTTACATAACGATTAAAGGGGAAATGGACATGAAAAAAATGATTCGTTTGGGTTTGCTCGCTATTCTTAGTGTATCTCTTCTTTCTGCGTGCTCGGCTAACGGTTCAGGCTCAGGTGCAAATGAAAAGGTGCATGTTAAAATCGGGGTTTCCGGGTCGGAAGACACATATTGGGATGTGCTCAAGAAGAAAGCGGAGGCTAAAAATATTGAAATCGAGCTGATCAGCTTTTCGGATTACACGTTGCCCAACAAGGCACTTGCCAATAAAGAGGTGGATTTGAACTCCTTTCAGCACTTGGCTTTCCTCAGTCAGTTCAACGTGGAAAATGATCTGAATATCGTTCCCGTTGGTGCAACGGTCATTGCTCCGATGGCGCTGTACTCCGAAAAATTCAAAAATGTATCGGAACTTCCTGACGGCTCCAAAATTGCTATACCGGATGATCCCTCCAATCAGGGACGTGCTTTGAAGCTGCTCCAGTCTGCCGGGCTGATTGAATTGAAGAAGGATGCAGGCTTGTATCCAACCACGGATGAGATTGAAGGCAATCCGAAAAAGCTGGAGATCGTTCCTGTCGTCGCCCAACAGACGCCGCGTGTGTTGTCTGATGTAGCAGCTTCGGCTGTGAATAGTGGTGTCGCTACAGATGCCGGGTTCAAGCTGGACGCGTCCATTTACAAGGATGATGCAAGTAGCGAGGAAGCGAAGCCTTATGTCAACGTATTTGCCGCCCGTGCGGAGGATAAGGACAATGCAACCTACCAAACGATTGTGGATTTGTACCATGATCCGGAGGTAGCGGAGGCTGTAAAACAGGATTCCAAAGGAGCCAACGTCGTGGTAGACCAGTCTGCGGAGGAACTACAGGCTACATTAGATAAGCTGGTGGCGGATGTCAAAGCGCAAAAGAAATAAGGGTGTTTGAAAAACAGGATTGAAAGCATATGATTCCAAAAAAAGAGGAGAGATTGCGATGAGTGCAACGAACACGGTGGATACGCACAAGCAGCGGATTGTAGAACACATCGAGGGTTCCCGGGCGCTCTATACGGAGACGAGTCGGTTTATTCATGCCAACCCTGAAATCGGGAATCAGGAATTTCAAGCTTCCCGGGCGCTGACAGATATTTTGCAGCAGGCGGGTTTTGAGATAACCCGTAACGTGGCGGGTCACGAAACCGGATTTGTTGCCCGCAAGGCTTCGACCCGACAAGGTCCGAAAATCGGATACCTGGCGGAATATGACGCGTTGCCTGGCCTGGGCCATGCTTGCGGGCATAACATTATCGGGACGGCGAGTACGGCTGCCGCCATCGCCTTGGCGCAGGTGATTGACGAGACGGGAGGCGAGGTGTATGTATTCGGCACTCCGGCAGAGGAAGGTGGGCCTAATGGCAGTGCGAAGGGAAGCTTCGTAAAGCATGGGCTGTTCGAAGGGATTGACGCTGCGCTGATGGTTCATCCGTCTGGTGTAACCCGGCTGACTTCGCCAAGCCTGGCGGTTGACCCGCTGGACTTTCATTTTTACGGCAAAGCGGCTCATGCAGCCGGATCACCGGAGCAGGGGATTAATGCGCTGGATGCGGTTCTTCAATTGTTCAGCGGCATCAATGCCTTGCGTCAGCAGCTTCCCACCGATGTACGGATTCACGGCATTATTACGCATGGGGGAGACGCACCCAATATTATCCCGGATTATGCATCTGCACGCTTTTTCATCCGGGCAAGCACTTGGCAGCGAACGGAGGAGGTTTCCGCGAAGGTTCGTAATATCGCAGAAGCTGCCGCATTGGCAACAGGGGCTACCGTGAAGATCGAACGTTTTCAAAATGAAGTGCGAGATTTTATTCTGAATGATACGCTGGATGAAGTTGTAGGCCGGGAACTGGAAGCGCTGGGAGAACAATTGGATCGTGGACCACGTGGCGGAATCGGCTCGACAGATGCGGGCAATGTAAGCCACGTCATTCCGACTGCGCATGCCTACATTAAAATCGGATCGGACGATCTGATTGCACATACGGTGGAATTTCGGGAAGCGGCCGGCTCTGCCAAGGGAGAGGAAGCCTTAGTGACTGGCGCGAAGGCGTTGGCCTTGTCGGGGTTGCAGCTCCTGGTAGATGAAGCGCTGCTGGCTGCGGTGAAAGAAGATTTTAAACGCACGCATTTAGCGGCACAGTAAGCATCATCGGTGATGTAAAGGAGAGCGATCTGATCTGAGCATTGCACTTCGAAAATTGGTGCTGTGATATAAGCCGATTTTAATTGCTTCTATATTAATAGTATAAAAGGATATCCTACAGTCTTGTTGGCTGCTTGGATATCCTTTTTCATTTTTTTATGGGACGTCTGCTGCTGTGCTCGTAATACTTACGCCCTGTTCGGAAGCTGGTAAAACGTACATAATGCTATTAACAGGTTCAACGTTTAAAAGTATATGTTGCAATAGTATAAACTGAGGGACGGATAAGTGGCTAGAGATTTCCAAGCAAAATATAGGAGGCTGAAACGATGGCTTATCAAGAAATCAACGGAGTGCGAGTGTGGGGAGTACCCGATTCAGGGGCGTTATCTCAAGCCCGTACTTGTGCAGAGAACGGTAATGTGATTCAAGCGCTGCTGATGGCGGATCATCATAAAGGCTACAGTCAGCCGATTGGCGGCGTGATGGTATATGACGGACAAATTTCACCTTCGGGTGTCGGATATGATATCGGATGCGGAAACAAGGCGGTTAGGACCAAGCTGTCCGCAGCAGATATTTTGCCACGTATTCCATCCATTATGGATGAGATTGCACGTCATATTTCCTTTGGCGTAGGCCGTATAAATGCGGTTCAGGTAGACCATGAGCTGTTCGATGACCCGGATTGGGCGGTATATGCTGCGATTGGGAAACAGGAGCATGACAAGCTGAAATCCTTGGCGAGAGACCAGTTGGGTACGGTGGGGAGTGGTAATCATTTTGTTGACGTATTCGTGGAGGAAGCGACAGGTCAGGTCTGGATTGCGAATCATTTTGGAAGCCGGGGCTTTGGACACAAAACAGCAAGCGGATTTCTAAACTTGGCTGCAGGACGGGAGTTTCTCGGAAAAGCGCCGGGAGAGCATATGGATCAACCGCCAGTGCTGCTGGACATGAATAGTGAGTTGGGGGATATGTACTACCGTGCGATGCGGCTTGCCGGACGTTATGCTTATGCGGGACGGGATTATGTAATAGATCAGGTGCTTGGTATTATGGGCACCGAAGCGGACTTTGCCGTGCATAATCACCATAATTACGCTTGGAAAGAGCAGCATGATGGACGTGACACGATTGTAGTCCGCAAAGGTGCTACTCCCTCGGCTCCTGGTCAAACGGGTTTTATTGGCGGAAGCATGGGCGATATTTCGGTGATTGTACGCGGGAAGGATACGGTAGAAAATTGCGATTCCTACTATAGTACAGTTCATGGTGCAGGACGCATTATGAGCCGTACGCAGGCAGCCGGTAAAATGAACTGGAAAACCCGTACGCGCAGCGGCGGGCAGATTACGGACTTGCAGATGAAGGAAGCCGTTCAGAACTATGGTGTCGAGCTGCGCGGAGCGGGTACGGATGAAAGCCCGTTCGTTTACCGCAAGCTGCGCGAGGTGCTGGACGCTCATGCTGAGACGGTGGAGGTTCTGCATGAGCTCAAGCCTATTGGAGTATGTATGGCGGGGGCGAATGAGTTCGATCCGTATAAGGATTAATAAAAAGACTATGCATGGCAGAAGTGTTCATTCGCCGAGCATAGTCTTTTGAGTACATAAATGAGTATATAATAGAAGGAATTCATTGCTTGATGCGTTTGTTAGTAGCTCTATGTTTACAGCTTGTCCGCAAACAGCTGTTCTTTGATATAAGAGACCGGCATTTCCTGGCCTGTCCACAGCTCGAAAGCAAGTGCGCCCTGCCACAGCATCATGCCCAGACCGTTAATGGCGGTTGCACCTACGGATTCAGCTTGTTCCATCAGCTTGGATTTAGCCGGGCTGTATACTACATCGGTCACGATCAGGTCGGAACGAAGCATGGATACATCTTCAATCACACTTTTGCCTTCCAGCGGTTTCATGCCGACGCCTGTACCGTTAGCGAAGATATGACTTGTGCGGATCTCTTCACACAGTTGTTCTTGATCTTCCAGAGGATATATATTCGCTTTGACTTGGGTGTGTTTCATATCTTCATTAATAATACGGACATTTTCTTCTGCACGGGCAAAGAACTGATCATTACGGGCAAAGATTGAAATTTCAGCCAGACCTGCTTGAGCCGCTTCAATAGCAATGGGTGTAGCTGCACCGCCAGAGCCGACGAGTGTCATTTTTTTGCCTTTCAGATCAATACCGTGTTCACGCAAGTTGCGAACATAACCAGATCCGTCTGTGCTGTAGCCTTTCAGCTTACCATCCGTGTTCACGACGGTGTTGACGGCACCTGTAAATTTAGCGCTGTCGTCCAACTCGTCAAGGTACTGCACAATGGCTGTTTTGTTTGGCATGGACACGTTATAACCGCGTATGTTCAGAGCACGCATCCCCCGTACCACTTCTTCCAGTTGTTCATTTCCTACTTCAAAGGCCATATACGCGTTGTTCAGGCCCAGTTTTTCAAACGCAAGATTATGCATAGCCGGGGACAAGGAATGTCCGATCGGTGTAGCAAGCAGTCCGATTAATTGTGTTCTTCCGTCAATACGTCCAGCATTTTTCATGATATAAGCCTCCAAGTTATCTGTGTAGTTTAATGAAATACTTTTTTATATCGATAAGCAACAAACACGGCCAGCAAAATACTGACTACGGCAATCGCAATATCCAGAATGAACACGGAAGTAATTCCGAGGCTCTTGGACATGCCCCCGGTAGCTAACGGCATCAGAATGAACGAAAGACTGGCTGCAATGTTCACGAGAGAAGTCGTAGTTCCTTTATTCTTGCGGAAAAATTCAGTCATAACGGTGAGAGCAATTTGGAATATACCTGCGGTAGACAATCCGATTAAGAACGAACTGATTATAGTAGCGACAGGATTGTGCCATGTAATTAAAGCCAGCAAGGAAAGCAAGGCAATAAACGGATACACAATCATGACGGTAACCGGTTTAATGAATCTGCCAAGTACCACGGCTAGCAGAATAACGGAAACCAACGAACCTATACTATAGTAGCTTAGCAGTTTAATAGCACTGGCTTTGTCCATGCCAAGAGCTTCTTGTCCAAAGGTAGGAAGCCATAGCTGCACGACCATGAACAATAGAGTGGAAGTAAAACCGATAATGATCAGAGAGAGCCCCTCTTGCCAAAACTTAGGCTCACTTCGGAATGTATCCATGGATTGAGCAGCCTCGGTTGTAGCCTTTTGTTCCTCCATTTTGTGATTGGGAAAGGCTGTCATCGACAAGAAGATACCACTCAGCAGATAAATACCTGCCGGAATAAAGAAGGAGTAGCCATAGAACATATTGTGATCGATAAAGAATGCAATCATGAACGGAATAACAATGGCACCGATAGAAACGGATGCTTTGACCAAGACCGTTGCAGATCCGGCTTTTTTTCCGAAACCTTCAATTAATGCGGGATACGTTCCCGAATCCATCATGGAGTTACAAAGCCCTGCGATAATAGCAAATACGAATGCCAACGTATAGTTGGGTGCAAGGGGAATACCGATCAGGAAAATTAAATAAGCAAATGATGCTATCACAACGAGTGGCTTTCTTCCATACTTGTCTGACATTTTCCCGGCTACCCCGAGCGCCAGCAGCTTGCCGATCCCGATGGCTGACACCAGATAACCGATGGCAGCCTTATCCGTGTTCAATTGCACGGTCAGGAAGCTCATATTCGAGGAGAGAATAACATTGATCATACCCAGAAGAAAATAGTTGATGTAAAGCCCTGTTGCCATTCTGATATAAGGATTTTTCATGAGTATAGCTCCCAACTTAATTTTTAGATCAATGGTTTAATAGTGAAAAAATTCACATTGTTTCTATGTCTTTATTATATAAGGAGTGTTATTATAAATCCAATGCATATTTCTATCGTTTTCCATAGTTTAGGTCTATAATTTAAAAAATAAATTAAAGAAGGGAACTACATAATTATGAACCTGAAGCACCTACAATATTTTCGTGTACTTGCAGAGATGGAGCATTTTACCCAAGCAGCTTTACGACTATGTATTACTCAACCCAGTTTAAGCCATGCGATTTCAGAATTAGAAAAGGATCTGGGGGTTCATTTGTTTGAAAAGCAGGGGAGGAATATTCGGCTGAACAAATACGGACGATTTTTCCTGAAATATGTGGAGCATGCGATGGATGAATTGGAGAAGGGAGAGCACAACTTGCGGGAATTGGTTAGTCCAAGCCATGGGAATGTGGATCTGGCGTTCATTTACACGTTAGGCTCTCACTTCATTCCAGCGATCATTCAGGCCTTCTCGGCCTCGGATGCCCGTAAAGACATATCCTTTTCTTTTCACCAAGGGAACACGAACGATATTATCCAGGGCTTGAAGCAGGAGCATTATGATGTGGCGTTCTGTTCGCACATGGAAAATGAACCGGACGTTGAATTCATTCCGCTGGCTCAGCAGGAGCTTGTTGTTATTGTTTCACCAGATCATCCGCTGGCTTCGCTGGACCAAATCGATCTCAAGGATACGGCGGCTTATCCTTTTATCTTTTTTAACAAGAAAAGCGGTATCCGTCCCATTATTGAAAATTTGTTCGCCAAAGCAGGTGTTACTCCAGAGATCATTTGCGAGATTGAAGAGGACACGGCGATGGCAGGGCTGGTATCTGTGAATTACGGAATTGCAGTCATGCCTCGAATTTCATCGTTGGATTATTTTAACGTCAAAACATTGCCCATTGTTAATCCCGAATACGAGCGTTTTATCTATCTGGCGAGCATCAAAAACAGGTATTTATCCCCGGCTGTAGTGGACTTTCGGAACTTTGCGCTAAGCTACGGTGAGGAATTTTATCTGAAAACGCATCAGCGTGTCTAAATGTGTGTCTCGCAATATTTAAACTTGATAAATTTTAAAATGTGTTCTATACTTCATCATCGACACAGATGATGTGAAATGATTCACATTATTGGCACCACAAGACTTACTCACAAAAGCAGGTGAATTCACGATGAAACGTTCTTCTTTTCCAGTGGCGTCCGGCCTTTATGTAAACTATCTTCTGTTTGGTATGTTTAACATTATGCTGGCGTCACACATGTCCTTTTTAACCGAGCATTTGCATACAGATCAGGCGGGAATCAGTCTTCTGGTATCCGCAATGGGATTTGGCAGGCTGTTTACGCTGTACATATCCGGGGTGCTTTCCGACCGTTATGGTCGCAAGCCGTTTATTATAGCCGCAGGGCTACTAATGGCCGTTTTTTTGGTTGGTATACCGCTAAGCCCCAGCTTTGAAATTGCGATGGTGCTGGCAGTGCTGGCAGGTGTAGCGAATTCTTTTCTCGATTCAGGCACCTATCCAGCTCTGATCGAAGCTTTTCCTCAATCTTCCGGTTCGGCTACTGTATTGGTGAGAGGTTTTATATCCATCGGAGCGGCGTTTTTACCGTTAATGATTATCTTTTTTATGAATCACGATATTTTTTACGGATTCTCATTCTTTTTACCGGCACTCATATTTGCTTTGAATGCGATTTACCTGTTCAAAATGAAATTTCCAGACATGCGGGTTCAGGCGCCCAAGGAGCCAGTTCACGATACTAGCGTGTCTGACGTGGAACAAACGGTGGATCTAAAATCAAATGACCGGAGCAAGCCGCGCTTCTGGCAGGAAGGACTGTGCCTTATTGTTCTCGGCTTTACCGGGCCTACCTTGCTGTACATCGTTCAGTTGTGGCTGCCTACTTTTGGACAGCAGTTTATCGGTATGACTGAATCAGAGTCCCTGAGGTTATTAGTCTATTACAATGTCGGTTCTCTCGTATCCGTGTTCGTATTGGTGATTGTGTTAAGAAAGTGGATCAAACCTGTTCACATTATTCTCATTTATCCATGCATTTCTTTGTTGGCTTTTGGAGCATTGCTCCTTTTCAAATCACAGGCTGCGGCCATTATTAGCTCATGTGTCATCGGGTTTTCCATTTCGGGTGTGCTTCAGCTGACATTGACCGTGATGAGTGAATTTTTCAGTCAACGTAAAGGACAGATTACGGGATTTATTTACACGGCAACTTCTCTGTCATACACGGTCATTCCTGTGTTTACGGGGTTCCTTTTGAAACATTCCCAAATATCCAGTGTGTTCATGCTGGCTATTATTGTGAATGTGTTGGGTATAGTGCTGGCGGTATTTGTTAATTTCCGATACAGTACAGTTTTTCCAGCGAACCGCAAATTGCCCTCCAAAATCGCGCTGGAAACGGAATAGTAGGACAGGCTAAACCTAATCATCAGCTGGCTTATTCAGAATGCGTTATACTATGAAATATTGTAAATGCTCGATTTAAAACTATGATTTGGGAGTGAGTTAGATATGGAAAAAATCGTAAAGGTGAAAGATGTTTTGATCGGTGAAGGCGCGCCTAAAATCTGTGTTCCGATGGTGGGAGAAACGTTGGAGCAACTGAAGGAAGAAGCTGCCTATTTGCGTACACTCGACTTGGATATCGTGGAGTGGAGAGTCGATTTTTTCGAGCATGTAGAGGATTTGGAGAAGGTTAAGGCTGCCTTGATTGAAATCCGGTCCATCTTGGCGAATATTCCGCTCGTCTTTACGTTCCGCAGCGCCCGGGAAGGTGGGGAAAAGGAAATCAGTACAGCGAGTTATGTGGAGTTGAACCGCACGGCAGCCGAAACGGGACAGGTAGATATCATTGATGTGGAGCTTTTTAATGACGAAGCCGATGTGAAGGCGCTGGTGGAAGCTGCGCATAAGCATAACGTATCCGTGATTATATCCAACCACGATTTCCAGAAGACACCGTCGAAGGAGGAAATCGTATCTCGGTTGCGTAAGGCGCAGGAGCTGGGAGGCGATCTGCCTAAAATAGCAGTTATGCCAACAAATACGGCCGATGTACTGACCTTGCTGGATGCCACGCGTATCATGGCAGAGGAATATGCAGACCGGCCTATTATTACGATGTCGATGGCGGGAAAAGGTGTCGTGAGCCGTCTGACCGGAGAGCTGTTTGGTTCGGCTTTAACCTTTGGTGCCGCTAAGAAAGCTTCCGCGCCGGGGCAGATACCTGTCACTGAACTGAGAGAGATATTAACAGTGCTGCACAGTCATTCATAAAAGACACATGGTATTAATGCTGACAACCCAAGTGCCAGCATCCAAAAAAGGAAGGTCCGCATGCAGTAAGCATGATGGAACCTTCCTTTTTGTAACTCTAATTCAATCCACGAGTAGGCTCATACAGTTCCCAACCGAGATTTAGAGTTTGAATAATGTAGTCTGCGACTTCTTCCGCATCCAGCTGATCTGTATCGATCTTGGAGTGATTTACCGCGTAAATGTCCTGTCTGGAACGGAAAAGAGCTTCGATTTCGTCCAAATTCTTGTTTTGCAGATTGGGACGGGTATCGATGAGCATCTTGAGTCGATCCTTCCAGGATTCCCAATTTAAATCTAAAAAGAAGACGATAGATGAAGCCAGGCAAGCCTGTTTAACCTCTTCTTGTAAAAAGGCACCGCCACCAACCGAGATGACTTTCAGGCGGGTATTGCTGCATAGTTTGAGAATATGCTCTTTTTCAATCTCACGGAATCTTTTTTCTCCATATGTTTTGAAAATTTCTGTTGTCGGCATGTTGTACTCTTGTTCAATCTCCTGATCAATATCCACAAAGTCCCGATACAGCTTGCGCGCGAGATGGGAACCGATCGTTGTTTTGCCTACACCCATAAAGCCAATGAGCACAATATTCTGTTCTCTTAATGGAATCTCTCTCTTGTTTTGCACCATAACCACTCTTTTCTCACCAGTAATGTTGAGATGTAACGCTTCAAAGCGCTAAATACATAAATACATTATACGTTCATCAAACGTGTCATTCAATAGCATAGATCACTTTAGGAGAAAGGTACAAGATAAAATGGTGTTCATCACCATATGGATGATATTGAACATGTAAGACGGACGGATTAGTTCATAAAGTAATTTCATGCGTAATTTCTCGAAAAATAAACTTGTACAAGCATAAAAAAGGCAATATTGTGTACTTAATTGAAAAAAAGGACATATTTTGCCGAAAAATATATTGAAATTACTGGAAGTTGGATTATAATAGAGTTATGCAAATTGTAAATGAAATCGCTGTATTTACAATTTGTGTTTAATTAAATTTATGTGATTTGATAACTTTGAACCAAATACCAAGTATACATATGTAAATAATAATATATATTTCACAGACGTGTATTGGTCAATGGGTTCATTGTACGAAGGTGGTGATACGGTCTACGCACTCTAGTCAACGAAGAATTGTGAGACAGGAATAAAAAAAATATCTTCGAGAGGGATGAATTGAAATGAACACAAGAACAGCCAAAGTATTGAAAAAGGGAATGAGTATCGCTTTATCAGGTATGCTGGTCGCTTTATTTGTTGGCAATTATTCTGCTCATGCAGCTCCAGAAGTGGTTAGTAAAACCATTCTTGTAAAAGCCGGAGAAGTATACGATGGTAAGGGGAAGACGGTAGCCGCTGATCCAAAAACCTTGGGTGACGGAAGCCAGGCTGAGGCCCAAAAGCCTATTTTCAAGCTTGAAAATGGTGCAACTTTGAAAAATGTGATCATTGCTGCCCCTGCTGCGGATGGTGTGCATGTGTATGGCAACGGAACCATTTCCAACGTAACGTGGGAGGATGTAGGTGAAGATGCATTGACGCTTAAAGAAAAAGGTACGGTAAACATTACGGGCGGTGGAGCGTTCCATGCATATGATAAAGTCTTCCAAATCAATGCCGAGGGCACGATTAACATTAAAAACTTTAGAGCCGATGATATCGGAAAACTGGTTCGCCAACTGGGCGGCTCTACCTTCAGAGTGAATATGACTTTGGATAAATCGGATATTTCCAATGTAAAGGATTCGATCCTGAGATCGGACGGTCCTAACAGCACAGCTAAAATTACGAACACTCGTTATCACAATGTGCCACAATTGTTCAAAGGCTTTAAATCCGGTAATACGAGTGAGTCTGGCAATACTAAATATTAATCGGAACAGGATAGGAGCGGGGATGGAAATCGAGAGATTTTGATTCTATCCTTGTATAGATTGAAAATAGGGGCTGTCCCACAGATCGTGATGGGACAAGCCCTATTTAGCTTTTATTTGTTTTTTGTGCCGCCGGAGGATACCGTTGGAACGCTCAAAAGACAAGCCGGGCTTCGTTCAGAACGAGTACTGTGATATGATCTTGCTATTACATTTTATACAAAAAAGTTGGGAAGCTATGAATCTATTTCATCCATATGTGAATGTTGACGGTACTTTGAATGATACGCAGGTGTGGAGTCGGGAAGTTTTATATACAGGTACAAATGGTCGGCATGTTGAACGTTTTTACGTGTCACCTTCTGAGAGTTATGTGTTCAAGCCATTAACCAATGATGAGCAAGCAGGCCGGGAGAGATGGGTGTATGAGCATGTACTTCCTTCACTACCGTCGGTTTATCCCCGATTGCTTGCCTGCTCTGATTCAGAGGAAGATGGCGGAGTAGAATGGATGATTTTTGAGGATCTTGGTCCGTTGCATCATCTACACGAAGAACAAACGATGTTGCGGGCTGTTGGACTTATAGCAGGGTGGCATGCTTTGCCGCCGGATCGTTTTACCGGAATTCCACTGCGAGGACCGAAGCCGCTCATTCAGGAATTGGTTTCTGAGTTGTACATGCGCAAGCTTGATGTATTGAAGCTTTGCAGCTCGTTAGGGTTTCCTAAACAGCAGGTTCAGCGTATGTATGCACAGCTGGATCAGTTCGCTTTTTCACCGCAGCTTGTGTTGTCTCATGGTGATCTTCATCCGGGCAACTATGCGCTGAGTGGGGAGCGGCTGATGGTGCTGGATTGGGAGCATGCCCATTTGAACACACGGCTCTGGGATGTGTATCATCTGATCGACATGTCCCACCCGTTGTTTCCCCGGCGTATAACGTTCGACTTGCGAATTCGCTTGCTGGACAGGTATTTGGAGCAGCTGGACCTGTTGGGAGCAGGACTGGAGCGAGGCGTATTTATGCAAGAATATGGCATGTTTGCTGTGGTATTTTCGCTGTGGATGCTGTTGTTAATTGAAAGTGATTTGCGAAGGATCGGAACGGAATTGCATATAAACAGTGATAAATGGTCAAAAGAGCAATTAGAAGCCCAACGGGGCGAGGCGTTAGCCTGTTTGAACCAATGCGCATTGATGATGGAATGGGGACAAGTCAGAAGGTGTGAATAAAGAGTTTGAGCTGCAGCGTGTGTACAGATCGTAAACAAAGGTGGGGACATATATGAAAAAAGTCGGTTTGGTCATGAGAAAAATACAGTTTGCCGAAGCGCAGGGCCCGCGTATTTTTGCGGAACGTCTGAAGCAGATCGGGCTGGAGCTGGGCGTGGATATCGTATTTGTGTCACCGGAGCGCCATGTTAGCAGCCATGACTGGCTTCCCGGTTATGAGCATGAAAAGGGTGATCTTGTTAATTATGACGTGGTGCTCGACCAGCTTCATGAGCAGCAGATTGAGGATGTTATTTATACGGTATCCGGCTTTACATATTTGAAAATGTTTTTTAAAAACAGCGTGCTTTTTCCGCACAGTTTTCCTGATCCGGCGCTTACAGGCTATGAGATGATGAAGCCTTTTTATCAGATCGTGGACAAGGCTATTGTGCAGACTGACTTTCTAAAGCAGGAGATGGCATCCAAATTTGGTGTAACCGATGTGACGGTCATCCCGATTGGATTTAATGAGCGGCTGGTGGAAAAGTATTTTGACCCTTCGCAGGTCGTGGAGAATCGGGTGATGTGGATCGGAAGGGATGAGGAGAATCGGCGTCCTGATCTGGTGCTGGAGTATGCACGGCATAATCCCGACAAGGAAGTTTACATGGTGTTTGGCGGAGAACGCTACAAGGAAAGCATGAAGAAGTACGATATCTCTGACAATGTAAAGCTCCAATTTGCGTTGACGCAGGATGAGGTATTTGCGCTGATGAATACGGCCAAAGTTTATTGGAGCTGCTCCAAATTCGACACGTTTGCGATGCCGTTGACCGAAGCACTGGCTATGGGTAAAATCGTCGTGAAGCCTGAGCATCCTTGCTACGGACATATCAGCTCCACGCACTCTTTTTCGGGCAATGAGAAAAACTGGTTCGAACTGGTCAATATGGCTGCTGCCTCGCCTCGTCGGGTTTCCAAGGAAAATCAGGCGTATGCCATGGAAAAGTTTTCGAGCAGGGTGATGAAGCAGGGATATCGGGACTTTTTTGAGAATTGGTTAAGCTGAGCAGGTAACTAAATGAACTGCAATCAAACTGCAAGTTAAACTGCAAATAAACTACAACTTCCTATATTTCCATTGTATCTGTCCCCTTTATTTGTATACCTAAAAGATTTGAAAAAAATTAATATCGAAAGTGCGATAAGGTTAGTTTTTATGGGTTTAAAAATCAAAAGAGATCCCTGTGTGACTTATCACAAGAATCTCTTCGATGTTTTGCAGTGCTGATATCAAATGGGTCCAAGCTCAATATCTGTAGCCAAGGTTTCTCTAACGAGTTAATCAATTTAGGATTGTATCCCCGCTACGGCTTCAGATTGAGCCGTTCTGCGGTCGATGACGTAGCTGACCAGCATGAGAAGCAGGCCACCGACAGTGATAAGAGATGCGACCCATGGGATGGCGGCGAGTCCCATTTGATTAATGACGACCCCGCCGATAAAAGCGCCTCCTGCATTGCCCAGATTCAATGCGGAATGGCTGGAGGTAGAAGCGAGCAAAGGAGCCTCATAGGCCAGATTCATGATGCGAACCTGAATGCCGGGCATAATGCCGAACGCGGCAATGCCCCAGATAAAGACAGTGATGACGGCCAGCACCGGGCTTTGTAGCGTGAACGTCAGGATGGCCAAAATAATAGCCAGTATGGCATAATTTGCGATCAGCGACGGGAGCAGCTTCCAATCTGCGAGCTTGCCGCCGACGATGTTGCCGATGGTTACGCCGAGGCCAAACAGGACGAGAATCCACGTAATGCTATGCTCGGCAAAGCCGCTAATGTCGGTCAGTAAAGGCGTGATGTACGTAAAGACGGTGAACAGGCTACCACAACCGACAGCACCTGTGAGCAGCATCAGCAGTACCTTCGGATTAAACAGGCTTCGGACTTCTTGTTTGAGACTGGAAGGCTTGTCCTGATGAGTGACCGGAATGTAACGGATGATGCCAAAGAGAGAAATCAGGCCGATCACGACGATGGCTTCAAAGGAAGCACGCCAGCCGAGCTGCTGTCCGATAAAGGTGCCAAAAGGCACGCCGATAATGTTGGCTACGGTCAGTCCAGTCAGCACCATGGAGATGGCACCAGCCCGCTTATCAGGACGGACCAGCCGCGCCGCGATCAGGGAACCCACTCCCAAAAAGGTTCCGTGCGATAACGCGGTAGCCATACGGGCTACAATCAGAAGCTCGTAGTTGGGAGCAATGACGGAAAAAAGATTGCCTAAAATGAATATAATCATCAGCAGGCATAACAGCTTTTTTTGCGGTACCTTGTGAGTCAATACGGTGAGCACAGGTGCGCCAATGGCTACACCAAGCGCGTAACTGGTGATTAGCTGTCCGGCTTGCGGGATGGTAACATGAAGATCCTGGGCTACATTAGGCAGAAGCCCCATGATGACGAATTCGGTCATGCCGATGGCAAAGGCACCGAGCGTCAACCATAGCAAGGAGGGGGGAAAGCGATGGGTTGTCAAATTTTCTTGAGTACTCATGAGTGTCTTGTATCCTCCTGAAAAATAGTAATGCGAGTATATCATTAGAAACGACATCTGGCGACCCATTTGCAAGAATTTTACATACTAAGCAGATAAGATTTATGTATTTTACAAAAGCGACAGGTATGAGCGGGTTAAATATGTTATTTTTATAGTATGGACCTATCCAAGGAGGATACAATGATGACGCTTAAAGTGGTACATAGTATTACAGATTTAATTGGAGATACGCCTTGTGTACGGCTCCAACGGTTAACCGGACCGCAGGATGCGGAAGTGTATGTGAAGCTGGAATACTTTAATCCCAGCGGCAGTGTTAAGGATCGGGCGGCGGGTAATTTGATTGACGAGGCGGAAAAGGCCGGACATTTAAAACCGGGTGGAACTATTATTGAGCCGACCAGTGGGAATACGGGGATTGGCTTAGCGATGAATGCGGCTGCCCGAGGCTACCGTGCGATTTTGGTGATGCCGTCGAATATGACGAGGGAACGAATCAATATTTTAAAAGCATACGGGGCTGAGGTTGTGCTGACACCAGCGGAGGAACGGATGTCAGGAGCGATTCGCAAGGCGCTGGAGCTGGGGGCTGAGATCGAAGGGAGCTTTATCCCGCATCAATTTGAAAACGAGGCCAACCCGGATATCCACCGTACAACGACTGCGCTTGAAATTTTGGAGCAGACGGAAGGCAAGCTGGACGTGTTCGTCGCTTCTTCGGGAACAGGCGGTACGATTACAGGAACGGGTGAGGTACTGCGCCAGCATTTGCCGGATCTGCGGGTTGTCGTGGTGGAGCCGAAGGGTTCGCCAGTGCTGTCAGGGGGCAAGCCTGGTCCGCATAAGCTGGTCGGTACTAGCCCGGGATTCGTTCCTGCCGTACTGAATACGGATATTTATGACGAAATCATACAGGTTTCGGATGAGGATGCGATTGCGATGACACGGGCCATTGCTGCTCAGGAAGGAATTCTTGTCGGACCTTCCAGCGGAGCTACAATATGGACGGCAATTCAGGAAGCTCGGCGCTTGGGACCGGGTAAACGGGTGCTTTGTATTGCCCCGGATACAGGAGAGCGTTATTTGAGCATGGGGATTTTCGGATAAAAAGAGTGAAGGAGGAACAATATGAAGATTATGCCTTTACAGAAACGCAACATTTCGGATAGCCGTCTGGTGCTTGGCTGTATGCCTTTTGGCGGGGAATGGGATCGTACGCCGTATACACAGGAGCATGTGGTGGAAGCAGAACGAGCAGTAGAAGCTGCGCGTTCCATCGGCATTACGATGTTTGATCATGCAGATATCTATCGGGCAGGGAAAGCGGAAGAGATTTTCGGTCGAATTTTAAAGGGACAACCCGGCTTGCGCGAGCAGATCGTGATTCAGTCCAAGTGCGGTATATGTCTTCCGGAAGGTACGCTCCCGACCCGTTTTGATTTTTCATATGCTCATATTATGGAGTCTGTGGATGGTATTCTGAAGCGTTTGGGCACCGAATATTTGGACATCCTGCTGCTGCACCGTCCCGATCCGCTGGTAGAGCCGGAAGAAGTGGCGGAGGCGTTCAGCAAGCTCAAGGCATCCGGTAAAGTACGGCATTTTGGCGTCTCCAATATGAATGTAAGCCAAATTCAGTTTCTGGAGCGCAGCTTGGCGGAGCCGCTGATTGCTGATCAATTGGAGATGAGCCTGGCGCATCTGCACTTTATAGATCAGACGGTGCATGTGAATCAACAGGCGGGGACGAGTGTCCATTTTGGCGAAGGCTTGCTGGAATTCTGCCAAACGCAGGATATTCAGCTTCAAGCGTGGAGTCCGTTGGCACAGGGTCGTTTTAGCGGCAGTTCTTTGGACGGGCAGCCGGAGCGTATACGCCAAACAGCAGAGCTGGTACAAAAGCTGGCTACTGAAAAGGAAACGACCCGTGAAGCAATCGTCCTTGGCTGGATCATGAAGCACCCGGCACGCATTCAGCCTGTCATTGGCACCGCCAATCCAGCACGGATCAAGGCTTGTCAGGATGCTGAACGCCAGAGCGAGCTAATGACCCGCGACGAATGGTATACTTTATATGTCAGCGCGCGCGGCGAAAAGTTGCCTTAATATGTGTAAAGCCCATGCTTTGTCGATAGGACAGAGGATGGGCTTTTTTATGTAGCTAATCCTCTTCGTATCTGGCAAGTGCCCTGGCGGTTGTTTCCTTCATTCGGGAAATGAGCCGGGAGCCTTGGACGACCTTGACGCGTTTGCCGAGAAAGCGGATTTTGGACAGTACATATTCACATTCGTCTGCCTGAAAAGTGAGCGTAATACGATAGGTATCCACATCCTGAACATACTCCACCTCT
This sequence comes from Paenibacillus sp. RC73, assembly GCF_044908085.1. Taxonomy (NCBI): domain Bacteria; kingdom Bacillati; phylum Bacillota; class Bacilli; order Caryophanales; family Paenibacillaceae; genus Paenibacillus; species Paenibacillus sp. RC73. Next base: position 68,788 of record NZ_JBIYCV010000011.1, read on the forward strand.
TTCTCAAAGCAGGAAAAGGCATATAAAATACGAGATAATTCCCCGTTGTACATAGGCATAATTTCAATGATGCCCTGTTCTTTGCGTGACTCCAGAATACCGAGTATGCGTTGGGTGAATTTGTCGGTCTCTTCAGATGAAATTTTCTCTTTGGTGATGGTTGCGATGTTGGACAGCTTGGTGGACATCAGTGCACGGTGTCGGCGGTTGTACCAAAGCAGGCTCCATTCTTTTTTGACCATGGAAAATTCCAGCTTATACGGAAAGCCGGACATGCGTTCATGAACACGCCCGTTGCGCATTCTATAGCTCATACAAATACCTGAGCGGGACCGCAGGATGGGACGCAATATACGCAGGAGCGGATGATAAACCGGGGAGGCAGGAATGCGGGCCTTTTCCCTCAAGCTGCCATCGACCTCCAGCGACTTGTCATCTGCGAGCATCAGCCGAAGCTTATCGAGCGTAGACGGGGTAAAAGCTTCTGTCGCCGACGGATATGCCAGCATGGACTGGAGCCAGATTCTTTCCTGCGATGTGGTAGCAAAAGCGCCCGATTCATCCAGCCGCGAGACGATCTGGTAGTTAAATATTTTCTCGAATAGGCTCATAATAGGCTTGAAGCTCCTTCCATTCTTGCTTGAATTCCTGACGCAGCCGCTTGGGTTCCAACACCTCACAGCTTGATCCAAAGCTGCGCAGCCACGGTTTAATCTCGGTGATTCCGTTCACCGTAATTTCATAGATAAAGGATTCACTTTCTTCCTCCGTGATCGTTCCCCATTGCCCCTGTAACAGCACACGTTCCCGAATAAAGTTACGTTTGGCACCTTCAGGATTGAAAAAACGTACCCGCACCTTCACGGCACGCCCGGTATCCACAAGCCAGCTATACCGCGTTCTTTCTTCCAACACGGCCAGCAGGTCAGCAAAACGCTTCTCGGACACGGGTTCGCCCTCCGCCAACTGTGTCATGCCCTCCATGCGGAACTTCATGATCCCTTTGCCGTCCACCTGACCCAGCACATACCAACGTCCATATTGATGATCATAGATGACTTGCAAGGGAAGAATGGTGTGCTCACGGCCTTCGGTTTCTTTTTCAAACAGCGGATTCGTGTTCTGTGACCCATACATGCTTCGTTTGGCCGCCGAAAAGTACAAAAAAGTTATACAGCGACGTTGCCGAATGGCGTGAAGAAGCGGATGAATATGTGCCTCATCCAGAATGCGTGAGTAATAGTGGTATTTGTATAAAAAAGGTTCTGCGATCTCCTGCACCCCCGCTTGACGGCGCATAGCTTTTTTCAAATGATCCCGCAGCAGATATCCCTGTACAGAGGGGAGGTGCGTATTCGCCATTACGTCCACAAAGTCATACAGGTCCAGTAATTCCTCGTCCATCAGTCCAGTGACCAAATCGTTGCGGACAGCATAGCGATAAGGTCTTCCTCCGGATTCCTTGCGAACCACGCCGACTTCGACGAGATATTTCAGGTCCGAACGGATCGTTTTCTCATCCGGCAATGCATTGTCGGCAGGCAATCCCTGGCAGCAGGCATCCAGCAGCTCCATGGTGGTCAATGGTTGTGACTGTAGCGCTGTCAGCAGAAGGGCCAAGCGGACGCTTTCCGATTCCTTAAGCGATTTGGCCCGAAACAGGAATAACAGTAGCGGATCAGCGGATTCATAGTAGCTAAAGCGCAGCATTTCATTGAAGTCATGTCCTTGCTCCGCTGGTAACTGTTGCTGTACGGATTGAACGATTTCTTTGAGACGCCGGATTGTTTTGTCAAAGGTATGTACCGAAATGCCCAGTCTGTCTGCAAATTGCTGTCGATTATAAGCGCCGCTCGTCAGTGTCAGCATGCGCAGAAATTGAATTTCTTTATCAAAGCTCTCTCTCGCCATGGCGGATTCCCCGTTTCTGTTGCCGTTCTCCGAAAACAAGTATCCCTATATTCTAACAGGGAAGGGATGCAGGAAAAAGGGAATTTATTCATCCTTGTAATACTTTCGCCATGTTCGTGGCAAGCAAAATAAAGGATGATAATAAATACCAACTAGAATCCGCGACCCAAGCAGGGCGTAGAATGAATGAGGCATATTAGGAAATATCAAAGTATAAAAGCGGTAGTTAGGGAGGGAATAGCATGACAGATATAAAACATGGGCGGAGTTCAATCAAACCGGAAATGCGTGAAACGATATTGCATGAGCTGCGTGCTTTGGAGCAGGAGGAGCAGGTACGTATTGTATATGCCTGTGAATCAGGCAGTCGGGCGTGGGGATTTCCTTCACAGGACAGTGACTACGATGTGCGTTTTATTTATGTAAGGCCCGTGGAGTGGTATTTGTCCATTTTTGATAAACGGGATGTGATTGAGCGTCCGATCAGCGATTTGCTGGATATCAACGGCTGGGATTTGAAAAAAGCGCTTAATCTGTTTCGCAAGTCCAACCCGCCTTTGCTGGAATGGCTGCAATCCCCGATCCCCTATCTGGAGCCATATTCAGTGGCAGAGCAGATTCGCGCTATATCGCCATTAACCTTCTCGCCGAAGTCTTGTATGTATCACTATCTGAATATGGCGCGGGGCAACTATCGGGATTATTTGCAAGGAGAACAGGTGAAGATTAAAAAGTATTTTTACGTGCTGCGCCCGCTGCTGGCCTGTGGCTGGATCGAACGCTATAACAGTATGCCTCCGATGGAATTCGAAGACTTGCTGGAGGAATTCATTCCGGCAGATACAGAGCTTTATCAGGTGATAGGACATTTGCTGCAACGTAAAAAAGCCGGCGAGGAACTGGATATTGAGCCACAGCTTTCGGTGGTGAATGATTTTATCCAGCAGCAAATGGCTTATTTTGAACAGAAGGCGCCCTTGCTCCAGCATATGGAGGGAGGACGTGATCAGCAACTGGATGATTTGTTCCGCGCTGCGGTGAAGGAAGTATGGCAAGCCGAACTGTAAAGACTGGTTCGTTGACTATGAATTGGGAGAAATAGTGGTATGGGAATATGATCCGAGATTATAGTTTTATAAAGGAGGAACTGAAATGAGTACGTCACTGATTGATATTGGTGTAAATCTGATGCATCGTTCGTTTCATGAGGATCGGGAGCAGGTGGTGGAAAGAGCGGCAGCCGAAGGGATTACACCGCTGATTATTACCGGGACAAGTGTCCGTAGCAGCCGGGAGGCATCTCAGTATGCGGCACGTTATCCCGGCAAGCTGTATACGACGGCTGGTGTGCACCCCCATGATGCCAAAGACTGTACCCCGGGTACGATTCAACAACTCCGTGCGCTGGCGGGTCAGCCGCAGGTCGTAGCCATCGGGGAATGCGGGCTGGATTATAACCGTGATTTTTCTCCGCGTGATGTGCAGCGCCAATGGTTTGGGGAACAGATGAAGCTGGCTGGCGAGCTGAAAATGCCGTTATTTTTGCATGAGCGGGATGCGCATGAGGATTTTGCGGCTATGCTGCGGGAGCATAATGAGCTGATAGATAAGGCGGTGGTGCATTGCTTTACCGGAACCGCACAGGAGTTGCATATGTATGTAGACATGGGATTGTACATCGGTATTACAGGCTGGATCTGCGACGAACGGCGCGGCAAGCATTTGCGTGAACTGGTCAGGGATATTCCACTGGACCGTCTGATGATTGAAACGGATGCTCCATTTCTCACCCCGCGTAATTTACCTGTAAAGCCGAAGGAAGGGCGCAATGAGCCGATCTATCTCGCACATATTGCCGCTACGGTTGCAGAATGTACAGGTCGAAGCATCATGGAGATCGAAATCGCGACGACAGAGACAGCCAAACGTTTTTTCGGATTGTAGGATTGTCAAAGCAATAGATGTGGTGTACATTATAGTGAATTAAAAAGCATTGTCGGGAGCTTGAGAAAGTCAGGCTGAGAGGGTGGCCCTTGCCATCGACCGTGAAATCTGATCTGGGTAATGCCAGCGTAGAGAAACCTAGAACACTATACAGGAATGCCGCGTGTTTTGCGGTTGTCGATAGATTAGGTTCATATCTTATAATCAAGCTAGACGGCTGCGCTTAGGCTACTGGTTGTATGAGGTATATCGACGAATGATGTTGTGTATGGTGATCCACCTTTTACTGCGCATAAAGCTTGCCTGGAGATTCAGCTCCGGACAAGCTTTTTTTCATGGCCACGAGGCCCATTTTAAGGGAAAAGGGGAGTACATCATAATGAATACTGCTGTAAAAGCGTCTAAAGGATTGAAGCTGACGGATATTTTGGTCACGATTGTGATCGCCGTCGTGTTCGGGTTGGTCTATAAAATATGGGGGCCTGCGTATGATCTGGTGAAACCGCTTGGGCTGAACGCCGAGCAATTGGTGTATGGCATGTGGTTTATGGCGGGCACATTCGCATATCTTATTATCCGCAAGCCGGGAGTTGCGATTTTGGCAGAGGTGGCAGCGGCAACGCTCAGTGCTTTTTTGGGAAGTGAATGGGGGATGTCCACCTTGTACTACGGCTTGCTGCAAGGTTTGGGAGCAGAGCTGTTCTTTGCGGCTTTTTTGTACCGGAACGCCAACCTGTGGGTCACTTCGCTGGCTGCGGCTGGATCGGCTATAGCCTCCCTGATTTTGGACTTCAGTTACGGGTATATTGATCAGCTTTCGACCTGGAACTATGTTTTGTATGTCGGATTCCGCATGATTGGCAGTATTGTGATTGCCGGGGTGTTCGCGTTCTATCTGGCTAAGGCGCTGGAAGTCACAGGGGTGACACGTACCTTGAGACCTGCAACGGAACAGGATTACAAGGGGCTGGACTAATGAGTTGGGTAGCCGAAGATGTGGTGGCGTCGGTCACCCGTCTTCGTTTGAAATTTCCCGGTGAGCAGGAGCTGCTTTTTCACAACATGTCTGTATCCGTCCGCAAAGGGGAAAAGCTGCTGCTGCTCGGACCGAGTGGATGCGGTAAATCAACGCTGCTCCAGGTGCTGAGTGGTCTGATTCCGCGCACGATAGAAGTGCCGATGAAATGTGATGCTGCTGTCATTCCGGAGTGTACGGGTGTCGTATTTCAAGATCCGGATACGCAGTTTTGTATGTCGTATGCGGACGAGGAGCTAGCTTTTGTATTGGAAAATAATCAGGTTCCCCGTGAGCAAATGCCGTCTCGTATCCGCAAGCTGCTGACGCAGGTCGGTCTTTCGACGGATGAAATACATATGCCGATTGGCAGCATGTCTCAGGGTATGAAGCAGCGGCTCGCAATAGCGTCAGTGCTGGCGATGGAGCCGGAGGTGCTTTTTCTGGATGAGCCGACGGCTTTGCTGGATGAAGAAGGCACCGCACAGGTGTGGGATACGATTCGCCACATTTCAGCAGATCAGACGCTAGTGATTGTGGAGCATAAAATTAATGAAATTGTCCATGATGTGGACCGGATTGTGGTGCTTTCTGCTCAAGGGGAGATCATGGCAGACGGAACTGCGGAAGAGGTATTTCATGTGCATCGGCAGGCGTTGTCTGATTACGGTGTATGGTATCCGGGCGTATGGAATGAGGCATCTTCACCACGTTGGAGTGAACAAGAGGCACAGGGACACATCTTCTGTGAACCAAATGAGTTAAACGTTTCTCATCAGGTAGAAGAGGCGGCAGCGGGTACTCCTATACTGGAGCTGGAGCATTTTAGCGGCCTTCGGGGTTCGAACCCGGTCATTCATGTGGAGAAAGCACAGGTGAAGCCGGGGGACTGGATTGGTGTGGTCGGTGAAAATGGGGCTGGTAAAAGCTCGCTGCTGCTCTCCATGATTCGCTTAATCCGAACGCAGGGAAGTTACAGCGTGGACGGAATAGAGGTGGGTGGTACGGAACAGCTGGCAGAGCACATCGCGTTCGTGTTTCAAAATCCGGAGCTGCAATTCGTAGCGCATACCGTTCGGAAGGAACTGGAGTATTCGTTGCCGGAGAGCTTGTTTACGGATAAACAGCGCCGGGAGCGAGTGGAGCGAATGCTCATACGGTTTGGGTTGGAACAACTGGACGAACGTCATCCATATCAGCTTTCATTGGGGCAAAAAAGGCGGCTGAGCATTGCCACAGCTATGATCCGTGAGCCAGCCGTGCTGCTGCTGGATGAGCCGACCTTTGGGCAGGACGCACGCAATACCTTTGTCATGCTGGACATGCTGGAGCAGCTTAGAGCGGCGGGCACGGCGATTGTGATGGTCACGCATGACCCGGAAATTGTCCGTCGATATTGCACGGATATATGGCGGATACAGAAGGGGGAACTGCGGCATGAACCTGTCTTTTCCCCATCATGAAACATGGCTTCACCGGGTTAATCCGGGATTAAAGCTTGTTATGTTTTCCTTGTTGTTTGTGGTCGTCATTCTGATTCACAATCTGAATGTGATGTTCAATGTGGCGTGTGCTATGCTGCTGTTGCTCGTCTGGACTGGCCATCCGTGGAAGCGTCTGCTGCTATATGGTTCTCCTTTTATACTGGTGTTTATCTCAACCTCCACAGGCATGATGATGTTCGGCAAAGGGGTGACGACCTGGTGGACATGGGGCCTGATCCATATTACGCAGGAAAGCTTTTATCGGGGAATGCATCTTGGATTTCGTGCACTGAGTATGGCGGCGGCAGGATTATTATTTGGTTTGACGACACGCCCGGTGAACCTGTTTTATTCGCTGATGCAGCAATGGAGGCTTCCTCCGAAATATGCGTACAGCTTTTTGGCGGCCATGCGGATGATGCCGATGCTGCTGGAGGAATTCCAAACGTTGAGACATGCCCACCGCATTCGGGGTGTACATCAGCATGTGTCCAAATGGAATATGTATGCTACGCTTCGCAGATATGCGATTCCGCTGCTGGCTCAAAGCATCCGGCGCGCCCAGCGAATTGCTATTGCCATGGAGGCCAAGGGGTTTGCCAATGAAACCAAGCGCACGTACTATTATGCGATCCATTATTCGGCTGTAGATATTGTATTTATTTGCTATTTTGTGGTGATGCTTACGCTGGCTTGGGGGCTCGGTATCTGCTTTCCTTATGTGGGCGTGTGGGATGTGCGCTAATTTGCTGTCAAAAGGCTTTGCCCGATTTCTGCTCTGTGTTATATTAATGCAATGGGAATTGACGGCTCGTACAGACCTGACTGGGCTGGCGGGCCTATTACATTTTCCCTGAGAAATGGATCATCAGGAGGCCAGTTTCATGATTACGCTGCATCAGGTAAGCAAGCATTATACGACCTCAAGCGGCCCATTTCAAGCGGTTCAATCCGTGTCCCTTCAAGTGGAGGAAGGGGAAATTCACGGTATCATAGGTGCCAGCGGTGCCGGTAAGTCAACGTTGCTCCGGCTGATGAATGTATTGGAACAGCCGGATGAGGGAAATGTGGTTGTAAATGGAGACGAGCTGACCCGCATGCCGGAAAAACGTCTCCGTGAAGCGCGGCGATCCATCGGGATGATTTTTCAGCATTATCATCTCGTCCACAATCGGACGGTTAGTGGCAATGTGGCAATGCCGCTGGAGCTGGCAGGCGTACCGAAAAAAGAGAGAGCGGCACGTGTGCGCGAATGCCTGCAATTCGTCGGTTTAGCTGACAAAGCAGCGCAGTATCCAGCACAGTTGAGCGGAGGTCAAAAGCAACGGGTCGCGATTGCCAGAGCGCTGGCGAATCGACCTGCGGTGCTGCTTTGTGATGAGCCGACCTCAGCGCTTGATCCGCAGACAACGGCGGATATTCTAGGTGTGTTGCAGGAGATCAACCGTGAACTGGGGGTTACGATTGTGATCGTAACGCACGATATGGACGTGGTGCGGAGCATTTGTAGCCGCGTTTCGGAGATGCGGGATGGACATTTGCTTTCAACGCAGCTGGTGGCTAACCCAACGGTCAATTCAACAGCTACAGCAGGTGAAGCTCATGAATGAAACGCTGAGTATCATTGCGCAGTATCAGTCCGAGATATGGAAGGCCATCGGAGAGACGTTCATCATGGTGGGCTTTTCTATCGCAGCAGCCGTACTTTTGGGGCTTCCGGCAGGAACGATTTTGTATTTGTGCGGCAAGGGGCAAAAATATGAAAATCGGCTGGTGTTCACCATACTAAACAGTCTGGTCAATGTGATTCGCTCGTTCCCGTTCTTGCTGCTGGTCGTGTTTATGATTCCATTTACACGTCTCGTCGTGGGTACGGCACTGGGTACGATGGCGGCTACGGTTCCCATGTCAGTGGTAGCCATTGCCTACTATTCAAGGCTGGTGGAGCAGTCACTGCTGGATGTGCCAAAGGGTGTAATCGAAGCTGCTACTTCTATGGGAGCGTCTACCCTCCAGCTTATTTTTAAATTTTTGTACGTGGAAGCCCGTTCGGGGCTTGTACTTGGCTTGACCACGTCCACAATCAGCTTCATCTCCTACTCCACGGTGATGGGCATTGTGGGCGGCGGCGGCGTGGGCGATTTCGCCATCCGCTACGGTTACCAGCGTTTTGAAACCGGATTGATGGCGTTCACCATCGTTGTCATGATTATTTTCGTACAAACGATCCAGTTCACCGGAAGCACGATATCTCGTCGGATTGACAAGCGATAAGATAGGTTATAGCCTGCTATGTTAGAGCGGACGCTTTATTGAACATCTTATATGTTCAAGCGTAACAGCAGCCTATGGCAAGAAGGTAAACTGAGGATGTAATCCCTCAGTACCGATAGATCGTAGGCAATACACTTGCACCACCCACTATGGGAAATGAGAATGACTTTACAGTGGCCCATTCGCGAAGCGACTCCACTGTAACTCATTCTCTTTTCCCAATTACAAATTTACTTGGAGGTTTCTCACCTAATGAGTCGGAAAAACAACATAAAAACTAACCTGAAATTACTTACACTATTCGCTGTCGTCATGCTGCTGGTTGCCGGATGCGGCGGTCAAAAGCAGGCGGCACAAGAAACACAGCCTAAAGAAGCGACTTCTCAAAAAGAAGTGACTTTGAAAGTGGCGACGCTGATTCCACCGATGACGGATGTGCTGGATATCGTAAAACCATTGCTCAAACAGGACGGAGTCAATTTGGAAATCGTCGTGCTGTCGGACAATATCCAGCCGAATAACGCATTGGCAGCCCATGAAGTGGATGCTAACTTCTTTCAGCATGCTCCTTTTATGCAACAATACAATGAAAGCAACAAGTCCGATCTGGTAGCAGTCAAACCGATTTACAACGCCATCTATGGCGCGTATTCCAAAAAATACAAGAAAATTAAAGATCTGCCTGAAGGTGCGACCATTGCGATTGCCAACGACCCGGCAAATACCGGACGTTCTCTCGTGATGATGGAACAAAACGGTCTGATCAAGCTTAAAGAAGGCGTAGGCTATAATGCTACACAGAATGATATTATTGAAAACAAGAAAAAGTTTGTGTTCAAAGAAGTGGATCTCTTGATGCTGGCGCGGTCGCTGGATGATGTGGACATGGCTGCCATGTATCCCGCTTATGCCAAGCCACTGGGGCTGACACCGAAGAAGGACGCATTAATTACTGAAAAGGATGATACTCACTTTGCCATTAATCTGGTAGCGCGCAAGGATAATGCGGATTCGGATGCCATTCAAAAGCTGGCGAAGCGAATGACTGGTCCGGAGGTCCGCAAATTTTTCGAGGATAATTACAAGGACAGCGTCGTCCCAGCATTTTAAATAAATACGAGTGTTGAAACGTTGTTTTATGATTAGTTGTGGCCTGTATAAGGTAATGAAGTCTGTGATGAGCAGATGGAGTTCCTTGTGCAGGTCTTTTTTTCTATCCTTTATATGGATATTTTTTAGCGAAAACAGGGTATAAAGTCTTAGTTTTTAAGGTTTTAGGGTACATACACTGCTATAAATTTTAGTCATTAAGGGTGATGGAGTAATGCTTGCGAGCATATTAAAATAAATATACGAACAAACATTCGTTTCTGGTTTTGTTAACGGTTTTTTTGTAGGGGTCAAAAAATTCAGCTGACAACGGATCAAAAGCGGAAGCAAGAAAGAAGGGGAACGACATGAAGCTGGCTGTAACTGTAAAAAGTTTGGGAAAAAGAAAGCCGGAACTCGCAAAACAGGAAATGGAGCTGAATCCTGCCCCTGAAACTTTGCGAGAGCTGATTGCTGCTACCGTCGCCCTGAATGTCCGCAGACTGCGTGAAAAGCAGGGGAGTGACGCACTGATTCCATTCCTCACAGGGCAGGAGGTTCAGGCGCAGGGCGAGACAGGCAAGGTAGGATTCGGGTCCATCTATAATGATGGTGTTCCTGATGTGGAGGATGCGGTAAACACGGCGATGCAGGCTTTTGAAGACGGGTTGTACAGGGTTTTTGTACGTGATGAGGAAGCCGCTGTGCTGGATGCCCCTTTGTTGCTTGAGGATGGAGACGAGATTGTATTTATACGGTTCACAATGCTGGCCGGAAGCCTATGGTAGAGGGGGAAATGAAATATGCATCAGGAGAAAAATGAGCAGGAATATTTCACCGAACTGAAGGGGCGCGCGGCGCAACTGGATGGACAACAACAGGAATTGGCCCAACATGTTATGGAACTGGGTCGAATTCATTACATACGCGAGGATGAGGAGCTTTTTAACGAATGCCAGCGCATATTAAAAGTACAGGCAGAAGCAAGCGGAGAGCCGCTGTTCAAGCCACTGGCAGAGGTGCTGCGTCAGTTGATTGGAACAACGGCCGGGGATGTGTTTGCATATATAACAGAGCATGTGACTGAGTATCCTTACAGTACAGGGTATGAGCGTAAACCGTTCCGTACCTCGGATATCACATCCCATACTTCGCGGATTTATAAAAGAATGGTACAGCTTATCCGAATGGACTGGATCGGCTTCTCGCTTATAGATTATTTAACGAAAAAGGATTATGAACATGGGAATGACTATCGGATTCAAGAGACGATTAGTGATTGGATAGCCTATGAGTTGGACAACGGTAATCCGCAGGTCTTGGAGGCGCTAAAAGGTATTGTTTATGGCGATAACCAGACTGCGCTTCTTACGCGTGCCATGATTAAAGGAATGCTCTTGAGCCATCAAGAGGAGAATTACCATATGATCGGCGAGCTTTTGACAGCTGCCAAGCTTCAGGAGGGATTGCGACAAAGCATCGTGGAGCAAATGGATGAAGGAACCCCGGAGGCTCTTGTATATCTGTTGAAGGTGATTATTGACCAGGGATTCATTCGTTACAGCTCGGTGGTACGGGCGCTTGCGGTATGGACAGGCATGGGCTTGGAGTCTGCTAATCAGCGGGTGGTTCGCCAACTGATTGAGCAGGCGTATGAAGCATTGACGAATAGCGAGCTGCGTCAGGAATGGCTGACTAGCGCGAATGCCAATGAGGTATATATGAGCTTGTGGGCTACCGCAGTACATGAGGAACGTGAACTGTATGGACAAGTTCGGCAAGTCATGGAACAGGGAGCACCTTATCAGAAGATTGTAGCGCTTTATGTACTCTCTAACAGTGAAAACAAGGATGTGCGTCTGGGGATTGCCAGAGAATATCTGAATGAGACGGACCCGGAGCTTCAATACTGGGTACTGACGAACTATACAAATAATTATTTTTACGAATGGGTAGAAGGCGGGACGGTCGCGGATCGGATCGTTAAAGTGGTTCGTACTCCATTACTGGAAAATAAAGAAGAGCGACGCAAGGATTTTGAGCGACTTCATGCTCTGTTTGCACAGATGAAAAAAGGCGAGTCTACCGAGCCCTCCAAGGTGCTGGATTTTGTAAACGTTCATCACCGTTCGGATGCGCCAATTCAAAAAATGCTGTATCTTGTCGGTTACGATATGGACGCGACCTGGATTGGAGAAATCATAGCCTTAAAGGATCAGATTAGCTCTAATCTACGCGGTGAGCTGCTGAATCAATTTGTGCGGAATCCGGATGATACGGTGCAACGTGAATTTATTTTCTCAAGCTTGTCCGACAAAAGTATGAGCATTCGCGAGTTCGCTGTTGCCAAGGCGCACAAGCTGACGCTGGCGGAAGAGGAAATGCAGCAAATGGAGGGGCTATTGAAGCTCAAGACGGGTTCCCTGCGGCAAAGTGTCATTGGTGTACTGCTGGCACAACCGGAGAAGTCTTTGAATAGTTCATTGGAGCGGTTGCTTCGGGCAAAGGCGGAGCTGCAACGATTGGGTGGACTTGAAATATTGACGAAGATTTATGCAGACCCTGAGCGTGCCGAGCAGTATGAAACTATCCAGCCTTTAGCAGATATCATTCAGCAGCCGACGGCTAAGGAGGAACAACTGCTGTCCAAGCTGGGGCAGGAGGATGCTTATACGGGGACAAACGGCTTTGGCTTGTACGAGCCTGCTGCCAAGGAGGCTTGGCTGGAAAAGCAGCCGGATCTGGGTGATTTCCGGTTGGGTGATGTTTTTGTGGGTTCACTGGAGAAGATGAAGCAATTCCTGAGCGGACTGAATGAGCTTGTCCACCAGCATCGTGATGTAGAATATACTGCTGAGTATTATTCGGGCTACAAAGAAACGCTGCTAATCGGCGCTAATTTTCGTACCGTACGCTTGGCTCAGCCTAATGAGGAAGCAGTCTCCATGCTGTCTTTATATCCTCTTCACGAGGAATGGAGTCGTTATTTGCAGGAGAGCGACATGGAAGCAAGTGAACTGCTAGAGCTTGTTTTATATGACCGATTGGATTCTATGGATCAAACACTTGATCGCTACTACCGTTATTTCTCCAATCATAACATAGACTATTCAGAACTGAGAAAGCACAAGCTGCTGGAAGGATGGCGTAAAGATTTCGCTGAACAAATGTATCCTTTAGATCGAATGAAGGAAGTTCAGCAATGGATAGCAGAGCTGACGTATAACGATCAGGTAAGAACGCTGATTAATGCTTATTTTCTGGACACTCCTGGCGAGGAAACCTTTGATACCATTGATCTCTCGTTGAATACATTGATGCAAGCTATGCCCAAGGACAGACCTGCTGAGGACATGGGAATGCTGCACCTGCTGTCTAGCCCGTGGATCGGGCTGGAGAAAGGGCGTGTACATGATGATGAGTCCTTTAAGCGCTTTTTCCATACTTTTGTAAACTATAATGAGCTGGCAAACGTATTAAATCACTTTTATTCACCGCTGGAGCTGGAGGATTATTTCAAGGCATATGAAAAAGGGCTGATCGGTGTAGGAGAAGTGTATCGGGAACTGTTGGCTGGCAGTGATAGCAGAAGACATATGAGTTCCTTAACGAATGCCCGCAATACATGGATTGCCAGCAATCCGGAATTTTTGGAAATACGGCGTACGGTTATTGAACGACTGCTGGAGGTTGAATTGGTTCGAGGCGATTTGCCTACCGAGGCCACCCCAAAAGTGATGGGCTTGAGCCGGATTGAAGGGATGGATTATTTCATTCGTATTCTGGAGGGACTCGACAAGGAAACGTTCGTGCGTGGTTATGTGTATGGCTACGGTGATCGTATCACCAAAAAAGAATCGTTCAGCCACTTGCTCAAGGCATGTTATCCGCATGATGGCGAGGATGCTGCTTTGCTGAAGGAAAAGCTGAGTAACGCTAAAATTACGGATAAACGTCTGCTGGAGGCGGCAATGTATGCTCCACAGTGGATTGAAATTGTAGCAGGTTATCTTGGATGGGAAGGTCTTCGCAGTGCTGCATGGTACTTCCATGCGCATATCAATGAAGGTTTTTCCGCCGAGAAGGAAACGATTGTAGCTCATTATTCGCCGATTGCTCCGCAGGATTTTAATGATGGAGCCTTCGATATTCACTGGTTTCATGAGGCCTATGAGACGTTGGGCGAGGAACGATTTGATCTGCTGTACGACTGTGCCAAATATATTTCGGCCGGAGCCAATCATCGCAGGTCTCAGTTATTTGCGGATGCGACGCTGGGTAAGCTGAAACTGAGTGAAATGAAAAAGTCGGTGGAAGACAAACGAAACAAGGAACATTTGCTGACCTACAGTCTGATTCCTCTTGTCAAACCTCCTGAACCAGATGTACGGGAACGTTATGACTTCATCCAGAAGTTTCTGGAACAGAGCAAAAAATTTGGGGCACAGCGTAAGGCCAGTGAAGCTCTGGTTTCACGAATTGCGCTTGGGAATTTGGCACGTAACGCAGGTTATGATGATGTAACCCGGCTTGTGTGGGACATGGAAGCCCGTAAGCTGGAGGATCTCCGGTCTTATTTTGAGCCACATGCTTTGGAAGAGGCTACAACGATACAGCTTGTCATTGATGAGGAAGGAACGGCAGATATTGAGATTGTCAGCAAAGGGAAGACGCTGAAATCTATTCCGGCTCGCTTCAAGAAGGATGAGTATGTTGCTGCGTTGAAGGAGCTTAAAGGTGATCTGGTAGATCAGTATCGTAGAGCCCGCAAGGAATTGGAACGCTCTATGGAGTCCGGCACGGCCTTTATGATGAAGGAATTAACGGGATTATTAGGCAACCCTGTGCTTGCTCCGTTGGTGCGAACGCTAGTTTTCAAGGCTGGAGATCGCTTGGGATATTTCAATGAAGATACATCAGGGTTGGCTGATCCTTCGGGTCAACAGTATCCCGTAGGTGAAGAGGACAAGCTGATCATCGCTCATCCGCTCCATTTGTACGAAAGTGGTCGCTGGAGCGACTTCCAGAAGGATTTATTTGACCGCCAGATTCGGCAGCCGTTTAAACAGGTGTTCCGTGAGCTGTATTTGCCGAATGCAGATGAACGTGCAAGTGCCACCGTTTCCCGTCGATATGCAGGACATCAGGTACAGCCGAATAAAACGGTAGCCCTGCTGAAAGGTCGCCAATGGACGGTCAGCTATGAGGAAGGACTACAGAAGGTGTATTATGCCGAAAACCTGATTGCTAACCTGTACGCGATGGCAGATTGGTTCTCACCAGCCGATACCGAGGCTCCTACACTGGAGACGGTGCAATTCTTTGATCGGACAACGTATAAGAGTGTGCCGTTGGAGGAAGTTCCTCCAGTGCTGTTCTCGGAAGTCATGCGGGATGTAGATTTGGTCGTCAGTGTCGCCCATGTGGGCGGTGTTGATCCGGAAGCCAGTCTTACGACCATTGAAATGCGCAACGTTATTGTGCAGGAATCGCTGCGTTTGTTGAAAATCAGTAATGTACGTTTGGATGGGAATTATGCGCGTGTAGACGGCAGTCTTGGTGAATATGCGGTGCATTTGGGAAGCGGCGGTGTCTACAAGCAGGCGAAGGGAGCGCTGCATATCATTCCGGTGCATTCGCAGCATCGTGGGCGCATCTTCCTGCCGTTCCTGGATGAAGATCCAAGAACAGCCGAGATTTTATCCAAAATTGTACTGCTGGCTGAGGATCAGAAAATCAAGGACCCGCAAATTCTTACGCAGCTTCAGGCGTAGGATAGAAGCTGTAATATAGAGATTCATTTTGAAGTAGCGTGAAGCCCTGTCCATGCAGATCCGTGTGGCGGGGCTTCATTATTTGCGTCAGATAATTCTTTTGTTCCTGGCAGGGGTTTGCTAGAATAAAGGGGATTGTGTAAGTCAACGTTGACCATATTGCAGGGAGGGACACAAGTATGAGCAAGAAGATCAAATGGGGAATTGTCGGCACGGGATGGATTGCAGATCAATTCGCCGCGGATTTGGCGCATGTTACGAACGGGGAAGGGTACGCTGTTGGATCACGTACCATTGAAAGCGCTACCGAATTTGCAGCCAAGCATCAAATTGCACGCGCTTATGGATCCTACGAGGAACTGGCTCAAGATCCCGAGGTAGATGCTATATACATAGGCACTCCTCATCCTTTTCATAAAGAAAATGTTCTGACGGCTCTTCGGGCCGGAAAAGCCGTCCTGTGTGAGAAACCTTTCACCGTGAATAGTGGGGAACTGGAGGAACTGATCGGCTTAGCACGTGAGCATAAGCTATTCCTGATGGAAGCGATGTGGACACGCTTTTTGCCTCCGATTCGCCAAGTGCGGGAGTGGATAGACGCGGGACGAATTGGTGAGGTGAAGCTGGTTAAGGCAGAATTTGGTTTTCGTGTAGAATGGAACCCGGAAGGACGCTTATTGAACCCCGATCTGGGCGGAGGTGCTTTATTAGATACGGGAATTTATCCGGTTTCTTTTGCTTCGATGGTGTTCGGTCCTGAACCCAAGCATGTATGGAGTACCGCTCATATCGGGGAAACGGGTGTTGACGAGACGTTTTCCATCCTGCTGGATTACGGAAATGGACGTACGGCTGTGCTCAATGGGGCGGTTCGTCTCGGGTTGACGAATGAGGCATATATCCATGGCACAAAGGGATATATCCACATTCCATCTTTCCTGAATAGCACGTCGGCTACTTTACATGTGGACGGCGAAGAGGTACAAACCTTTCAGGATGACCGAGCTTCCACAGGGTATGCCTTTGAAGCAGAAGAAGTGGGGCGCTGCCTGAATGAAGGCTTATTCGAAAGTTCCACGATATCTTTGGATGAATCACTGGGCATTATGAAGCTGATGGATCAGATTCGTGCACAGTGGGGGCTTCGGTATCCTTTTGAGTAATCTTTTGAGTAATTGAATTATTGAATTGAATAAAGAAACCACTTAAAGTCCAGAGAGCTTTTGAAGCTCTTTGGACTTTTTTGTGTACACCGTTTGGAATTAATGCAATCCTCATAAATCGGCTCAATTCCAACTTTGGTCGCAGATTAAAGATGTTCATATGAGCATTGGAATGAGTGGGCCATATGAATCATTTTTTGTGATTTGAATTAGTTAAAAAATAGTCATATAAAAGTGACAAAAATGTAATGACATCATCAGTTAACTGAATTGGTAACGCTCTCTTTCTTTGAAAATAAATGATGGTCCTAGGAAGTGGTTTCCAGAATTTTTCAATGAAATTTTCAGAAATATACGGTAGGGTGTTGTACATGTCACTTGAGCCAGTGCGGCTTTTGCTGACTTGCTTGCTTATCCCGTGGCTTTTGATTCTTGTCGGAGCTCGCAGGATCAAGAGCCTTTGCAAGCCTGTGAGAGTTGAACTGGCATTCATCTCATGACCTAACATCAAGGAGGAATTACAAACGTGAAAATGAAATCAACATGGTTGTTTCGTATGATGATGATGACTGTCATTGCGGCTGTTGTGATCGGACCGATGAATATTGCAGGAGCGGCAGGAAGCCGGACAGACCGGCCCTGGATGAATACGTCCCTTTCGGCTGAAGAACGAACGACGCTGTTGTTGAAGGAAATGACGCTGGAAGAAAAAATAGATTTGGTGACTGGTAAGGTCAACAATTATTATGGATTCTACAATGATCCGATTGAGCGTCTGGGCATCCCGGCGTTGACGATGGCAGACGGCCCTGCGGGTGTACGTATCGCCAATCCGGACGTTCAGAACAAGCAATCTACTGCGCTGCCAGCTCCAATTGCGTTAGCTGCAACATGGGATACCCAAGCTGCCAAACAGTATGGTGATCTGATCGGAGACGAGGCTTTTAATACGACCCATAATGTCGTGCTCGGACCGGGGATGGATATTGCCCGCATTCCATGGGGATCGCGGAACTTTGAATCTATGGGTGAGGACCCGTTGCTGCAATCGCAAATGGCGACCGCTTATGTCAAAGGTGTACAAAGCCATCCTGTGTTGGCCACAGCCAAGCATTATCTTATGAATAATCAGGAGACGGAGCGCTTCACGACGAATGTCAAAGTCAGTGACCGTGCGCTGCATGAAATTTACATACGTCCGTTTCAGGAGGTTATTGCCAAGGCTGATTTGGGAGGGGCGATGTGCTCTTTTAACAAGGTTAACGGCGAGCCTGCTTGTGAGAACAAGACCCTCTTGACGGACCTCTTGAAGAAGGAGCTTCAATTCAAAGGTTTCATAATGAGCGATTACGGTGCGAACCTGAGTACGGTAGAGTCCGCTAATGCGGGCTTGGACCTGGAAACACCGGGTACACCTTTTGGTAAATGGGGAGATCAACTGCTGACTGCTGTCAAGAACGGCAAGGTAAGTGAGAAAACAGTTGATGAGAAGGCTGGGCGTATTTTGGTGCAAATGTTCAGCAAAGGGTTGTTTGATCACCCGGTTCAAAATAATCAGATTGATGCCCGTGACCATGGCAAGACGGCCCGCCAATTGGCTGAGGAGAGCATGGTGCTGCTGCAAAATAAAAATAATACTTTGCCACTTTCCAAGGATAAGCTCAAATCCATTGCTGTTATCGGTCCCGATGCAGATAGCGGCACTGTAGCAGGCGGAGGCAGCTCGTTGGTGAACCCGACGTATACTGTAAGTCCGTTAGAGGGAATCCGCAATCGTGTCGGCAAAGGGGTAACCGTCCAATATGCACCAGGTACAGACCCGATTTCTGCGGGAGACATTATGCCGGGTCCATCGGCTGTGCCATCCTCATTGCTGACCACATCCGACAAAAAAGAGGATATCAGCGTTGGATACGCTACTTATGGAGATGACGAACAGGGACTGCGGGGCGAATACTGGAAGAACAACAAAATGGAGGGCAGTCCGGAGCTTGTACGTAATGATGGTCAGGTCAACATGAATCTTGGATTTTATAATTATCAGGGCTTTAATGCGAAGTCCCCTAAAGTTCCCAATACGCCAACGACACTGAACGGCTTGATATCGGCGCGCTGGACGGGAGCAATTGCAGCACCTAAGGATGGCGATTATGCATTATCTTTAACCAGTTTGGGATCAAGCAAGCTATATCTCGATGACAAGCTATTTGTGGATAATCAGGGCACGAAGCTGGGTACCACGAAGAAAAACATCTCGCTCAAAGCAGGTGAAAAGCACAAGGTGCGGATCGAATATCGTGCCGATTATCCGACAAATGGCCGTGATTCCGGCGGAATGGTTCGTTTCGGCTGGGAACCTCCGGCAGATACGTCAGACAAGCTGATTGACAATGCGGTGAAGCTGGCGAAAAAGTCGGATGTAGCGATTGTCGTCACACGTACTTATGAGAGCGAAGGCTATGTTGAGCGTTCCGATATGGAACTGCCAAACAATCAGGATCGGCTGATCCGTGCGGTTGCCGCGGCGAACCCGAAAACCATTGTTGTGCAAATGAGCGGCAGAGCTGTACAGATGGACACTTGGCAGAATAAAGTTCCCGCCATCGTACAAGCATGGTTTGCTGGTCAAGAGCAGGGGAATGCCATAGCACGCGTTCTGTTCGGGGATGTGAATCCTTCTGGCAAGCTGCCCGTAACCTTCCCGGTTAACGAGCAGTCCACGCCGGTATCCTCACCGGAGAAATTCCCGGGTGTGAACGGAATAGGCGACTATTCGGACGGTATTTTTGTAGGCTACCGGGGATATGAGAAATCGGGAATTCAACCTGCATTCTCCTTCGGATACGGCTTATCCTATACGACCTTTGGCTATAGCGATCTGAAAATAAAACAGCACGCGAGCGGAAATAAATCCAATCGTACGAGCACCGTCGAGGTTTCGCTAAAATTGAAAAACACCGGGAAAACTGCCGGAGCAGAGGTTGTGCAGGTGTACAGTGGGAAGCTTCCGACAAACGTGGAAACTCCATCCCGTCAACTGGCAGGCTGGTCTAAGATCGAGCTGAAGCCGGGCCAGGAGAAGAAGGTCCGCATTGAACTGGACCCGAAGGCTTTATCATACTGGGATGAAAAGTCCAAAGCATGGGTTATGCCGTCCGGTGAAGTGCCGATTTATGTAGGCAGTTCCTCTCAGGATACACGACTGACAGTAAGTGTTACGATTCCGGCAGCTTCTACAGGAAAGGCATCGAAGTAATCCTGTTACAATTGTTTTAAAGTGGTTTATTCAAGAGAGCGCGGGCACAAGCACCGGCTCTCTTTTTGCGGTAGGTATGCAAGGGGGAATTCAAGTGAAAGCTGAAACAGAAGGAAGGCTGAGGACGATGAAGAAACCCCAAAAGCAACGACGTTCCAACATTTGGCTGCTCGTAGCTGCAACTGCGATTTTGGTCTGTGCTATTCTGGTCAGTATCGCTATACGGAATAGCCCTGAGCCGAAAGCAGAAAGTAGCGTCAGCATGTGGCTGACGTCACCGGACCCGGCGAATCGCCTGACCGAGCAAGCTCCGATACATTGGAGTAACGATAATGCTAAAGGCGGCGCAGCCAACTCGAACGTACTGACGGTTGAGGTGAAGCCGGATATTCGTTACCAGACGATGGAGGGGTTCGGCGCAGCGGTATCCGGTTCATCCGCTTATCTCATGAATCACGGCATGTCTCCGGATCAGCGTGACCAGTTACTCAACGATTTGTTTACCGCGAGCGGTATTCAATTGAGCTATATTCGCCACACCATCGGGGCATCCGATTATTCGGTGGATGAACAAGGGCAGCCCAGCAGCTATACCTATGACGATGTGGCATCAGGCAAGGACTATGATCTGAACCACTTTTCCATTACCAAGGATCAGGACGTGACGGATGTGCTAAAGCAAATCGTACGCAGAAATTCTGACCTTCGGATTATGGGAACTCCGTGGACTGCGCCGCCCTGGATGAAATATGGGGAGCAGACGTACAATGGCTGGTATTTGGACTATAACGATCCGCGCGTCTATTCCGCATATGCTGACTATTTTGTACGTTATATTCAGGCTTATGCGAACGAAGGCATTCCGATTCAGGCGATTTCCATTCAAAATGAGCCAGAGTTCACCACGTCCAAGTATCCCAGCATGAGTATGGGGGCAGCCGAGCAGGCAAACTTTATTAAGCAATATTTGGGTCCTGCCTTAAGTCGGAACAAATTGTCCACCCAGATTATTGCTTTTGACCATAACTGGGATACCGGGAGTGATTATGCCCATACAGTGTTGGGAGATGAGCAATCTCAAAGCTATACGCACGGCACGGCCTTTCACTGCTACAAAGGAGAGCCCACAGCGATGACAGACGTGCATAATGCCTTTCCGAACAAGGCTGTGTACATGACAGAATGCAGTGGGGGGCAGTGGAGTCCGGATTTTGGGGATAATTTGAGCTGGGATATGTCCAAGCTGATCATCGGCGCACCACGGAACTGGTCGCAAAATGTTTTGTTCTGGAACGTGGCGCTTGATCCATCCGGTGGCCCGACAAATGGTGGCTGTACCAACTGTCGCGGTGTGGTTACCATTGATCCATTGAGCGGTTCCGTTACTAAAAATGTGGAGTACTATGCGATTGGACATGCCAGCAAATTTGTCCGCCCGGGTGCGGTCCGTATTGATTCCACGCATTACAGCGGAAGTATTGAAACGGTCGCCTACCGTAACCCCGACGGTACCCTTGTCCTGATTGCCGCTAATACGGAAGCGGACGAGCGGACTTTCAAGGTTCGGCAGGGAAGCAAAGTCTTTACCTGCAAGCTTCCTGCCAAATCGGCAGCTACCTTTCAATGGAACTCTTCGGCTTCATAAAAACGCCATTCCTATGAATGCTTAACAGTAGATTTAGAGCGCTCAGCCTATCCGGCTGAGTGCTCTTTTTGTGTGTGCTCCAAAGTTCAAACCACGAAAAGATAAAATTTTAGCATTGTTCAGAATTGGTTCGGGGCCGACCATCACTCAATCGTTCAAAAAGTGAGTGCAGTCACACAAGTATATTGAACTTATCTGAAATTTTTTTATAATACATAATAGTAACGATTCAGATAGGCGGTGTTCCGCATTGCAAAAGCATGGTTAGACCTTTACGCACAGTTTACGGATTTGTCTGAGGAAGACAAAAAGCGACTAAGTTATATGAAGGCATTCGTGAAGCTCGTTTTCGGAACGGATTAGCATGTGTCCATTGCGGAAGTCTTCGTGTGAAGCGAAATGGAACGTATCGCGAACGTCAACGTTACTTATGTAAGGATTGTAGGAAGAGCTTCAACGATATAAGTGGTACTCCCATTTCTGGCACACACCATCCAGAGAAATGGATGCAAGATAGATGGATGATGGTTCAAGATAAAGGGAAGTCTCTAACGATTTGATGGTGTAGCGACTCGCTACTTGGATAATTACCTATTTTGGCATCGTGTCAAAAACCAAATTTCACCACAATACGGTTATTTAAAACTGGCTAATGGATGTTTAGAAAAGTTGTTTCAATTGATGTGGGCTTACAATATACCAAAAAAGTGGGTGAAATATTAGATGGAAATTGATGAAATTATAAGTGTGGTTCCTTACGATGAAAAGTGGAATACTTTATTTCAAAGCGAAAAGGCAAATCTTTTGAAGGCTTTCGGAGAAGACGTTATTGATATACAGCATTTCGGAAGCACATCTGTACAAGGAATGATTGCAAAACCGATTATTGATGTCCTGATTGGTGTAAAAACGATTGAATTGAACAGCTCTGTCACTAAAAATTTAATAGAACTGGGTTATGAAGGATTCGGAGAAATTGGGGTGGGGAGATTATATTTTCGGAAGCGGCAAGAATATTCCTTTAATCTTGCTGTCGTTATTTGGAACGGAGAGCAATGGGTAAATAATCTTCTCATAAGAAATTATTTAAGAGATAATCCAGATGTAGCCAAACATTACTCTGAAAAAAAGCTCAAATCCATAGAGAAAGGATATACTACATTACTTTCTTATTCGGATGAAAAAGCCGATTTCGTATACAATTTACTCGAACAAGCAAAGAAAAACTTTGAATAGGACTAACAGAAACGCTTATACTTCGGCGGTTCTGTCTCGGCATATATAGCAACAATATTTAAGTTAAAATACAAAAATTAACTACAATGTATACATATACATTGTTTAAATTTAGCCCTTTTGGAATCGGCAGTTCCAAGCATTCGTGTATAAAGGAGAAGAATATCCTCATGGATATACAATTACAGTTGGACCCATTGACAGTTGAACGATTAGCAAGCGCGCTTTCAGCACGACCGGGAGTATTTAAGTTGTTTTATGACACAGAGG
This sequence comes from Paenibacillus sp. RC73, assembly GCF_044908085.1. Taxonomy (NCBI): domain Bacteria; kingdom Bacillati; phylum Bacillota; class Bacilli; order Caryophanales; family Paenibacillaceae; genus Paenibacillus; species Paenibacillus sp. RC73. The sequence continues at coordinate 91,849 of NZ_JBIYCV010000011.1, forward strand.
GCTGTGGATGTAACGGCGTAATTGTCATCTTGGTGGTCACTGCACCCGATGCTACCGATATAGTCATTCAGTCCGAGCCCTATTCTTTTTTTGTAGATCGGCAGCAGGAGCAGCAATTCGACAGCAGAATGAGGCTTGAGGCAGACCCTAATTATCCGTCGTTTAAATTGAGCAGCGATGCGGGCCTATTCAGCAGCAACATTAGAATGAAAGATGTGCGTGTCAAATCGTCTACTTGAAGAGTGCTGGGTGGCTAGGGGAAGTATGTAATGTAAACGGTGACGACTATTGCGAGTATGAAATCCCTTTTTAATAAGTTGGGAATAATACCCAAATAGAGAGCGGTTTTTAATGGAAAAGAATAATCTTGCCCAATTTCAAGAATATCAGGAGAACAAATTTACCAAACGCATTATTCATAAAGAAGCACGAACACGAAACCAGTAGCGAATCCAAAAAGACGAACCTCATCCAGCAAACATGGAGCGAAGTTCGTCTTTTTGGACATATTCACTCAGCTCTCCAAAGAATTAAGTTATGTAGTGGCCTCCTTGCAAGTGGTACAATAACCATTATGACCATTCGAGAAGGACGTTGAGATGATGAAAAACTTGCTCGTTTCGGGCTACCGCGCCCATGAATTGAATATTTTCAACCAAAAGCACGAAGGCATTCCATATATCAAAAAGGCGATCACAGGCAGGCTCATTCCCCTGATTGAAGAAGGACTGGAGTGGATTATTACCCCCGGTCAGTACGGGGTGGATCTGTGGGCCTGTGAAGTGGCAATTTCACTGAAGCAGCAGTATCCTCACTTAAAATGCTCGATTATGGCGGCCTATCAAAATATGGAGGAAAAGTGGAAGGAGGATAAAAAGGAGTATTTTCAGCAGATTTGTGAGGGAGTTGACTATGTGGGAATTGTCAGCCGCCAGCCTTATCAGGGAATATGGCAGCTCAAGGCACGGGATGAACTGCTTTTCCGCAAAACCGATGGTTTATTGCTCGTTTATGACGAGGATGCCGGGGAGGGCAGCCCACGTTTTATGAAAGAAATGGCATTAAAAAAACAACAGGCAGAAGGCTATCAATATATCAGCATCAGCTCAGAGGATATCCAAAGCATAGCGGATGAAGAACGATTATTCATGGACCTCTGATTTTTAAAGCATTAGCTCGGATTTTTGAACAAAAAGGATGAATGCGTCCCTTTACTTTTATGTAAGCGCTATCATAAAATTTAAACAACAATAATTTATCAGTCGGATAAAATAAATTTATTGAAAAAACAAACCATGAAAGGAGTTAAGGATTCAGATGAAAAAAAGATTTCGGTATACCGCGTTGCTCTGTCTCGGTATTATTTTGTATGGAACAGTCACCCCGATGGATAGCCAGGTCTTTGCTGCTTCTGCGAGGCAAATGGAAAAGCTGAACCGTGGAGCCGTTGCGGTAAAGGTGCCGGAGGGCGTGCTGGTGAGCTGGCGTTTGTTGGGCACGGAAGCGGATTCGGTCAGCTTCAATCTGTATAGAGGGACAAGCAAGGTCAATGATGCGCCGATTACGTCGAAAACCAACTTTTTGGACAAGGCAGGTACGACTTCCTCCTCGTACACGGTTCGTGCCGTTGTGAATGGAGCAGAACAGGCTGCTTCTCAGGCAGTGAAGGTTTGGAGCAACAACTATCTGGATGTTCCCATCCAGCAGCCTGCGGGCGGTACAACCCCGGATAATGTGAGCTACACGTACAATGCCAATGACGCCAGTGTAGGTGATCTGGATGGGGATGGCGAGTATGAGATTGTGTTAAAATGGGACCCTTCCAATGCCAAGGACAATTCGCAATCCGGCTACACGGGAAATGTATTTCTGGACGGCTACAAGCTGGATGGAACACGCAAATGGCAAATCGACCTGGGCCGGAACATTCGGGCTGGAGCGCACTACACGCAATTTCTCGTTTATGATTTTGACGGAGACGGCAAAGCGGAAATCGTATGCAAAACAGCAGACGGCACTAAAGATGGCACAGGGGTGACCATTGGCAACGCCTCGGCGGATTATCGCAATGCCCGTGGTTATATTTTGGATGGGCCTGAATTTCTGACCGTGTTCTCGGGCGATACGGGCAAAGCACTTAGCACGATTGACTATGTGCCGCCACGGGGAACGGTATCCAGCTGGGGAGATAATTATGGCAACCGGGTGGACCGTTTTCTCGCCGGGGTTGCTTATCTGGATGGCGTACGGCCGAGCATAGTCATGGCACGGGGGTATTACACCCGAACGGTTCTGGTCGCGTACGATTGGCGTAATGGTAACTTGAATCGACGTTGGACCTTTGATAGCAACAGTTCGACCAATGCTGGAACCGCCGGACAGGGCAACCATAGCTTGAGTGTGGCGGATGTGGATGGAGACGATAAGGATGAAATTGTGTACGGTTCGCTGGTGGTGGACGATAACGGAGCGAAGCTGGCTAACACGGGCATGGGACACGGGGATGCGCTTCATGTTGGAGATTTGGACCCGGACCGTTCAGGCTATGAAGTGTTTAAGGTAAACGAGGACAAAAATGCGACTTATGGCGCTGCTATGTATGATCCGCGTAATGGAAGCATTTTATGGGGCGTAAATACAGGCAAGGATACCGGGAGAGGCATGTCGGCAGACATTGATCCCCGTACAAAAGGAAACGAGCAGTGGGCGCCGGGGATCGGTGTGCGTTCGGCTAAAGGAGAGCTTATTACGAATACGCTACCGTCCTCCATTAACTTTGGAATTTGGTGGGATGGCGACCTGCTGCGTGAACTGCTGGATCATACCTCGTCAAGCGCTGGTAAAATCGACAAGTGGAACTATACCAACTCGACCACTTCCAATTTGCTTACGGCTACAGGCACCACCTCCAATAACGGAACGAAAGGAACACCGTCCTTGCAGGCCGATCTGTTCGGCGACTGGCGCGAGGAGGTGATTTGGCGCAAAAGCGATAATTCTGCACTACGAATCTACACAACACCGTATGAGTCAGAGTATCGTTTTTATACACTTATGCATAATCCGTTGTATCGTCTGAGTATAGCGTGGCAGAACGTGGCCTACAATCAGCCGCCACACACTGGGTTTTATCTGGGAGAAGGGATGTCCAAGCCCGCGCAGCCAAATATATACACCCCTTGATTTACAGGGCGGTTTGGAGGTCGAAATGAAACAGTGAATGAACCAAAAAACGAAAGGGCCCCGGGTTGAGCGGAGCTCTTTTTGTCATGGCATTATTTAGTAGATCGGATAAGGTGTGTTATTCATATTCCCGCAGGAATCTACCGATAAAATACAAAGTAACACACATTTTCTATGAATGACAACAATAGAAGGAGCGCATGACGAATGGGGAAAAAAGTGTTGATTGGTTTTGCTATATTTATGGGCGTCATTATTTTATTTTGCGTGATTACGGTAGGTTCGATCTGGAGTCACCGGAATACGGCTGTGAAGCTGGAAGGAAGAATTGAGGCTCAATATCTATCGAACCAGTCCAACTACGATAATATGTGGAAGAAATTTAAGGAAATGACGCAGGTCACGGATTTACAGGCTGGACAGGTCAAAGAGGTATATACCGGGATGATTACCGGACGATATAATAATACGAATTTGCTGTATCAGGCGGTGCATGAACAAAATCCCCGTTTGGCTACATCTGTTTATACGGATCTACAGCGTGAAATTGCTGCTAGTCGCCAACAGTTTGATAACAACCAGAAGCAAATGATGGATATCGTTCGGGAATATAACACGTATATCAAGGTACATTTTATTATGGCTTCCCTGACTAATATGAAAACATATGATATGTCCCAATATATCGTAACTTCAGACCAAACCGAAGATGCTTTTACCAAGAAGAAAGCGGATGAAATCCGTCTGAAATAGGGGGATCATTTTATGTATTGGTTTATCCCTCTGATTATATTCGTGGGGTTGATTCCAGTGAAGCTACTGACCGGGACCCGCTGGAAAACGATCATTTGGACTGCTATTTTCAGTGCTGTATTGACGGCTGTGACCATCTATATTGATTTCCGAATAGAGACATGGGATACCGAGGTGTGGTCCGGCAAAGTCACAGATTGGCACCATAAGGAGGAATGGGATGAGTGGCATCCGCCTAGAAAAAGCTGTAGTAAAGACAGTAATGGTAAAGAGAAGTGTACGAGACATAGCGGCTACTGGGAGCATCATAAAGCGGAAAACTCCATTTATACCACAGATGACGGATGGATTCGCGTGTATCGTGCGCCTGATGGCAGCACGTTTGGGGATAGCTGGCCCAACAATACCGCAACACTGAAATGGTTCTGGCCCTATGGCACACCGAGTGCTTCGACGCATCATTATCTGAACAAAGTACAGGCTTCCTATTCCATTTTCAGACATAAAGATATAGATGTGGAGCAATACTCAGACCTGCCGGAATACCCCAAGGCTGTGCTTGATTATATCGATGTTAACCGTATTATCGGTCAAGTTCCTAACAAAGCAAAGGCATTACGTATGTTGGCGAGCATGAACACTGAACTGAACAAGCCTGTACCCAACCCGGAAAAACCGGGAAAAACGAAGTCATGGAAGCAGGTCAATTTGATTTTTGTTAATGTGGGCTTGAATAAAACTCAGGACTATGGCTTCGCGCTTCAGGACAAATGGGAAGGCGGGAACAAAAACGATTTTGTCGTAGCCTTCTCTACCAACGAAAACAATGAACTGCTATGGGTCTACCCGTTTTCGTGGAGTGAAGTGGAACTGCTAAAAATAGAGGTCCGTGATTACATGATGAGTGTACACCAGATCACCGATTTTGTACCCATTGTCAAGAAGGTAGGAAACTTGGTGGCAGCCCGCTTTGTGCGCAAGTCTTTTTCCGATTTTGATTATTTGCAGATTGATATTAGCTTGGGAGGATGGGTTTCCATATGCGCTCTTAATCTGATGCTGGTGGGCTTATACTGCCAGAATGTTATGGAGCAAAAAAGAGAACGACAGCTTCGGGAGCAGGGAGTTACAGGCTAGATGTGGCATCACCTTTGCAGCCTTCTTTTTCAGAAGAGAGCAACGTATGATTTTCATAGAAAAGGGAACATTAGTTCTTATTAGTGAAATATACGTATGAAAAAGGAGGCGGGATATGTGACTTCTCTAACGACCGAAGGTATGATTGCGCTCGTAACCAATGTCGGATTCCCTGTTGCATTAAGTCTGATTCTGTTAAAATACATTCTTGTCACCCTCAGCCGCAGATTGGAGCAGCTTGACCGATCTGTTAAGCAACTGTCACGATCCCTGAAAGAGGTGGAGGCAAAGCAGGTGAAGCAGTCAAATGAACCGTGCCCGACAAATACGGACAAACTTCGTGCAGAATGAACAATAAAGGCAAATAGAAACAATTTAGCAACCCAATTGTGGCAGGGGATTCTTATAATAGAAACGTGTGCAGTTTATGCAGGTATATGATTATGGAGGTGCATAGAATGATGAAAACAGGTATGAAAATAAATACGAAGCTATCCGCGCTGTGCATCGCAGCCGCACTTATGAGCGTCGCGCAGGCCGCCGCCGCCGCGCCCGTCGTGACCGCTCCAGCGGAAGCGACGCAGCCGGGCGTTGCCAGTCCGGCCGCCGCCGCCCCAGCCCAGGTGCCAGCACCAGCAGTATCTGCGTCGGTTACGACGCCGGCCCCGGCACAAGCGCCGTCGGTTCCAGCTACATCGGCCCCGGCCACAGCCGCCGATTCCGCCAAAGCCGCTACACCAGCAGCTCCGTCTGCGCCAGCACCGCGCCCTGCTTCAGTAACGCCAGCGGCTGCTCCGTCCGTACCGTCGACTGCCAAGCCGTCGAAGCCGCAGCAGCCGTCCACTTCGGCGCCAGCAGCAGCCGCGGCTGCCAGCGTGAAGCCAACGCAGCTGGATAAGCTGAATCATGAGAGCGCCATTCCGCTCGTGCTGGAGGCGCAGTCACGTTATCTGTACGCGATCAGCGGTGGCAGCTCGGTGGGCGAATCGTTCCAGTGGAACGGCAAAAGCTACCGCTACCTGTCCGAGGATATCGGCACAAAGACCAAGCTGACCAGCTATCTGACGCAGGCCTACACCAAGCAGGCCAGTGAGCAATTTGTTGGAAAATTTTTCGTTGAAATTAACGGAAAACTAGCTCAGCTGGACGCAGATGGTGGTAACCTGCTGGAGTTCAACCGGGCTACAGCGAAAATGGTGACGATGACCCCGGTTAAGCGCAGCTATCTGCTGACCGTGCCTTATCCGGCAGGAACCAAGCAGGCGAACGAGAAAATCACCGTGAATTTTGAAAAGGTCGGCAGCTACTGGAAAATCAGCTCCGCGCCGCATATCATTTTCTAAATTAAGATTTTGCAACGTTATTCTCAAACGGGGTAAAGTGAGGTTGAGGCTTGTTTCGTAAGTCCCAATTCAAGGCAGGGGAGTGCTGTGCAATGATGACACCCATCAAGGTAAAAGACGTTAAGGATATTGAAAAAATCAATCAAATCGTTTCGAATTATACCTATGATATTTGGATTCATGGCAAAAGCGGCATGGCAGATGCCAAATCCATTTTGGGCATGTATGTGCTAAAGCTGGATGAACCGCTGACTCTGGTGGTGCCCGACACCGTCAATCCCAAAAAGCTGTTTAAGGAGCTGGAGGAATTTATTCATTTTCCTGCTCAAGAAAGATAACAGACAAGTGAACACCTGTAGACGCTGCATGCTCTAACTAAAAATAATGCAAAGAAGCCGTGGAATGCTTAGATTCCACGGCTTCTTTTTTAATGCTCCTCCTCGTCCAAAAACGGGAGATTCACCGAATAGTACATCACACCCATCAGCAGCACACCGCCAACCAGATTCCCGAGCGTAACCGGAACGAGGTTATGGATCACACCAGCAACAGAGACCGTACCCGGATGGTCCAGCACGAGCGCAATGGCGAAAGTACACATATTAGCCACACTATGCTCATATCCCGAAATGAAAAAGCAGAACACGAACAGCATCATCGCAAACATCTTCGCGCCATTTTCCTTCATAAACATCGGAACAAAAAAGGCAAGGCAGACCAGCCAGTTACACAAAATAGCTCGGAAGAACAGCTGCATTGCGGGCGCTTCCATCTTATGCTCCACCACGTTCAGCAAAAAACTGTTCACATTGGAGGACTCAAACAGCCCAGTTAAGAAAATAAGGAGTGCGAACACCCCGGCACCCAGCAAATTACCGCCATAGCTGGCAGCCCACAGCCGAAGCACCTGTCCCCAGCGGAGCTTTTTACGGAGCGCAGCATAGGTGTAATAAAAGGTGTTGCCTGTAAACAAATCCCCGCCGCCGTAAGCGATCAGAATGATGGCCGCCCCGAACGTGAGCGCTGCCATAGGATAAGTGAATGGAGAATGCTCCATGTAAAAAAAGTTGCCCGTCTTGAAGGCCACAATAACGCCGAACCCGATGAACATACTCGCCAGCATGGAACGAGCCAAATACCGGAGCAGGCTTTGCTTGTAAATTTTGTACTTCTTCATGGCTAGCTGTTCGACATTGCGTAAGCCTTCCGTCTCCATATCCAACGACAACCTCCTATTTTCTCGGATGTAAGTCTTTAAACAGACCTTATTTTTCCCTAAACATTGCCCAGTCAGTCAGCAATCCTGTTAGCTTATAACAAACCAAGCTTTTGCAGCCCGTACAAAATGCCGTCTTCATCTGCGCGTTTCGTGACCATTTTAGCTGCGGCTTTGGCTTCATCACAACCGTTACCCATTGCGACACTATTATGTACAGCCGTCAGCATTTCCACATCGTTCAAACCGTCGCCAAAAGCGTATTGATTTTCATCGGCAATGCCCAGTCTGGACGTAATTTCGCGGATGCCTATTGCTTTGGAGCCAGCGTGAGGAACAACGTCCACAGAACTCGGATGCCAGCGTACAAAGTCAAAAGCTTTGAATACCGCTTCATAGAAGGGTTCTTCTTCTACCGTACACATCAACAGCGTCTGATAAATATCTCTTCCCTGGAAATAAAGCGGATCGTATCCAACCGAAAGCTTGGCCTTGAACGTTTGAAGCGATTTTTCTACAAGCTCATCGTTAGGAATATTAGCCTTCATATTGGCATGATCCATATATACGATCGCATGATTATGTGTGAGGGCCAGATCAGTCATCGCTTGCAAAGCTTCTCTGTTCAACGGATTGGTAGCAACCACTTCTCCCCGAAGCACGACATATTGCCCATTAAAGCTGACGTAAGAATCAATTTCCAGCTGCTCACGGATTTCCTTGAACATAAAAGGCGCGCGTCCTGTGGCAATGGCTACCTCATGCCCTTGCTCTTTCAAAGCAAAGACAGCCTTTTCAGCCGTTAGTGGCATTTTTTTGTCATCGTCCAGTAATGTACCGTCGATATCGAAAAAGATAATTTTTTTGTCTGACATGTTCTTACACCTGACTTTCAATAATGTATTGTCGAAATTAACTCATATGGATTCATTATATCAAAGGAACTGCTTCTGAATACACAAATACGTATAAATCCTCATGAATGTCTGACTTCTATAGCTTACAATATGAAATAAGGATTACTGTAAAATATAATGCCTATCTCCTATTTTCATAGACGGGATGTGATCATCATGACGAAAATCCAAGTCACACCGGAGCAGTTGGATAGCGTGGCCTCCCAATTTGCCAATGCCCACGGAACACTGAATAACCAGTTAAACGGCCTGGATAACACTATGAACAACCTTCACAGCCAGTGGGACGGTATGGAGAGAAATCGTTTTTATAACGACTATCGGACGGCTAAATATACGCTTTCTTCCGTGTTAAACAAGGTTCAATCCATTGAAATTGAGCTGAAAAGCATCGCTTCGAAGTTTAGAAATGCGGATGACAATCCGCGTGGCTTCTGGACCGCGCTGGCGGCGGCTATGAGCGCTAGTGCAGCGCTGGAGAGCGGTGGAGTAGCTGGAAACCATGCTGGGGATGCCTCCAAGTCGCCCAAAAACATAGATGATTGGGATCAGGCTGACGCCGATAAATACCAGCAATATGAGAAACTCCTGAAAGATGCCGAGGCGATTGGAGACAAGCAGGTCATGCAGAAAATCCACGACCAGATGAACGTCCTGCGGCTGCAATATGAGGATTCGGTTACCCGCACAGATTACAATACAGGAGAAACGTCCAAGATCACATCCGATTCTCTCGTCGCCGTCACCGAGCTGACAGGTAAGGATGGCACGAAAACGGATATTTCTATAGATAAAAAAGGAAATATTGTAAGCTACGAGCAAAATAACGACAAATACGATTACTGGGTCCAAGAGCATACCCAATCGGCCGGAGAGCACGCTCTGGGTAAAACGGCCCAGACCGTCACCGGGTATGGCATAGGCCTTATTTTGTCGCGTGGGACTGGCGTTGGTGGCGCAGGTTCGAGCATTAGTTCCGGCGCAGCCTCCGGCTGGGGAGAGCACGTCGTCGGCATCGGTGGCGGCATGATCAGTGACAAGGTGCTATTCTCTGTACCGGAAGAAGGCGAAACCCGCACCATGATCTACCGAACCGACAAGGAAACCGGACATATCGAAAACATGATCATCGTCACCAAAGGTGAGAATGAAATGGAATACCGCTATTGGGAGGACTATAACTAGAAGTGGTCCAGGGTTTGAAACGACATTAGCAACGCGAATAGGAGTATCTATACAATCTACAGTCTTTTTTTCTGGAACGGTGAGCGGCAGTTGGAAACTGTAAAACTCGCTAGCTGGAGGAGTCTGTAGATTTTTTGTTTCTTATATAGAAAAAAGCGCAGTGACTTCCGCTGAATTGGAAGCTGCGCCTTATTGCTACTTAATATTTACTGAGCTTCCCCGTTCAAATAACGATAAAAGGGAGCATCCACCCAGAAGTGGTAGCTTTCCACCTCTACACCTGGCTTGATCTTACGTAAGCCATCGGCAATGGAGGAGGCCTTGTCCGTGAGCGAAAAAGACTGGGCGTAATAGCGTCCCGCGCTGACCCGGTTGTTCGCAATCTCCGTGTAGGCTGAGCCGGGGGAGGACAGGGAGTAATAGAGCGGCTGCCACCAGGACTGAGCGATCAGGCCGGCTTGGTCTTTGCTGTTCTTTTTGGCGTATTGGTTGATGATGGTGTCAAAACGATTCTTCTGCCCGATCGTCGCAAATTCGAGAGCCAAGTCATACTCCTTGGAGTAGGCGATGTAGTTACCGTTGTTGATTTGTACGACTTTATAGTCTTCGGTCTGGGCAGGCTGTCCCCATTCTTTCAAGTATACAAAAGCCGAAGTTTTTGGCTCTAGCTGTACATTGGCTTGAATACCCTCGCTGCGAAGCAGCCCGATCAGCTGGATCGCGTGCTTGAGATTGCTGTGTCCATAGGTGAGGGACAGCTTCGGATCAAAATGGGCATCATAGCGGCTGTCCTTGATATTGTAGCCTGTGAACAGATTCTGCTGAAGTCCTGCGTCGAACAGGGCTTGCAGCTCCGGGGATTGGACGAGTATCTGTGTAAAATAGGCCTGATGGATTTTAGCAAAAATATCGTCATCCTGTACTTGACCGATGGTATTTTTGTATTCGCCGTGGAATGCTAGCACACGGCTCAGCACCTCGGTGGTGAATGACGCATCGGCTTGCTCGTCCGGCTGGAAGGAGGGCAGCACGCTTTGCGGCAGCAGTCCTGTATCTACAGCGACTGCCAGATCCTTCGAGGCCGCCAGACGGGTCTCAGCAGTTCCAGCCAATGTACGAATCCCCGATTTAGTCAGCACAGCCTGCGCTTTATCCTCAGAATATGTAGCAGCCAATTCAGTCAATCCGGCGGCTTTTACAGCTATACGGATCGCGTCATTTTGTGACAGGGGGACGGACGGTTTTACGTCAGTGTTATCCAGTATACCTTCTGCATACAGTGCTGCCGCTTGGGTATACAACGGGTCATTTGAATTTAAGCCTGTAAAGGCGGTTTTTTTGTCCGCAGAAGCTGTACTTGAGCTGTTCAGGTTCAGCACGGTGGCAAGAGCAGCGATATATTCCCCCTTTGTCGGGGTTGAGGATAGTTGGATGTTAAAACGGTCCTTTAGATAGGTGAGCTGGTTGTCCGGATCAGTAATATTGCTTGAATCGGAGATGCTTACTTGCTGGACGACCGGGGCTGCCGCGTGCGCGGCATAGGAATCAATAGGACTGGAAAAGGCAGCAATGAGTAGGGCGGCGGATAGTGGGATCATTCTCCAAGAGGATAGTCTTAGGTTGGCAAAAGGTGCGGTCATGTGAAATTTCCTCCTAAATAGGCTATACTATTTTATATTATTCCTAGCGAAATACTTGTAATTTGATAGAATAATAGCTTGTTCCTCTCAAACTGTCAATCTATCTTAAATGTATTTAGCCACAATCCATATAATCATACCCGCGAGGTATCTATGGACTTGCAATTAGGGTACCAAATGATAGATGATGGAAGAGGGCCTTTTAGCAGAAAATAGGGCTAAAGATAGAGAGGATACCGACAAAAAATAGACCGGATTTACCGTATTTTTGTATATTATTGTAGAAAAAGATCGTAATTCAGGTTATAGTAAAGGGAGAAATTAACTAGGATGCGTTTCACCCAAATACGATTTTGTGGAGGGAAACATGAGTACATTTAAAAATTGGCTAAACACGACTAAAAAGGATCTTGGAGACCAAGTTAAGAAGTTTAAAAATAAAGATTTCATGGAAGCTGTTGTTGCGGGTTGTGCGCTGGTAGCCTTTGCTGATGGTACCATTAGTCCGGAAGAGAAATCAAAGATGGCCGGATACATAAATCTCAGTGAAGAATTGAAAGTGTTTGATATGGGAGAGGTCATTAGCCGTTTCAATCACTATGTAGCGAACTTTGAATTTTCGCCTGAAATCGGCAAACAGGAAGCACTCAAAGCGATTGGCAAATTGAAAGGCAAGCCTGAAGTGGGCCGACTCGTCGTTGGCGTATGTAGTGCCATTGGTGCTGCTGACGGTGACTTTGATGCAGATGAACAACGAATTGTCGCTGAAATTTGCGGTGCGCTGGGTTTGAATCCGTCTGAATTTAGTCTGTAAATTTTACGGAAGGGAGGTGTGTTAATCAATGGCTGTAATTAATCTGGTTAAGGGCCAGAAAATTGATTTGACCAAAGGAAACGCAGGTCTAACCAAAGTTATTGCCGGATTGGGATGGGACCCGGTGCAGTCCAAAGGATTTTTTGGCATCAAGAAGCAACCAAATATTGATTGTGACGCTTCTGCCATTTTACTGGACGCAAACGGAAAACTGACTCAATCGGATAACGTAGTATGCTTCCACAATAAAAAAAGCCCATGCGGCTCTATCGTACATTCCGGTGATAATTTGACTGGACAAGGTGACGGTGATGATGAACAAATTGTGATTGACTTGGCACGTATTCCTGCCAGTGTCCACAAAGTGCTTGTTGTTGTAAATATATATGATTGCGTAAACCGGAAACAGGATTTTGGCATGATCGAGAAAGCGTATATCCGCATTCTGGACGGTGCTAATTCCAAGGAACTGGTGACGTTTAATTTATCTGATAATTATGAAGGGCTGACTGCATTGGTTTGTGGAGAACTCTATCGTCATAACGACGAATGGAAGTTTGCTGCCATCGGTGAAGGTACGAATGCCGTACATATTGATGTGCTGGCTCAGCGCTACATGTAATTTTATTTTACGAATACAAAACTTAATTATGGAAAAGGGGTTCTTATCATGGCAATTAACTTATCCAAAGGTCAAAAGATTGATTTGACGAAAACAAATCCGGGCTTGTCCAAAATCACGGTTGGTTTGGGTTGGGACACGAACAAATACGACGGCGGCAAGGATTTTGACTTGGACGTATCCGTATTTTTGGCTAATGCAGAAGGTAAAGTAGAATCGGATAAGAACTTCGTCTTTTTCAATAACCCACAAAATGAGAACGGTTCTGTCGTTCATACTGGGGATAACCGTACGGGTGATGGTGACGGAGATGACGAGCAAATTAAAATTGATTTGGGTAGCGTGCCAGCTAACGTAGAAAAGATCGCTTTTACGATTACAATCTATGAAGCACAAGAACGCAGCCAAAACTTTGGACAAGTGTCCCGTGCTTATGCTCGTATTGTAAATGAAGCGAACAATGAGGAATTGATCCGCTTTGATCTGGGAGAAGATTTCTCGATCGAAACGGGCGTTGTTGTAGGCGAATTGTATCGTCATAGTGGTGAGTGGAAGTTTAATGCCATTGGTAGTGGCTACCAGGATGGTCTTGCAGGGTTGACTCGCGATTATGGTTTGGCGTAACTAAAATCTGTACAAAGAAAGCAGGTATGCGGTATGACCATTAGTCTTTCCAAAGGACAACGCATTGATCTGACCAAAACCAATCCTGGCTTGACCCGTGTTGTCGTAGGTCTTGGATGGGATACGAATAAATACAGCGGTGGCGCTGACTTTGACCTGGATGCTTCGGCTTTCCTGCTTTATGAAGACGGCAAAGCAAAAGCTGCTGATGATTTTGTATTTTACAACAATCCAACTGGCGGAGCAGGATCAGTGACCCATACAGGCGATAACCGCACAGGTGAAGGGGATGGGGATGACGAGCAAATCATCGTTGATTTTTCGAAGATTCCTGCGAACATCCACCGTATCGGGATCACGGTTACCATTTATGATTACGAGGCACGTGCGCAAAACTTTGGTCAAGTGTCCAATGCTTTCGTACGTGTGGTAGACGCAGCGACGGATCGTGAAGTGCTGCGCTACGATTTGGGAGAGGATTTCTCAACCGAAACGGCCGTGGTATTCTGTGAATTTTACCGTCAGAATGCGGACTGGAAATTCCAGGCGATCGGCAGTGGCTTTGCTGGTGGATTGGGTGCGCTTGCTAAAAACTATGGCTTGGACGCTCAATAATATCCACTTGGGGTGGTGTCCATAGGGCGCTACCCTTTTTTTAAGCCATTGAATTGGCGTGCGCTGACACATGACAAACGGACAGAAAGGTGACACAATCATGGCTGTTATCGTAGTAAAGGGACAGAAGGCGGATTTGACGAAAACGAATCCGGGTCTGACCCAGGTCAACGTAGGGATCGGCTGGGAGTCCCCAGCGGCTCTGGAACTGGATACTTCGGCATTTTTGTTAGGCTCTGGAGGAAAAGTGTCAAGCGATGAGGATTTAATTTTTTATAACAATCCGACCACGCCCTTTATCACATATTCAGACGGACAACAGTCCGGTGACAAAAAGCAATTTGCCCTTGATCTGACGCGAATTCCTGCAAACATCGAGAAGATTGCGTTCACGCTGACGATTTATGATGCGGATCAGAAACGGCAAAATTTTGGACAGGTTCAAGGCGGGTTCATTCGTTTTGCTCATCCGGTTAGCGGAGAGGTTTTGCGGTTTAATTTGGACAGCGGATTTACAGTGGAAACGGCCATTGTCATTGGTGAACTGTATCGTCATAACGGGGAATGGAAATTCAACGCGATTGGCGCAGGTTTTTCCGGTGGATTGGATGCGTTGTGCGTTAATTTTGGGATTGAAGTGGAAAATAATCCGGCTCCGCCGCCAGTGCCTACACCACCTCCAACTCCTCAGCCAGTACCAACACCGCCGCCAGCACCTCCTGCTCCGAAGCCAGAGCCATCTGCAACACCGGTGAATCTGAATCTGCGCAAAATTGAGCTGAAGAAGAAGGGCGACACCATCAACCTGAAAAAAGGCTCAGGTGGATTGGGAGAAATCCTGATCAATCTGAACTGGAATCAGGTGCAGCAGAGCAAGGGCTTTTTCAGTCGTGGCTCCAAGGGTGTCGATCTGGATCTGGGCTGCTTGTATGAGATGAAGGACGGGGACAAAGGTGTTGTTCAGGCGCTGGGTGAAGCTTTCGGCTCGCTGAATCGCTTTCCATACATTGCTTTGGACGGCGACGACCGTACTGGATCTGTGAAAACAGGGGAAAATCTCCGCATCAACGGTGCTAAAATTTCTGAAATCAAGCGAATTTTGGTGTTTACCTTCATCTATGAAGGGGTCACGAACTGGTCACAGGCGGACGGGGTAGTCACGTTGTACCAGAAGGACGGACCGGACATTGTCGTTCACCTGAATGAACATGACAACCGCAAGGGGATGTGTGCGATTGCCATGCTCCAAAACGTGAACGATGAGACGTTCAGCATTGAAAGACTCGTGCAGTTCTATGGCGGTCATCGTGAGTTGGATCGTGCACATAACTGGGGCATGCGCTGGTCGCAGGGTAGCAAATAAACTGAATTATCGGAGGCACTCTTTTCATGTTGAATGATTTATTTAAAAATATCAGCGAGAACTACGGCCATTTCTTTTCATGGAGTGATGTTGTAGCTACGCTTTCTGACCCGGTGAGTTGGGGGATTATTGGAACTCTCATTTTGCTGGAAGGTCTTTTGTCGGCGGATAACGCCTTGGTTCTCGCAGTTATGGTTAAGCATTTACCGAAGGAGCAACAGAAGAGAGCCTTATTTTACGGGATTTTGGGTGCGTATATATTCAGGTTCCTCGCGATCGGCTTGGGTACATTCCTGATTAAGTTCACGCTGATTAAGGTGCTGGGTGCGGCTTATCTGCTCTATATCGCTTATAAGGGCTTATTCAAGTCCGAAAGTGACGGAGAAGTGAAAAACAAACCTACTTCTTTCTGGAAAACCGTATTAATGGTCGAGCTGATGGATATTGCCTTCAGTATTGACAGTGTCATTGCCGCTTTTGGTGTAAGCGAACAGGTATGGGTTCTGTTCCTGGGTGGTATTATCGGCGTTCTGATGATGCGCGGTGTTGCACAAGTGTTCCTCAAGCTCATTGATAAATTTCCGGAACTGGAACAGACAGCCTTTATTTTGATCGCCATTATCGGGGGTAAAATGCTGGCTGCTGCTTTTGGCTTTCATATGTCGCAGGTTTTATTCTTCGGCATTTTGATTGCCGTCTTTGTAGGCACCATGTTTATTAGCTCGGCGAAAAGAAAGAAAAAGGCCGACGAAGAGGCTTAATGTACAAAGTATAGCGAAATCCCTCCTGAACTTAAGGGGGGATTTCTTTTATACCCGAGGCACAGGGCTTCAGTCAGGCAAGAAAGAGCAAGAGGAGGAGAAGGCCCTGAAATATTTTAATGATTTGACCTCTGAGGAAGTAGAAGCGATCTTTTGTACGCCGCCGTCAGAATTTAATAACCGATCCCCCAAAAGTATATTGGCTTACGCGATAGGGGCGGCTTTGTACATGCCTGCGACCCGTTCGGAAGTAGCGGAAGAGATCAAGAATGGAAAACATGAAGGATTGACGACGGTCATGCTGGATTTGGAGGATGCCATTGGGGATCAGCAGGTCGGGCAGGCGGAACAGTCGCTGGCACAGCAGTTACTTCAACTATTTTCGTATGTACGGACAGGCGTGATGAGTGAACAGAGTTTACCGCTGCTGTTTGTACGTGTGCGATCTGTGGAACAGCTCGAACGGCTACTGAACGGGTTGGGAGAATCTCTGTCGCTACTGACGGGCTTTGTTTTGCCCAAGTTTTCTTCTGACAATGGACGAGCATATTTTGAACTCATTGCCGGATATAACCGGGGTAAGGCTGAACAGAGCATCCCCGTGTTGTACGGATTACCGATCCTCGAAAGCTCCAACATCATTTACCGGGAAACCCGCTGGAATGAGCTGCTGTCGATCAAAGATATTTTGGACGAGTATCAGGAATATGTGCTGAATGTACGAATTGGGGCAACTGATTTTTCCAGCCTGTTTGGCTTGAGACGTAGCCCGGATATTACAATCTATGAAATTGCCGTCATTCGGGATTGCATCGCTGATATTATTAACTTGTTTGGACGCGTAGATTCGGATTATGTCATTTCCGGTCCTGTGTGGGAATATTTCTCTCATCGGGAACGTGTATTTAAGCCTCAATTAAGAGTGTCGCCCTTTGAGGATGCATTTGGTAAGCAGGGACGCAATCTGCGGATGGACTTCATTTCAGATGCGGTGGACGGACTAATACGAGAGGTCATGATGGACAAGGAAAATGGCATCATCGGCAAAACGATCATCCATCCTTCCCATATTAAGCCGGTACAGGCCATGTACGCAGTGACACATGAAGAGTACATGGATGCCCTCGCGATTGTGGAGCGTAATGACGGTAGTCTGGGTGTATTCAAAAGCACCTATGCCAACAAAATGAATGAAATTAAGCCGCATTTAAATTGGGCTCATCGTATTATAAACAGATCAAAAGTATACGGGGTGTTACATGAACAACAACATTTTGTCAGTCTCTTACCCAACCACGAAAACACATCTGCTGCCTATCCTGGAGCAGTTCAGCGTTAAAATTATGGAAACACATAATCCATTCCGCCTTCCTGTAGACAAGCTGTTTGCGATGGCGGCGCGGGTGAACAAGAAGCGTTCGTTTTTGTTTGTCAGCAAGGTGCTGGGCAAGCATATTCCGGTGAGCCCTTACACCTCTCTGCTGAGTGGTGCGGCGCTGGCTATACTGCTGTACAAGGAGCTTGTCCCACAGGCGGGACAACAGATGGATGAGCTGATTGGAGAGGCTGTGAAGGGACTTCTGGATTCGGACTATGCCCAAGAAGCCTATCGTAAGCTGATGGACGAACGTTTGGCTTTTGCGGAGCCGATCAAGTTTGTTGGCTTTGCCGAGACGGCTACGGCGCTGGGACACGCCATGTATCAGGTGTTTGCGGACGGTGCTTCGTATATTCATACGACGCGCGAGGATATTCCGGGTCTTCAGCCGATCATTCGATTTGAAGAAGAACATTCGCATGCTGTTGATCATCGCTGCTATGCGCTGGATGAGCATGCATTTGCGGGAGACGGCCCCATTGTGCTGGTAGATGATGAAATTACGACGGGCAAAACGACCCTTAATATTATTCGGGATATTCAGGCACATTTTCCAAGAAAGCAATATGTGATTGCTTCGTTATTGGATTGGCGGACAGACAGCGATGAGCAGGCTTTCACCGATCTGGAGGCAGAGCTGGGCATTACGATTACGCCTTTAAGCTTGCTCAAAGGAAAGATTGAGGTACAGGGAGTGCCGATGCTGGATCACGCAGAATACGCTGGGCGAGCCGGGCATGCAGAACATGCTGCTACTAGCATAGCAGAGGATACGACAGACGCTTCTGGAATAATTGACCACTGTTTTGCAGAGGATGCGTCTGGTTTTGAACGGGTAGTACACAGCTCGATTTCAACGGACGGATATGCCAATCAGGCTCCTTATTTGAAATATACAGGTCGTTTCGGCCTGCAATCCGTCGATAATGTTGCGTTGGATGCGGAAATTACGTGTACTGCGGAACGATTGAAGAAGCTTCGCTCAGGGCAGCGCACGCTGGTGATGGGTACGGGGGAATTTATGTACATTCCGATGCGGATTGCTGCGGAGCTAGGCCCGAATGTGCATTATCAGTCGACAACGCGCAGCCCGGTTTACCCCCATCGTGAGGAAGGGTATGGCGTAGTTTGTGGTGTACCTTATCCCTCACCTGATGATGGGACGGTGCGCAATTTTATTTATAATGTAGATCCTGGTCAGTATGACGAGATCTTTGTATTGATCGAAAGGGAGTCGGACGCGCAGCGAATGCAGCCCATGCTGGATGCTTTGACCCGTCTTGGCTGCGACCAAGTGCATGTCGTTTATTTTAACCGATTAACTGGGCCGGAGAGTAAAGGAGAGCGGATATGAAGCAGACACTCATTAAGCAAATACAACAGAAGAACATTCATCCGCCCGAACCGTTGGGGAGCTATCCTGCATCGGATGTGACATTTTTATTGAAGGATTTGAGCCGTGTTACGTTGGAAAAAGGGACCGAGGATCGTGAAGAGGCGATTCAGTCGGGAGTCCATTATTCAGAAATGCTTCCGGTGGAATATGAGCCTACAGCGGAGTATATTGCACTGTTTCACGAAACGCTTGACCAATCGGCCGAAAAAGTCGCGTTAGCCGCAGCTTCTGTGGCTGAAATGATTGTGAGAAAAAGGGGCCTGAACACGGCGATTGTTTCGCTTGCCAGAGCAGGAACTCCCATCGGTATCTTGATCAAGCGGTATATTGACTGGAAGTATGGCGTTTCCCTGCCGCATTACAGCATTTCCATTATTCGCGGCAAAGGCATTGACCGGAATGCTATTTTGTATATTTTACAGCAGCATGGGCTGGATATTGAGCTCCAGTTTGTCGATGGCTGGACGGGAAAAGGTGCGATTCGGCAGGTGCTGATTGAGGCTTGCCGTGAGATGAACGCAGATTACGGATTGCGCCTGAATGATGATCTGGCGGTGCTGGCCGATCCGGGTAGCTGCTCGGATACCTTCGGTACACGGGAAGATTATTTGATCCCGAGCGCTTGTCTGAATTCGACCGTATCGGGTTTGATGAGCCGGACGGTATTGCGCGACGATCTGATAGGACCGGACGATTTCCATGGGGCCAAATTTTATGAATCCTGGCGGTCGGTCGACCAGTCCAATACGTTTGTGGATACGGTTTCCGGTTACTATCAAGACGTGGCTGAAACTGCCGTTGCGTATGCTGAACAGATGACATTGAATCCACCTGTGGTGACGTGGCAGGGCTTACGGGATATCGAGGCGATTCAAGAGGCTTTTGGTATTCGGGATATCAATCTGGTAAAGCCCGGTGTGGGGGAGACGACCCGTGTGCTGCTGCGCAGGGTGCCATGGAAAATCCTGATTGACCGTGAAGATAATCCGAATCTTCGGCATATTATACTGCTGGCAAAGGACCGGGGAGTGCCTGTCGAGGTGTTTGAAGGTCTGACCTATTCCTGCTGCGGGATCATCAAGCCGCTCAAGGGAGGACAAGAATGATCTACGCAAGCGATCTGGATCAGACGCTAATTTACTCCAAACGCTCGCTTGGCGTGCCGTTGGAGTCGCCTGGGCTGCTGCCTGCGGAACACATTGAAGGGGAAACAGCGGCGTTTATTTCAGCACAGGCCCTCCAACTGCTGAAGACGCTGCCGTCAGACGTGATGTTTATACCTGTGACGACTCGCACGATGGCACAGTATGGACGGATCATGGTGTTTCAAACGGAGCTGGTTCCGGCGTATGCCGTGACCAGTAATGGCGGTAACATCATCGTCGGAGGCGAGGTGGATCGGGAGTGGAATCGTCGCATTCACGAGCAGGTACGTCGAGATGGTGCTAATGCGGAAGAAGCACGTCATGTATTCGGACAGGTGCTGCATGAGGATTGGGTTAGGAGTGAGCGTTTCTGCGACGAGTTATTTTACGCATTCGTTATAGAACGAGATCGGATGCCGCTGGAACAGGTGCTGGAGAAGGCGCGAATCATGCGTGAACTGGGCTGGGAGGTATCCATTCAAGGGCGTAAGGTGTATCTGGTGCCTGCGGCCGTGAATAAACAGGCAGCCGTGGAGCATATCCGTAACCTCACGGATGGGGGGCCAATCATTGCGTCCGGCGATTCTTTGCTGGACCGTTGTCTGCTGGACTATGCCGACTATGCAATTGCTCCACGTCATGGCGAACTGTACCGGGAACAGCTGCGGGATGAGCTGGAGGTCAATTACCGTTTTACGGATGTGTCGGGTGTATATGCTGCGGACGAGATTATGGCCTATGTCCATGAAATACAGTTCATTTCAAGACAGAAAGGGGGCAAGGCTCTGTGAAGAAGCTCAAGGTGTATTTTAACCGCTGGTTTTCGGTGGCGTATCATTATATGAATGCGATTCGTAACAATGAGGACGGTATTCCGTTCGAAATCTATGCGACGCACTCGGACCCGCAGCATATGGCATTACAGGCCAGTGATGTGGCTGAGGTGGAGCCGCGCACAAGTGGCGTGGAGTATGCACGTTATTGTGCGGATTTTTGCCAGCGTCACGGAATTGATGTATTTATTCCACGGTGGAATATGCTCGATATTAGCAAGAATCTTCATCTGTTCGACGAAATTGGAACGAAGGTCATCGTATGCCGGGATACCGAACTGCTGGAACAGTTGATGGAAAAGGATTTATTTTACGAATCCATTCGCCAAAAGGATATTGTCACGATTCCCGATTATGCCATTGCCAGCAATGCAGAGCAGTTTAAACAGGCTTATGAGACGTTAACGGCACGCGAGCATAAGGTATGCTTCAAGCCATGTAATGCAGAGGGCGGAATGGGTTTTCGCATCATTGACAACGAGCGTAATCCACTGGAGGAGCTGTTCGGACATGCGCTGAACCATATCTCGTTCGAAGAGGCATATCGTGTATTGTCATCGACAGAGTCGTTCCCCAACCTGATGGTGATGGAGCTGCTGGAGGGCTATGAATACAGTATTGATTGCCTGGCTGACCGAAACGGAAAGCTGCTGGCAGCAGTTCCGCGCAGGAAGGCGGGAGGGCGATTACGGTTGCTGGAGCACCATACCGAGCTGCTGGATGTGGCGCATAAGGTCGCTGATGCATATCACATTCCGTACAATTATAACATTCAGGTAAAATATAACGGCGAGCGTCCCAAACTGCTGGAAATCAATCCGCGGATGTCTGGTGGACTACATGTGTCATGCTTGTCCGGCATCAATTTTCCTTATCTGGCGGTGAAATCGGCTTTGGGTAACGAGGTCGGTCCGCTTCATCCGCAATACGACATTTTAGCCAGTCACATCGAGCAGCCGATCACCATACGTAAATCCTTACATTGACATATGTAGAGTGTGTTTTCTACAATATGGTAAGGGTTTACGTCAGGAGGTACAAGCTATGACGTCAAAAATGTGGGGAACCACGATTGCCGTGGCCAGCTATCTGATTGCGCTTTTGCTAAGTTTTTGGTTACCGTTGTTTGTGTGTTTGGCGATTCCGGTCATTTGCTTAGGGGGATACAACGCCATTATGGCTATCCGCCATCCCCGTCCCAATCTGACGGGTTCCGTTATTCCGGTAGTACAGGAACAAGCTGTTGAGACACAGCAAATTGAAAGGGAAGCCTCGGAACCAACGGAGCCAGTGACTGAGAAACCACGCTTATCAGAACAGGTGAGCAGCGAATTTGCTCAGGTCATGGAGTATCTGGAGGTATTGGAGGATATGGTAATCTCCGAGGGGCAAAAGGATGCGCTCGATAACGAGATCGTCGAGAAGGCATTGGCTCTGTTCGCACGTTTACAGCGGGTGATTCCGCTTTTGCATGAATTAAATAACAGCGAAGTAAACCACACCGTTCGGAGGCTGATTTTGAAGGACCTGAATGGACTGATTAATCCGTTTCTCCGGCTCAGCGGTGATGCCAAGCGAACCAACCGGAGAACGTTATTAAACGGCTTGCGGGATGTGGATAGCAAAATATCGGTGATTGTATCCACGGTGGAGCACAAGGATCTGCTTGAATTACAAACCAAAGCCGAGCTGATTCACCAGCGTTATAGCAGTTTCGAATTGTAGGCTATTTAAGAAACAGCAGCATAGCTGCTCTGAACAATAACTATTAGCCGTTGGTTAACAGTTATTGTGTAGAATAGGAGGTAGCGTTATGGCGACCCCATGGGCTGAATTGAAAAAAGAAGACGAACAAAAGGTGACCGAGGAGGCTTCACTGCTCATTCAGAAGGTGTCACAGAGCGATGTCATGAGTCTGGATACCTTAATGGACGACATCGGGAAGCTGGGGGTTAAAACGCAGGAGCGTGCGGGACAGACTCTTAAAATGCTGGATCGCCCGGTGAACGACCTCATGTCCGGCGACCGGGCCGAAGTATCGAACATGATCTTAAAGCTGCGGGATGAATGCGAAACGCTCCAGCAGAGCAAAAATGTGAGCTTTTTCGGCAAGCTTCTACGGAAAAGCCCGCTGAAGAACTACATTTACAAATATCAGTCCGTCAAAACAAACATCGAGCAAATCATTACAGCCTTGAGAGACGGTAAGGACAATCTGGAAGAAAATATCGTCAGCATGAGGCAGTTGAAAAAGGCTTCCATTGAGGAAATCTACAATTTGCAGACGAAGATCGCCTTTGGCAATCGGTTGAAGGAGCTGTTCGAGACTGAGATTGCCAAGCCGGAGAATGAAACGCGGAAGCCTCATCTGGAACGGGGATTGCGCAAGGTGGTTACTCGCACGCAGTCGATGACCGAAATGATTTTGCTCTACAATCAAGCGATTGCGGCAACGGATATTATTAATGATAATAATGATAAACTGATTGATTCTGTGAATAATGCCATTGATAAAACGTCGAATTTGATCACTGTATCGGCTATGATTGCGATGGCGCTGGCGGATCAGGACAAAATCATTTCAGCCGTGGATGCCACGAATCGTACGATTGAGAATCAATTCAAGGAAAATGCCAAGCTTCTCAAAACGACGACCGAGAGAACGACCGATCTGCTTAGCAAGCCTTCGATGTCACTGGAGTCTGTGAATCAGGCGATTGGGGATTTGGTATCTGCTTTGGATCTGTCCGAAAAATCCAACCGTCAAATTATTGAAAGCTGCCATGATTATACGAGCAAAATGACGGCAATCAACGCCAACCTCAGCCAACGTCTAGGTATAGAAGGGAAGGAACAGCCCAAGAGTTTGAAGGATAAAGATTCTTCCGAAGGACTAAGCTCGTTTCTGAACTGATTTTACAAATGTAGAATAATGGACCTAACCTATTGAAAAGACGCCAGGGCGATCCTGAAAGGCGTCTTTTTTGGTTTGGGGGCAGCCAATAAAGGACATGATAATCATACATAGCAATCTCGTGCATAAACTCTTAAAAAGTGAAATGACAAAGGAGAGAACGAGCGTATGATGTCCTTTATTTTGGGGTGTGTGATTGTCTATCTGCTTGTAGCTGCCAGTAGTGAAAAAGCTGATTCTATTGTGGAATTAAATG
This sequence comes from Paenibacillus sp. RC73, assembly GCF_044908085.1. NCBI lineage: Bacteria > Bacillati > Bacillota > Bacilli > Caryophanales > Paenibacillaceae > Paenibacillus > Paenibacillus sp. RC73. The sequence continues at coordinate 115,944 of NZ_JBIYCV010000011.1, forward strand.
ATGCTGTGAAATAAATTTTTTTATTGAAAATCATGCATTTTCTGATAGGATAGAGTTAAATATTGGAATCCCAAAGGAGAATGCATGCTGGAATTTTCATTTGAAATCATCGACGAATCGAAAATCAACATTGTGTATCAGTATGGGAGCAGCAGCTTTAATTTCAATTTGTTTTTTAATTACGGTGTATGGACGCTGCATCCTTTTGACGGAATTCTGTTGCAAAACAAGGAAATGTGCCGTCTGATCGTGGCGGACCTGTTTAAGAACAAAGATTTTCATGTCATGCTGGTACGGGAAAATATTTTGTTGTCAGCCTTGCGTACCTCTATTGATCTCAATCCAGAAACCCGGGGAGAGCGATACCAAGAGCAGGAGCCAGATGAACTGTCTGAATTTGCTGGGGCACACAGCTTTGAAGATGTGCTGCATATGGAGCAGGATTCCATCCGCCAGCGTATCGAATTTTTCCAGAACATTATTCAAAAAATGTATATGGAAGGATTCGGCCCGGAAGACAGCGACTTTAACAAGGTACAAGCTATGATCCGAATTTACAAAGATGCGCATGACCAGCTTGGAGATTTGAGCGACTTTCCCCTGAGAGGCGACGAACGCCGCAGATGGTAGATTAGACGGACTAAGGCAAACATCATAGAGGAGCGTGGGGAATATGAGCGGTATTTCTTTGCTTAAAAAGAATGCGCAACTGGTACTGACTAAAAAGAATCTAACGAATGTGACTGCGAGAGTTGGATTGGTGCTCGATATTTCAGGATCTATGAGAAGTTTGTACAAAAATGGAACCGTTCAAAAGGTGTTGGAGCGAATTGTCGCGGTAGCGAGTTCTTTGGATGATGATGGTGTGCTGGACGTATGGGTGTATGATCACCGTTTTTCGCGTTTGCCGTCCGTTACCGAAAATGACGTTGATAGCTATGTTGAAAGACACATTTTGTCCAATGATTATTTGCCCAAGTTCGGTCGTAATGATGAGCCGCCTGTAATGCGGGATGTCATCGCCAAATACACCAAGGAAGAGCCTTTTGCTGATCCGGCTTTTGTTATTTTTATTAATGATGGCGGTGTGAAACGTGGAAAAGGAGACAACATCGACAACGCGGTAATTGATTCGTCAGGAGAACCGATTTTCTGGCAATTTATCGGTGTGGGTGAGTCCGATTTTGGCGTATTAAAAAAGCTCGACAACATAGAAGGTCGTGTGGTAGATAACGCTAACTTTTTTCAAATCCAAGATATCGAATCTATGGAAGACAATGCATTGTACGAACTATTGCTTAACGAGTTCCCTTTATGGCTGCAAGAAGCGAAAGACAAGCATATTTATTAAGCTTAGTAGGCCTTGTAATGTGAGATTTCTACAAAGCTTGAGTTGAAAAATAGATATTAAAAAAAGAGAGTCCCACGAATAAACTTCGCGGAACTCTCTTTTTTTGTATTGTCTAGGGGCAGGCCAAGTTTAACCACTTGGCCTACCCCTCTTTCCACCCCTACACCCTTCTAAAACGTATAGAAGCTCTACGGCGGTTGCCAGCGGAGCGGGCAGAATTGTTCTGAAGAAGCGAAGCGTTCGTCTTTATTCCCGGATTTCACCCTTTACAGGCTCTTATTCAAAAGAAATCCGGGAATAACAGCGATCGGAAGAACAATCTGCACGCGCAGCGCCTACCAACCGTAAGAAAGCTTCTCACACGCTTTAACCTATTCCCATTAAAACCAGCGAGCAAAGCACAAGCCCCGTACCGCATCCCGAGGTGTACACCTTGAGATGTCGGAACACAGACGTTTTCCAGGCAGTTAGAGACTCATCCGAACGCAAGCGTTCGTTTTCCTCCTGTAGTGCCTTGGATTGTCGGATGAACAGATGTCTGATGTCGGCGAATCCCCGCAGGAAGAGGGTGAGAAACCCGCTTTGCAGGACGTGGAAGATTGCGCCGATCACCAAGCCCAGCAAGCCCAACAGGAATAGCAGATTCGCGGTAGCCATATTTTCACGGCCATCCAGAAGATGGGGTGAGGCGTACAGATAGCCAAAGGTACCGATGATCAGGGCCGTTATCCCGAAACGAAAAAACATTATTTTTCGACCCGTTTGGCAAAACGAAGGTCCGGGTTCGAACGAGCGTCAAATACGATGCCTTGAACTTTAGGACTGATCAATGCCGTGTCCGCAGAGAACTGGATCGGGATAATTGGCAGATCCTCCATCAATACGTCCTCAGCCTGATGAAGCTGCTCGAAGCGTTTTGCCGGATCAAGCTCGAAGGTAGAAGATTCGATCAGCTTGTCATACTCCGGATTGCTCCAGTTGGTAAAGTTGTTCGAGTTTTTGGAAGTGTAGTGTCCCAATACGCCGAGCGGATCAAGGAAGTTTCCTTCCCAGCCCATGCGGGCGATCTGGAAGTTCTTTTGTTTAAAGGTATCAATGTACGTTTTCCATTCCTGATTTTCCAGCGTCACTTCAACACCCAGGTTCGTTTTCAGCATTTCCTGAATCGCTTCAGCTACTTTTTTATGCTTGTCCGAAGTGTTGTACTTGAAGGTGATCGGTGGCAGTTGGGCCAAACCTTCTTCTTTCAGACCTTCGGCCAGCAATTGTTTTGCTTTTGCAGCATCAAACTCATAGTATTTCTTCGGCGCTTCATCACGGAAGTCCTTACCGGATGGAGTTGTTGTTCCGTATGGTACGTATCCGTAAGCCGGAGTTTCGCCACCTTTGGTTACGTTGGTCGCCAGGATTTCACGGTCAATCGCGTAAGCAATGGCCTGTCTGATTTTTTTATTGTCAAAAGGCTTTTGTTTTACGTTAAAAGAATACGTGTACACACTGAAAGATGGATGCGACAAAAATTCCTTGTTGCTCTTCTCCTGATCCAGCGTGTCAACGGGAAGACCCAAAATCAGGTCCAGATCGCCTGTTTTGTACATTTGATAATAGGTTGTGGAGTCTTGAACCATTTTAAAGTTAATCGTTGCCATCGTAATGGCATCTTTGTTCCAGTATTGATCGTTTTTCGCCAATGTAATTTGCTCATTATGCTTCCATTCCTTGGCTACATACGCGCCGTTGCCGACAATGGTGTTGGCTTCTGCCGCCCATTTGTCGCTTTTCTCAACCACGGATTGGTTTACGGGCAGATACGCATGACCCACTGCGATCGTTGGGAAGAAGCTTAGCGGTGATTTCAGCTCGACCACAAGGGTTTTGTCGTCCTTGGCTGTAACGCCCACATCTTCGACTTTACCTTTGCCTGTGTTGTAGGCTTCGGCTCCCTTGATGTAGTACAGAGCGGAAGGATCGTAGGCAGCCGTTTTCGGATTCAGGACCCGTTTCCAGGAGTATTCAAAATCCTTTGCAGTAAGCGGATCGCCATTCGACCATTTCGCGCCGTCGCGGATGGTGAAGGTGTATGTTTTGCCGTCAGGAGTTACGTCTACTTTGCTGGCAGCGCCCTCTACGATTTTACCGGCTTTGTCATATGTATACAGACCTTCGTACAGGTTATCAATAACAAAGTAGGACGTTGTATCCGATGCAAAAGCAGGGTCCAGTGTATAAGGCTCGCCACCTGCCAGGTTGGCTGTAATTTCCTGTGGAACATCTGCTTGCGGCGCAGCGGCTGGATCATTGCTTGCTGCTTTGTCTGTATTGCCAGAGCATCCGGCCAAAGCCGTTACTGCCAACAGTAAAATGACAGTCATCCAATGCATTTTTTTCATCGTATAATTCCTCCAATAATTTTGTTAGTTATGCAAAATGTAATTTCAAAAGATAAGGTGCACTGTACCGGGATTTATTCATCCTCCTTTCCGACAGGTATGCCGCGTGTGCGCAGTTCCATAAAGGTACTGCCGTTGGTTCTGCTGTTGGGCGAGAAATTGCGGATCATGGTAGACATCCCTCCTTGTTCCATTTGTACACCTCTGTTATTAATGCTGTGAACGCGGGTCAAGCGCATCCTGGAGCCCGTCTCCGAGCGTGTTGAACGCCAGCATGGTGAGCGAGATCATCAGTCCGGGGAAGAACAGGCGCCACCATTGTCCGCTTAAAATGACCCCGAGTGAATCGTTAGCCATTGTCCCCCAACTGGCGGAAGGAGATTGAATCCCCAGACCGAGAAAGCTCAGGAACGATTCAGCAAAAATAGCCGAGGGGATGGTGAACGTCAGATTCACGATAATGATAGCCGCTGCATTCGGCAGCAAATGCCTGAAAATAATGCGCGAATGGGAGGTCCCCAGGCTGCGGGCGGCTAATACATATTCCTGCTGCTTGAGCTGTAAAATTTGCCCCCGAACGACACGAGCCATACCCACCCATCCAGTGATGGATAGGGCAATAATCATCGTGAGCAGTCCCGGTTTCATAATGACAAGCAACAAAATGATGACCAGCAAATAAGGAATGCTGTACAAAATCTCAATAATACGCATCAGGCTGCTGTCAATCCGGTCGCCCGTTTTGCCACGTCCCGCACAATATCCGGCTATACAGCCGACGAGAATGCCAAGCACCAAATCAATGGCGGCAGCGGCAAAGCCGATCATCAGCGAGATTCTCGCCCCGGCCCAGGTCCGTGCCCATACGTCTCTTCCCAGATCATCCGTACCAAACCAATGCTCTCCCGAAGGAGGAAGGTTCGTCTTTAATAGGGATTGGTCACTGGGTGCATAAGGAACCATGGAAGGCCCGGCAATTGCCAGCGCGATAATAATGATAAGTAAGGAAAGCCCCAGTAGAGAGAGCTTGTTGTTAAAAAGTCTGCGAAGCCGATCCCGCCATAGTGATTCTTTGGGTCTGGACAATATGGGGGCGGGTAGCTGGCTGCGGTCAACGGGACTGAACAGGCTGTCCCTTTCGACAGTGGGTGCTGCTTTCATGTTAATCTCCTTTGCTGACTAATTTGATTCGCGGATCGACAAGACGATAGGAAATATCAATTAAAAATAAGGTGACGACCAGAATGGCACTGTAAAAAATGGTTGTGCCCATAATGACCGGATAGTCCCGGTTAAATATACTGTCTACAAAGTATTTACCGATGCCGGGAATGGCGAATATTTTTTCCACAACAAAGGTACCTGTAATGACGGAAGCGAACAGGGGTCCGATGAAGGACAGCACGGGAATTAACGCGTTGCGTAATCCGTGACGGATGACTACGGCCCAAGAGGACAGCCCTTTCGCCTTGGCGGTGCGTATGTATTCCTGATGCATCACTTCAAGCATGCTTGTCCGCATGAAGCGGGCGATGACGGCGAGAGGTGAAACGGCCAGAGCCAGCGATGGAAGCACCGTGTGCTGCCAGGTTCCCCATGAGGCGACCGGGAGCAGATGCCATTTGACGGCGACATATTTGATTAAAAGCGGTGCCAAAATGAAGCTGGGCACGGAAATACCGACAATGGCAATAAACATCGAAATATAATCCAATGGTCGATTATGATGTAAAGCAGCCAGCGTTCCAAGCGCAATACCCGCAATAATCGCAACTACGATGGATTGAATGCCGAGCAATGCGGAAGGTGGGAAACCTCTGGCAATGAGCATGTTTACGTCCGTCGTTTTCGATTGAATAGATGGGCCCATATCCAGCACCAGCAAATTTTTCAGATACAACACATACTGTACGGCAAGCGGCTTGTCCAGATTGTATCTGGCACGCATGTTTTGCAGCACTGCTTCCGGAATCGTTTTAGAATCGTTCGAGAATGGGTCCCCCGGAATGATGTGCATGATGATAAACGTTAAAGTGACGATAATCCACAATGTAACGAGCATCGTAAAAAGACGTTTTAAAATGTACATGGGGCTTTATTTCTCCTGTCTATCAAGCTGATTTACATACTATTGCTGCTAAATTTATGAAATAAATAAAAGTATATAAGAATACTAGGAAATGATAAAACGGTTTTGGCAACGTGTCAAGGTAAGGTTTTACATTATAGAACATTGGTCAAATTTTCGTCACAGGTTTTCCATTTTTATAAGGCCAAGATTCCGCTCCTTCCTCTCGACGAGTATCCTGTGGTATGTTATGATGATACTCTGATAACGTGTTAACGAACTAAAGCGTTTGCCGCCTGTCCTTTGGATAGGGAGGTTACCATTGCTGGAGGGAATAAAATGAAAAAAACAGCCATGTTCACAATGATGATTGGATTGATTATGATCGTTTTGGCCGGATGTTCCGGTGGTAAGGATAACAGCAAGCTGATTATCGGAATTGATGATAAATTTGCACCGATGGGTTTTAGAGATGAAAATAACGAGCTAACCGGCTTTGATATTGATTATGCCAAAGCGGCTGCGGAGCAAATGGGCAAGCAAGTGGAATTCCAGCCCATTGACTGGTCTGCCAAAGAATCCGAGCTGAACAGCGGCCGTATTGATCTGATTTGGAATGGTTATACGATTACGGATGAGCGTAAGGAAAAGGTGCTGTTTACGAAGCCGTATCTGAAAAATAGTCAGGTGATCGCGCTCCCGGCCAAATCCAACCTCTCGAAGCTGGACGATCTGGCGGGCAAAAACGTAGGTCTTCAAACGTTGTCCTCGGCAGCCGATGCACTGGATGCGAACCCGATCAAGAGTAAGCTGAAACAGGTGTCTGAGTATCCCGATAATGTGCTTGCGTTGACCGATCTGAAAACCGGACGTCTGGATGCGGTTGTCATTGACGAAGTGGTAGCCAAATACTATATGTCCAAAGAGCCAGGAACGTATAAACTGCTTGGCGAATCGCTTGCCCCTGAGGAATACGGCATCGGCGTGAAAAAAGGAAACGACGAGTTGCTGACGCAGTTACAATCCGCTCTGGATGAGCTGCACAAGAACGGCAAAGCCGCTGAAATTTCGAAAAAGTGGTTTGGTGAAGATAAGGTACTGAATTAATACGTAGCGTATTGAACTAAGGGTTTAGGAGTCGAAGGTTATGAGTATGGATTATATTTTACGAATTATGAAGCCTATGCTCGAAGGGGCGCAGATGACCGTTATTTTATTTTTCATCACGCTCATCTTGTCCATTCCGCTGGGATTTATCGTTACGTTGCTGGCGAAAAGCCGGATTAAGCCGATTGCCTGGCTGATGCATACGTACATTTATGTCATACGGGGCACACCGCTTCTGCTGCAATTGCTGTTCTTCTGCTTTGGTCTGCCGATGCTGCCTGTGATCGGGGAGTATCTGGTGCTGGACCGGACAACGGCTGCGTTGCTGGCATTTGTGCTGAATTATGCGGCTTATTTTGCTGAAATTTTTAGAGGCGGGATGTTGTCGATTGATAAAGGGCAATTTGAAGCTTCACAAGTGCTGGGCCTGAGCAAGTCGCAGACGCTGATTAGAGTCATTGTGCCGCAAATGGTACGGATTGCTTTGCCTGCGGTCACGAATGAGGCCACAACACTGGTCAAAGATACGGCGTTGCTATATGCGGTAGCTGTACCGGAGCTGCTACATTTTGCGAATACGGCTGTGAACCGTGATTTTACGATTGTGCCTTATTTTGTAGCGGCTATGATCTATTTGTTGTTGGCTTTGGTGCTGACGCTATTCTTTAGAGCGCTGGAAAAACGTTTTAAATTCGAGTAAAAGGAATGTCGGGATATGAACACTAACGCAATAGAAGTAATCGATTTGAAAAAATCGTTCGGTAAGCTCGACGTTCTGAAAAGAGTGAGCTTTAACGTCAAGGCGGGTGAGGTCGTTGCGGTCATCGGTCCTTCTGGCTCGGGGAAAAGCACGATGCTTCGCAGTCTGGTTCATCTGGAGGATGTGACGGGCGGGACGATCCGCATTCATGATAAAGCTTTGGTGGAAAATGGTCAGTACGCCCCGGCAGGCGACATTAAAGGTATTACCACCGGGATGGGCATGGTGTTCCAGCATTTTAATCTGTTCCCTCACTTGACGGTGCAGGATAATCTGGAGCTGGCTCCAAAGCTGGTGAAAAAAACGAGCAAGGCCGAGCTGCGCCGCCAAAGCGTTGAACTGCTGGCTAAAGTCGGCTTGGCGGATAAAGCGGATGCGTATCCGTCCCGACTGTCGGGCGGACAGAAGCAGCGTGTGGCGATTGCCCGGGCAATGATGATGAATCCCGACATTTTGCTGTTCGACGAGCCGACCTCGGCCCTTGATCCCGAGCTGACGGGCGAGGTGCTGCGAGTTATCAAAAAGCTGGCTGAGGAACATATGACGATGGTCATCGTGACCCACGAAATGAACTTTGCGAGAGATGTGGCGGATCGTGTCATTTTTATGGATAATGGTGAAATTGCGGAATCCGGTACACCAGAGCAGATTTTTGGTAATCCGCAGCTAGAGCGGACGAAGGTGTTTTTGAATCGGGTGGGGGATTAAAAATATAGTTGTTCTCAGGAGAGGCGCTGCGCTGACCGACCACCTGTGCAGGCAACCTATTTTTAAGCAGGTGGTATAGGCACGTATCAGGTCGTTAAGTCGACCCCGCCATGGTCAAGGAACGACTGGCCCAATATCGAGCGGCAGAAGCGAAGTAAAGGGATTTGCATACAAAGCAAAGCACTTCAAGGCAAAAGATTACTTTTGCCGTTTGAAGTGCTTTTTTCTGAACTCATATACCGGGAGCAATTAGAAAACTGGATTTAATTATTTTGGTTTTTTACTCCCCACTCACATAACCCTTCCAAAGTAGGTAATAGTGTTTCCGCTTTATCTGTGAGACGGTACTCGACTTTAGGGGGAACTTGGGGATACTCTTTCCGATTCACCATACCATCCGCTTCCAATTCTTTAAGCTGTGAACTCAATGTTTTATAAGTAATAGCTCCTATCTGTCTTTTCAGATCATTAAAGCGAACCGGTTGGTTTTCTGCTAGGAGGTAAATAATAACCATCTTCCATTTCCCACCAATAACTGACAATGTATAACCAAAAGGGGTATCTTTAATATTTTTAACTTTACCTTTATATTCAGCCATACTCATATTTACACTATCCTTTCCGGTAGTATCTATCCAAATAGTGCGTACTACTTTTTTATTTGCGTTCATTTTATACTAACATTACTTTGAAATAAAGGAGAGAAAAAAATGACTAATGCCATAACCTACAATCACGGTGTTGCATGGGAAGAAGCTTTTGGCGTCACCCAAGGCTACAGCGTCAACGGCACCATCTACATTTCGGGACAATTTTCCCACGATATGCAGGGCGCGTTCGTTGGCGAGGGCGATATCAAGGCACAGACCCGGCAGACACTAGAGAATCTCGATCACGTGCTGGCGGGATTTGGTGTCACGAGATCGAACATCGCTGAGGTCGAGGTCTATCTGACAAACCCGCAAGAGCATTTCGAGCAGTGCGTCGTTCTGTTGAAGGAGTATGTGGGAGACCATCGACCAGCCGCCACCCTCATCGGTGTGTCGGGTTTGGCGTTCCCTCACCAACTGGTTGAAATCCGCGCCGTCGCACACACTGACTAATTCGGCCACCGCGGTCGGTGGGCTTCGAGAAGGCGCGACCGCTATTGGTTAGAAGCGGAAGGGTCGTCGGATACTGAAATCCAGCACCATACGCTGGTGCAAAACTGCACTGCTCGCGGGGGAGTTTTGCGCCAGAAAAACATTTGATTTAAAGAATCTGTCTGGAGAGATACCTATTTTAAATAAACTCATAAACAGAATTACAATGGAATAAAGATCGGCTTAATCACAAAAATACACTCACGCACTTTATGTTTGCGAGGGTGTATTTTTATGTGGCAGCAAGTGCAACTATTCTGTTATACGCTTCCTCGTTGTACGTTTTCCTCTTTATGTGTTTTTAATGAAACCATCCATTAAATGGTACGTTTATAACTGAGGACATTGTCAATCTTCATGGTTTATTACCATCAACAAATTACTTCTCCTCGCTAAATACTTCAATCATCGTTAAGGCTCCCGTTCGATACCCGTGGATGAATGCTGCTGCGGAGTGCAGGGAGGTTGACTCGTTTAATAAATCAAATATGACTTCCATTTGCTCAAAATCGACTTCTGATAATTTATTTTTCAGCATCTCCATATGTTCACTAATTTTTTGATTCACTTTTTGAGACTCAGGATTGGTAGACTTTATTTGTTCACTGGGATGCCAATTCCCATCTTAACTGTGTTGTGGTACTTACTGTCGACAGAATTTTGTTCTTTTTTTAATATGCCTTCGATCTCAAACCCCAGTTACCAATGGCAACTTCTTTAGTTTTACGATTAAATGAATATCTAAAAAATCCGACATAAAGATAGATTCGCATATTGCTCGAATTAATTAAAAGCAGCGAAGACCTTCTTCCAACGTTACGAAACCCGATTACCCTTCAACGGGTTCTGTAAAATTCAAAGAAAGCTAAACATAATAGAGTTAAAGCTTTAATTTGTTAGGTTTTTATGTAAGCGCTATCATTCTATAATTTACTCAGAAAGGAGGTAAAAGTAAAAAAACGGGATATGGCACGGATAAGTGATGTGTGCTGCAAAGAGAATCAACCAACAAGCAGGTGTATGGGACAAACACAAAAATTTTAGGAGGTAAAGTATGTTTAAGTTTAGTAAGAAAATGATGACAGTAGTTCTTGCAGCTTCCATGAGTTTTGGGTTATTTGCAACAACCTCAAGTGCAGCGACAGACTATTGGCAAAATTGGACCGATGGCGGCGGGACGGTCAATGCTGTTAATGGATCAGGCGGTAATTACAGCGTGACATGGCAAAATACCGGGAATTTTGTTGTCGGCAAAGGCTGGACTACCGGATCACCAAACAGGACGATTAACTACAATGCTGGCGTCTGGGCGCCGTCTGGCAATGGGTATTTGACTCTCTACGGGTGGACGAGAAACGCACTCATCGAATATTACGTCGTTGATAGCTGGGGGACTTATCGACCTACCGGAACGTATAAAGGTACGGTGACCAGTGATGGGGGCACATATGACATCTACACAACAATGCGATACAACGCACCTTCCATTGACGGCACACAAACGTTTGCTCAGTACTGGAGTGTTCGACAGTCGAAGAGAGCGACCGGGGGCAACTCCGCGATCACTTTCAGTAACCACGTGAACGCATGGGCGAGCAAAGGAATGAATCTGGGAAGTAGCTGGTCTTACCAGGTGTTGGCGACAGAGGGGTATCAGAGTAGCGGGAGCTCTAACGTAACGGTGTGGTAACCAATCAACTGCAAGCTGTTCAACGAACAGGCGCGGTTGGGACTGTCTCACGGGATAAGCGGGTTTTGAGAGCTGTCTGATAGATAGGGTTTAAATGAATCGATCATGGAGGACTCCCCGAGCCCTAAGCATTGTAGACAGGCCGATGGCCGTTCCCCTCCAGTCTATCCGTCAGTTCGGATGCGTTGTGGGCTGTTTTCCTGCCAGGCGAACGGCCTTCGACGCTGCTGGAGGCGAGTTGCAGGCCGTTATGGCCTATCATTTTTCCAATCAGCTTAAAGGAGATATATCAATGAGAAAGCTATTAATGTTCCTTTTAATAGCAACAATGGTTGTGATCAGCGCTTGTTCACCAGATAAGCCTGAAAAAAAGGATAACCTTGTGTACGTGGAAGGTGGGGCTTTTCAGAACAACAAGTCCAACCACTCTGGAAAAAACGTGACTCTATCGAACTTTTATATCGGTAAATACGAGGTAACTCAAAAAGAGTGGGTTGAAGTCATGGGAAGTAATCCCTCACAATTCATAGGCGACAAGATGCCAGTAGAAATGGTGAGTTGGTATGACGTTGTGGAGTACTGTAATCAAAGAAGTATACGAGAGGGTTTAAAACCGTATTACAACATAGACAAGGATAAAAAAGACCCGAATAATAAGAATGATAACGATAATATAAAATGGACAGTAACGATTAATGAGGGAGCTAACGGTTACCGATTGCCTACAGAAGTGGAGTGGGAATATGCTGCAGGCGGAGGTCAGGCGAGCAAGGGCTACACATACAGTGGAAGCAATAATGCCGACGAGGTCGCATGGTATTGGAAAAACGCCGGAGACAAATACTTATCTGGAGACTGGAACTGGCCTATCATAGAGAGCAACCATAATAAAACAAAATCGATCGGTACCCGGAAACCCAACGAGTTAGGAATTTACGATATGTCTGGCAACGTAAGGGAATGGTGCTGGGACTGGTACGGAGATTTGGATAGTCAAAGCGGTTCCTTCCGGGTAGTGAAGGGCGGCGGTTGGATTGGCAACGTCAGCAACAACGAGATATCCTTCCGAGGCAAGTTCGATGCGAATGGCTTTGGTCCCGATCAAGGGTTTCGTGTAGCTCGTAAAGAATAATTGGAACAAGTCACACCAAAATATTGTTAAACGAATTTAAAACAATAGCTTAATTAACATGAAGAGACGGCAATCGTTAAAGTGGCTGCCGTTTTCTCAACTAACGGGTAGTTTACCGTAATAACCCCCCCAGTAAAATTAGCTGACTCTGAGGGGCTCTTCATCTTTTTTCGATTGGTTATTTGAAGAAGCCTTTTTATTGAATGCCATTAACAAAATCAGTCCGATGATACATATTACACCAATCCATTGGAAAAATCCAAAAGGCTCTTTTAACCAAAATGCAGTTGTTAAAACAGCAGCTAGTGGTTCCAAACTACCTAGAAGGCTCGTTTCTTTTGGTGAAAGACTTTGTAAACTTTCTATATAGAACCAAAATGCTATCATTGTGCCGAATATGATAACGAATACTAAATATAAAGAGGTTTCTAGTGTCAAGTTTTTAAAGTCTATATGCCAAGGTGGATGGATAAAACTTAATCCGAAACCGCCGATGATCATAGCCCAACCAACAATGACGAGGGAATCGTATTGCTTCAAAAGAGGAATTGCGTACAAGGTATAAAAAGCCATCGCTATTCCCGATAAAAGCCCCCAAATTATTGCGATTTTCGGCACGGATAGTTGTGAAATGGAGCCGTTTGTTAATAAGAAAAAACAACCAGCTAAAGCAAGGATAATAGCTGACAAATCCTTTCGTGTTAAGACCATGTGTTTCCGCAGAATTAAATAGATGATAATCATTATGGGGGCTAAATACTGTAATAGCGTTGCAACAGCAGCATTTCCAGTTTTGATCGATGCCATATACGTATATTGAACCGAAAGCATACCGACCAAACCGAAGACAATGAGTTGAAAAGCTCTCCTTCTATTTTTCCATACACCCCATATTTGCGAATGGTCTTTTACAAAAAAATGAACGGTCAAAAGTAAAATACCAGCTATGAGCAAACGTGTTGTTACAAGCCAATTTATATCGATTGTGAATTGTTGAAAGAGTTTTTTTGAAACGGTGCCACTAATCCCCCAAAATATAGCTCCTGTTATAACAAGAAATAATCCTGTTCTTCTAGCTGAATTACCCATGAATATTTTCCACCTTGAAATATAATAATAGTGTTATGATAGGTGAAAAATCTTTTTAATTATACCTATATTTGCTGTTAAAATATAAATATATTGAGGTTGTGATGATTTGCAAATAAAAAATTTCATGATTGACCAAAACTTAAAAGAACTAACTGAGCATCGAACGGTCGTACTACCGATTGCGTGTTACGAAACAACGATTAACCAAAATATACATAAATATATACCACTTCATTGGCATGATGAAATTCAATTTGTTCTGATTGTAAAAGGGGAAGCAATTTTTCAAATAAATGAAGATAAACTAATAGTACGACAAGGTGATGGGATATTTATAAATAGTGGCTGCCTGCACATGGCGGAAGAAAAGAATGAATCGGGTTGCGTCTATATCTGTTTAAATGTTTCTCCTCATTTCGTTTTATCACAAGAGCTTTACACAACCTATGTAACCCCTTATATCCAAGCGACTAATTTACCTTATTTATACATAGACCCTAATGAGCCTTGGGGGAAAAACATTTTAGATGCCATTTTGAAAATTAATCAATGTATTCAACAAAAATCACCATACTTTGAAATCGATATCACCATGCATTTAACATTAATTTGGAAAAACTTAATCATTAATGGCTTTCAATTAGAATACGACCAGATGGAAATGGTAAAGAGTCATCGGATCAAGCAAATGTTGAATTGGATCTATTTACATTACGCTGAAAAAATCACATTAGATGATATTGCAAGAGCTGGTCAATTGAGCCGTTCTGAATGCTGCCGATATTTCAAACGAATTTTAAAGATAACCCCGTTAAATTATGTAATGGATTATCGCATTCAAAAAAGTTTAGTCTTACTACAACAATCAGAAACTAACGTTACAGAAGTTGCCTATAAGGTTGGATTTAACAGTACAAGCTATTTTATAGAAAGATTCAGAAAGGCGATAAATATGACACCATTAGCCTACAAAAAATTAAAAATGGATGATTGCTAATGTTGTCCCAAATTTTCATTGTCTACAAAATGGAGCTTGACCAATACAGAGCAATGTGGGGCTTCACTTGCAGAAGCAAGAGCGCCGTATGGTAGTAATAGAGCGGTCATTGCTGCCAAGATTGCGGTTTTAGTCATTATTTTGATTGGTTTCATAATTATTGAAATTCTCCTTTTTCAAAAAAATTTTAGGGTGGGTTATCGTTATGAGCAAATTTGAAATAAACCTAATTAAGTATTTGTCTTATGGATTTATGGTAGGCATATATTATTCCTTCATCAAAGGCCCAACACAGTCGTCTACAGTTAACGGTGTGACTAAATTCTTCACTTTGCCTGCGTCTGATTTTATTTTTAGTGCATTATCAACCTCATTTCTAGTAAGTCTTATTTTTGGGATATTGTATTTTTTAGTGCTTTTAGACAATAAAAGGAATAAATAGATTTCACCTTTATATTCCTTTATTGAAAATTTTTATTTTAGCTATAGTCGAAAACAAAAAGAACCATCGATGCCGGGAATTTCCGAAACACCGATGGTTCTCCCGACGTTCCGTATTTGGGTTTTAAACTTGAATTTACGGCGAATCAAATTTTTGAGGTTTTACGTGATTCTGAAATCCGAGTAGGAACTAAAGAAAATGCAAAGCGAGGTATGTTTGTTAGCCGGATGGAGCTGCCTTTGTTGGATTCGGTCATCAGGTTAGCTCGTTTGTTGGACAACCCGAAGGATATCCCAATACTTGCGCCGCTGTTTATTAAGGAAATTCTGTATAGGGTTATGCAAGGTCAGCATGGGGTTAGACTCGAACAAATTGCAATAGAGGGCAGCTCTGCCCATCAAATAAAAGACGTTATCGAACATATCACTAATAACTATGAAAAATCATTTCGGATTGAGGAGCTTGCGGAAAAAGTGAATATGAGTGTCTCGTCGCTACATAGGCACTTCAAAGAGATAACCGCTATGAGCCCTATTCAGTTCCAAAAAGAATTGAGGCTTCAGGAAGCCCGTCGCCTATTATTAATCGAATCAGCAGATGCCACTGATGTGGCATTTCGAGTAGGCTATGAAAGTCCTTCGCAATTCAGTCGTGAGTATTCCCGAATGTTTGGCTTTCCGCCTAGACAAGATATAAAGCGTCTAAAAGCATAAAAAGGTTCAAAATATAACGAAACCAGTTAAGGGAAGGGAAATACTTTTACGGAATGTAAGCAAAATTTAATTTAATTCGGGGTTCAACTAACGGGAAACGATAGTTGAATATAGAACAGGGAGCCCACCGCCGCGGAAAATGCTCCCTCTTTCATTGAAGTAACGGGCAGATTAGTGCAATATCCGTCAAATTAAATAGACAAAAAAATTGACTTCGAGTGTACTCGAAGCGGTAGACTATCTTCTAAGGTCATGCATGAACTTTTGACGCTGATTTGATATGTTCTGGTATATCGTATTTTTCTCCACATTCTGGGTTATTGTTAACTGGATTCCAGGTATCGTCCAATTGACCAGCCAAGACACTTTCGTAGTAAGCCTTCTTCTCTTTTATGTGCATTAATTGAAGGTTGTATTCATGAATCTTCGCTTCTAGTTCTTTTTCTTGTTTTACAACAAGCTCAGCCCTTTCAGGAATCGTCTCATCACCTTGCAAACACATAGCAATGTAATGTTTGACTTCTGAAATCGGCAATCCTGAAATACGAAAGCAATGCACCATTCGCAACCAATCCAGATCATGGTCAGAGAATAAGCGATTGTTTCTGCCGTCTCTCGAAACGAATGGTATTAATTGTTGGTCATCATAGTAACGAATCGTATGTTTTGTAAGGCCAGTTATTTCAGATACATCTTTTACCGTATATTTAGGTTCATGTAATGTCTGATTCAAAATTTTGTGCCTCCTTGCTATTGACTTCGAGTTGCTCGAATACTTTATGATGTCATTGTACCAATGTTGTGAGCGCTCATCAACTGGTAATCTCCTTTATCATTCCCCGACAAGGAATAGAGGATTGTTTGTTTGACTACTTTGGGAATGCGAATAAACGCTTTAACTTAAGACAACAATTACTACAGTTTATAAATGAATAATTAGAAAGAGGTTGGAAAATGAACACAAAATATAACAACTTGCTTGAATCCTTCTCATTCAAAAATGGAATAACCCTTAGAAATCGTGTCGTTATGTCACCTATGACCACTTGGTCCAGTAATGACGATTACACGATTTCAGATGAAGAAGTGAAATATTACAAAAAAAGAGTGAATGGCGTTGGTCTAGTTATAACAGGATGTACGCATGTACAACCAAACGGTATAGGTTTTACGAATGAATTCGCCGCTTATGACGATAAATTTATTCCAAGTTTACGGAAATTGGCGGATGGGGCGAAAAGCGGCGGAGCTCCTGCGGTACTTCAAATTTTTCACGCAGGCAACAAAGCACTGCCGGATCTTACGCCAAATGGAGATGTGGTTAGTTCCAGCGCTGTAGAGACGGAAGCAACTGAATTTGCTCCTTCCGTTTTGCCGAGAGAACTTTCGCACGCTGAAATATTGGAAGTGATTCATGCGTTTGGAGAAACAACAAGACGAGCCATTGAAGCAGGGTTTGATGGCGTTGGAATTCATGGTGCGCACGGATTTTTGCTTCAAAACTTTTTTTCTCCTTTCTTCAACAGACGTGAGGATCAATGGGGAGGATCACTTGAAAACCGCCTGCGTTTCCCACTGGAAGTAATTAGGGAAATGAAAAACGTCATTAAAAAACATGCTACAAAACCGTTTATTTTCGGCTACCGAATTTCTCCTGACGAACATCAAGAAGGCGGTCTAAGAATGAAGGATACCTATGTATTGATTGACCGACTGATTGAAGCTGGTGTTGATTATGTGCATGCTTCACTAGCTGATGCTCTTTCTTCAAAGCCAGTCGATAGCCAAGATGAAAAAACGTATCTTGAGTTGATCGTTGAACATGTAAATAGCCGGGTTCCCGTACTGGCTGCTGGTTCTATGGTAACCCCGGATAATGTTGCAACAGCATTAGATAAGGGTCTTACCCTAGCTGCGATTGGGCACGCCTTAATCATGAATCCAGACTGGGTAGAAAAGGTTCAAAATGGACAAGAGTCGGAAATCCAAACAGCGATAAAGGCTTCAAAAGTTAGTGAGCTTGAGCTTCCGGAAAAACTTTGGGGTGTCATCCAAGCTTCAGGTCCATGGTTTAATATCGAAGAATAACATTTTTAGCGTTATCACGTTTTCATTAAGAAAGGATGTCAATTATATGTCGAATATTGAAGGTAAGGTTGTAATTATTACAGGTGCCTCTAGTGGGATTGGAGAAGCTACTGCCAAAGAACTCGCATCCAAAGGTGCGAAATTGGTACTAGCCGCACGTCGTGAAGATCGTTTGAAAATTCTACAGAATGAGATTCAAAAAAATGGTGGAAAAGCGATCTATAAAGTTACAGATGTCGCTTCCCAAGAACATATGGAAGAGCTGGCTAAATATACGCTCCAAGAATTTGGGAAAATTGATGTGATGATCAACAATGCAGGAGTAATGCCCTTATCCGCAATCTCTGAGATCAAGATCAGTGAATGGGACAAAATGGTTGATGTTAACATCAAAGGTGTTCTTTATGGTATTGCTGCTGTTCTTCCGTCCATGAGAGAAAGAAAAGAAGGGCATATCATTAACGTTTCCTCCATAGCTGGTCATTTAGTATTCCCTGCTAGTTCAGTTTATAGTGGTACAAAGTTTGCTGTGCGTTCCATTACAGAAGGCCTTCGTAGAGAAGAGTGTATCAACAATATTCGAACGACTATTGTCTCGCCAGGATCGATTGATACAGAATTAACAGCAGCAATTTCAAACTCAGAGTTAAAAACTGCAATTAATGAGAATATGAAAATTGCTATCGAGCCTTCTAACATTGCTCGTGCCATAGCATTTGCAATTGAGCAGCCAGCCGATGTAGCAATTAATGAGATGATTATTCGTCCAACAATTCAAGAACTATAAAAATAGAAAAATCATGTGATGTGTTGATACTGCCCTAAAAAATAGATTTTGGGGCAGTATTTATATTTGTACGGTTTACATGCCTCTTGCTATTGCTATGGGATAGACATGATTTTGTTAGCCTTCGGAAATAGACATCATTACTGAGGGAAGAAACAGGGCTGGAACCCAAAACAAAAAAGTACACCAAATAAGCCTTCACCTTTTTCTAAAAACAAACTCATCTCCCATTCAACTCCCTCGAAATGATTCAGTTTCCTCACTCAGGCTCATGAATTCGCAGGATTTCACCCTTAATTAAGTGTGAGAGGAGAAGGTTCACAGAGGG
>NZ_JBIYCV010000012.1:0-132092 GCF_044908085.1 Paenibacillus sp. RC73
CTGTGAACCTTCTCCTCTCACACTTAATTAAGGGTGAAATCCTGCGAATTCATGAGCCTGAGTGAGGAAACTGAATCATTTCGAGGGAGTTTAATTCATCAATTAATTTCTTGCGCTGATTTCCTATAACGTTTCTGTATTCATGAACCCCGAAGGGGTTGTCTGCTGAAATGCCTACTTGAGATCCATCTATCAGACCAAGGCTCCTTTCGGAGCCGCTGCTTGAATATTATGTTAGCTGAATTAACTGAATTCATTGAAATTACTGTAGCCCATCCCCTTCAAGAATAAATTTCAAGAATTTCTTTCCGTACAATGAAATTTCAACATCTTTTCTATCTTTATCTGAATCACTTCCACCAATGTCTTTCAATGTTTTCTTTATATTTAGTAATCCATTGTTCTCTAATCTTCTATCTATATTTCGTATCAAACCATGTACGTCACTTCCTTGGACAAAAGCAATAGTTTCTTCAGTCAATCCGGCTAAATAAAATAATCTTTTCAGATCCAGGTATCTTAAACTCCTTAACATATCATAAAAGTTAATTATTACCGATTCATTACTATTCTGTTCAATAAAAATATTTTCAAAGCCATTAAGTATTAAATTTATTTTTGCATCTTCATGTTCTTCAAACAAATCCGAAAAGATAATTGGGAAAATCCTTTGACTGATATATTCGGATGATAATACAGAATCTGCTGCAAGGTCCGATATAAAATCAATTTTTTTTCTCATGCTCTTTGAATCTGCGAATTAGCCGATTAATTTTAACTGTCTGAACTAATTTTCCTATGTAAGGCACAAAATCAATTCCATTTTCTAATATTTGTCCAAAGTATGGATTTATCATCCCTCCTTCTTGAATTACTTCATTAAAGATTTCCTTATCTGTCACTCAATATCACTCCTTGTTCTCTCAGTTATTTCAGCTAACGTTCCTGTATTCACGACCCCGTGCTGGGTGTCCGGCTCCTGCCGGACCCAGGGCGTATGTCCGCAGCGTGAATATTATGTTAGCTGATGTTTCCTACTTCATTGAGTTATTCAAGATCTAAATTATAGGTTTCATTCTTTAAAAGCCATGATATAGGATAATTCAATTCAAGTTCTTCAAAAAATAATTTTGTAAGATTAAGGGAGGAATGTATACCCCACTTAATAAAATCATAGCTCAGACATTTATCAGGAAAAAACGGATCTGGCGAATTAGCAAATGGATTCAATTTGAATTTATTTTTCAGCTTCTTTTCTAACGTTTGCTCAGTTATTTTCTCAGAGAATTCAGACTCAGTTGTAACCCATTCTGGTTCATAGTGAGTAATCGCATTCCTAACTTGAATCAATAAATATACATCTTGATAAGGGCTATTTCCCTTTTCAAATAGTTTTTTATCGGCTAAAGTAAGTGCAATTTGATATTTATCTAAAATGCTGTATTTTGCTGTTCTTGGCACACCCAGTTTCCACATTGAGTCAATCATTTCTATCTTTTTTGGCTTTAATCTCTTACCATTTTTATTATTTTTATCTTTTATGTTCGAGAAAAATTCATTTATTGTAGCCTCTAAATAGCCAACTGTACATAATAATGCACCTGTGACATAAGACTCGTATTGGATTCGAGCCACTACATCATCATTGTTATTTTGATTCTTTTCTACTTGTAAAGCATTCCTTGCCAAAAGCACTGCCGATTGAATATGGTTAAAAGAAAAATTTGTTTTTAGAGTAATTTCATAATTATCAATCATTCTTTCTCCTTTTTACTCTCGTACTTTATTCAGGTAATTTCAGCTAACGTTCTTATATTCATGAACCCTCACTGGCTTAAGGTAGCGCCAGCTGCCGGGTCCGACGGACTTAGCCAGTGCAGGGTTGTCTGCTGATTCCGCTTCCTCCAAATACCTCTTGCAGACCAAGGGACGGAAGGACCGCCGCGTGAATACGTTGTTAGGTGGAGTCATCGGCTTCTTAGAGTTCCTTAAGGATTACTTGAAGTTATTGTCGGGTTATCAGCGATATAATCAAAAATCTTCATGACATCTGCTCTAACACTACTGAAGTAATCTTCCAAAATATCCTTAGTTAAAACTGTAATTACAGTGTGTGGCATTCCTACTATTGGATTTCGCCAAAGTAAAATACCTTTATTTACTTCGCTTACACACATTTCGTTGTTAACATTTAAATAAGTTTCAAATAGCTTTCCGTCAATTACAATTACAGGGAAACTGATATTCACATACCTTTCATTTCTCTGTGCATCATATTCTTTTGCTATCGATCGAGTTGCTTTTGATACCGAGACGCATGGGTTATATGCAACGTCATTCCCGCTAGTAAAAGCCTGCGTCAATCCGTATCCTGGACGTTCCGGCAAACTGAAAAGATTAAGCTGTTGAATTTCATCTACATGGGCTATATTTCGCAGAATAATCTTCCCCGCCCTTGAACCTGCTCTTTGAGCAATTCTTGCAGGAGGAGCTAATCTAGTATTCTTTGATGTAAAAATAACCCAAGGTTTCTCCTTCGACACCTTACACTCCACAATAAAATTAATTCTAATAAATATATTTCCTATTTCCTTATGAAGACTTGCTACAATATCTATCTCCCTATGATTTCCTGATTCTTCGTCAATAAAGTATTCTGATTGAAGCACATTATATTTCATCTTCTGTAACACTTCTGCCACATTCATTTCAAGTGGGTAACCTTGAGTGTTTAACCAATCAATTAATCTATCATTAAAAGTATTATCTGACATACTTATTACATCCTCCTTATCGATGATTTCACCTAACGTTCCTGTATTCATGACACCCAGCGAATGCTGGGTGTGTCTGCTGAATCTGCTTTCATGAAATCCATCCAGCAGACCAAGGCTCCGAAGGAGCCGCTGCTTGAATATTATGTTATACGACGGAATCGCTTCTCGAATTTACCTTCACTATTGGTTTTCTTTGGGTACATACTCAATTAAATCTGATAATTTGCAGTTAAATGTATCACATAGCTTGAATAAGGTTTCCAGCTTTGTTGTTTCTATATTCGTTTCCCTATACAACTTGTTGACTGAGTTCCGACTTAAGCCCGATTTCGCCATCAATTCTGTTATATCATCTATTCGATGTTCTGCCATGAGTTCTCGTATATTACACTTGATTACGTTCATCTTTTCCCCTCCATAATTCTATCTTATCTTCCATATTAGCAATCATCAACGAAAAGCGAGGTTTTAACTCTATAAAGTTATAGGAAGGAGGAATAATATATGATTAATACATTAGAATCATTAACAGAACCGCTGATATGAGTACGTTTAGAATTACTCTATACTGAGCTTCTGGAGTGTCATAAGGAGTACACTCAGCTTTCTGCGGAGACAGATCAATATTTTAAAACACTTCGTGATGCTTTGCCCGATCAACTTCAACATACGGTTTTTCTTTACGAAGATGCCCAAATTTCTCTCCAATCCATCCTAGAAAAAAGTATCTACATACAAGGTTTCAAAGATGCTCTACAACTATTTAGTGAATTGCAAAATTCTGGGATTTAAATAATAATGCGAATCTGTTTACCTAATCTGCGCCCAACAATGTGCTTATAAAAAAATTATCTAAGCATTATCCATAACTTCATTTTATTAAACAAATACCAAAATCATATTTTGGTATTTGTTTAATATCAATATTCTCCCAATCCACCACTATGAGATACAATTCTTGTTTTTCTCTGTGTTCTTGCTCCTCTATTCTTATTGCTAGATGATACAGGTCTATAATTCATCTCTGATGGACTTGCAGGTTCTAGTTGTAGTGTAGAATCATAAAACTCTATATTTCTAGAAGCAAGTAATGAAAAAAAGTTGTCTGATGATATATAATTTGATCTACTTGTTAGAAAGCCCTTCTTAATTGCTTCGTATGCAAATATCCAATGCTCTTGATACAGATGATCATGTGATAAATAATTATTCCACTCTGATATATTTAATCCAGTAGTTATCAAACCATTACTCCTCATATCAAGTGCTACAATTCTAGAGAAAGAATCTTCGATTGTTGATAGCTCTTTCGCAGCGGCTCTACTAATTTTAATATTAAAAGATTTTGCCAGCCATAAATTCCATGAAACTTTATATCCGTGACTAAATTTTGAGTGATAACCAATGTTGTTATCAATAGTCTTAGCGATTTTTTTATAATTCAAATTATAACCTTTATCTCTATATGCCAATAAAATTTCTATGACAGTAGGTATAACACTTGGTTCAGCAATCATAGAATTTAAAATGAGAGACTCAAACAATTCCCAATTATCCTTATGAACTAGTACATTTTTTATTCTAGCTAATGAATATTTTAGAACATATTCATTAGGGTGTTTTTTACTATACTCAAAAGCCTTCGAAAAAAATGTAACCAAATCTGTTCTCTGTCTTTTAATGCTACTATGAAATTCATAATTACGAATTTCTGAGATCCAGTTAAACTCCAATGGCTCTGGTAATGGATAAATCATTGTTTTTTCAGGATTTATTTCTAGTTCATATTTTTTTACTATTTTATGAATTTTAGTAAGCGCTTCTTCAGCCTCAGATAATGAATTAAAAAAGAAATAATAATCATCAATATAACGCAAACCAGTTACACCGAGTTCTTGATAGATCTCTTGATCCATAACAGATCCTATTAATTCAGAAATCACATAAGAAGAATCCGGCCCAATCGGTATTCCGATTGTTTGTTGATCCTGAGTATTTCTCACATTAGTGTCCAGTACATTTCCAAAATGAGCAGATCCTCTATTCCTCTTAGCAAAACTCTTTCCATGACAAGCCCATGGAATCGAATGAGTATAGATTGTAGGGTAGTATCTTGAAATATCTGTTTTTAATACAAATCTGCTGTTAGACGATAGGATAGGTATTATTTGAGGAATTTCACTAAAACTATGTTGTCGACTAATTGCTCTTTGTAAATCTTTATTTACCATCGGCTTAGTAAGAGAATATTTCGACTTTTTAATCTCATTTTTTATCGTTATCCAATTGTGAATTATAGTTTCAAACACTTTTATTTGATGAAAGGGGTTGGGAATACTTAAGGTCCTTCGTTGATGTTGAATCTTTGGAATTGTATGTATACAACACTTACTACAATTTATTTTGTGACCGTTAACTATTATTGATATTCCTGAAAGGGCTGAAGCAATACTATTTATTTGAGTTCCAAGCATTTTCGTTGTAAATCCTGGAACTAGTTCTGCTGGAAAGTAGCCTTTTAGTATACAATTCTGTAAAGTGAGTCTTGCTTGTCTTGCCAACATCATCATCTCCAATATAATAATTTGTAGCTGTTACCTGTGTGATAAAGAAGATTTCTAAATTCTCTCATCTAAACTATATATTATTTAGATTAATAACCTCTTTTGATTCTGTCGTTATAACGTTACTGTATTCACGACATCCCACCGACTTAAGCGACCATCGGGAGCAGCCGCGATGCGGTTAGTCGGTGCGGATGTGTCCGCCAGATTTAACTTCCCTGCCTAACTCCTTCGGGCGGACCGAGGAGCCGCCAGGCTCTGATGCGTGGATATGATGTTATCAGATGTCGATGACCCCCTGATTATCCCCACACAGATCTAATTATCATATTTTTTTAACACTACAATTTGACTCTTAATTGAAAAAATCTCTAACTCAGTACCATATTGATTTGTTTTCGCTTCCCCATAACAAATAACTAATGCATTCTCTATTGATTCAATAAACTCTTTGTTTTTCTCAACATAATCCCATCTGATAAATAAGGAAAAATCTTTTGTGTTCTTATATGCAGGGTTATTACCTCTAGTTAATGGGATCACTATGTTGTTTTTAATTGTCTTAGCTTTTCTAGTGTTGCCTCTTAAAATACAAATAAGCCCTTCTCCATTTGTAGCATCAATTCTCTGAATAATTTCATCCTGTGATCCCATTAATTCCCTTAACTTTATTATATTTCCATCTTCAATCAGTAGTTCTAACTCTTCATAATCCTTCTTGAGATTAAAATAGTTTCTACTATCTAATAAGTTTACTAGAGAATAAATAAACTTTCTGCTTCTTCTTCCTCCAAATTCTTTTGCTCTATTTACCCTATTGATATTTATTGTTGTTTTGTCATCCTTTAACCTTTGTGATCTAGGCAATATTGTAGAAACTAACTGCTCAATCTCCCCGTAATTTTCAAATTTCTCTTTTTGCTTCTCAATATTAGGAATGGCACATTCACTTAGATGATTTATTAATGGCCAATTTTTGAAATGGGGATCTTTATGATCTTTTCCTCTTGTAAACTGCACTTGAACTCCGCAGAATTTGCAACTAAATTTATCTCTTTTGTCTTGATACTTGTAATATTCGCTATCCACATCAAGTGCACAAACTAAATTATCTGTTTGTTTATTAAAAATTGCATGACTCATTCTTGTCATTACTTTTCCTCCGCTATTTCCATCGATTTCTGATAACGTCCTTGTATTCACGAACCCGTCAGAGTTGTCTGCTGAAATTCATCTCCGAAATCCACCTGGCAGACCCAGGCTCCAAAGAAGCCGCAGCTTGAATATTATGTTATGCGTAGTTACTTCCCAGTATTGTGTACACCCTCAATCCATTATTGGATTCCTTGTATTTTAATCCTATTTATTCAATTTATATTTCCTTACTTCTTTTGTTTGAGTATAAGTTGCAGTTAAATAACTATTGTCAATACCTTCGATAATTCTGTCTAGTATTCCTTGCTTTAATGAATTCTTCTGTAATGACTTCGAAAAATCCTGAATACTAACACTTTTTTTTGCAATCTCAAAGATCTTTTCAAACATTTCTCCTGCATTCTTTATATCAGATCCATCCGAATCTAATTCAATTATTATTCGTTTGGTTTTGTTAAAATGTCCCCTATCATATTCCAATAAAATAAGCACTGGATTGTATGGATAATCGATCATAAAATCTTCTTCCAATTTATTCAGAAATTCAAGATATATTTCTCTATCGAAATAGTAATTTTTCTTTTTTATAGTTATTTTTTCATTATTACCATGGAAGTCTTCCTCTAAATATCCTGGTAAATAAAAATTAATATATCTATCTGATTTATAGTCGAATCTATCAATATAATTCAAGATATAATCTCTACATCTCTGCTGATTAAAGTCTGCCACTAATAAACCAAAAGTTACTGGAATACTATTATCTTCTCGACGTTTGATTTCATAAACTAATCTATCATACTGTCCTAATGGCCACATAAACATCCTCCATAACTATCATTGAATCTTAAAATCTTGGAATCGGACAAAATAAAAGCTGCTTTGTTTATTCTTCTTCGAATTCTATTCTACATTCTAGCCCTATAGTAATTACGCATAACGTTCCTGTATTCATGAACCCCGAAGGGTTGTCTGCTGAAATGCTTCCCTGAAATCCTTCTCGCAGACCAAGGCTCCAAAGGAGCCGCTGCTTGAATACTATGTTAGGCGAGGCTAACGGCATCTTCGAATAAATTTACCAGTTCTTCGTAAGTCTTTTTATTCTTTCTTTGACAAAATTCACAAGTACCTTGATGCAAATCCGATGATAATTTCAGTTAGCTTGCGGAGAATAGCCTTTTATTTGTTTTTTGATCGTTTCTATAAAAACCTTCAACAATTTCTCCTAACGCTCTTTAACAACACGAACTCGAGCGAGTGCGGTTCTAATAATACCATTCTGACGTCCCATAATGTTCCATGGACATTCTAATTAATTCATTCCAAAAATCTTCCAAATCACTAAATAGACGGTTTGTGTTTACTAATTCAATCAATTGTGAAATATAACTACTAAAGCTCAGTTCATCTGCATTGAAGGACTTCATAAATCTCAATTTATCTATTTCGCTATCAGTAATACCGAGTTTTTTGACTTCTTCTACCGTTTCGAAAACATGACTAACCCAAAGCAGGGAATAGAACGATTTATACATACTCCTCCCTTTGATATTGGATTTTATTAATATTTCCCTATAAATTTTCCTGATTACGTCGAATATATATGCCGAATCAGGTAACTCATCTATTTCTTTTCTGACATACTTCGAAGTTTGAATATATCCACCCTCTACATCAATAACATTAGAAGGTCGGTATATAGCTCTGTCTCTTACATAACAAAGCTTTTCATAAAGCCCTTTAATACTTTCATTTGGTTTATTTTCATCAGCAAATATAAAGTTGTTATAAAGTATTCTAAATACCTCATCCAATTTTTCACTTTCTTCTCTTAAACAATCACAATATTCTTTAACGTCAGTATGTGTTATCAGTGTTGAAAGGTCTTGTTCAAGTAATTTAAACTCATTCCATACATTTGGTAATTCGGAGGGATCTGATAAATCATTAAAATTGACTCCAAGATTTACAATACCGTTCGAGCATAACCTTTTGGGAACTTTTAAGTTAAAACGCTCATCTAATAGCATTAACGAAATAAATAAATGATACACCGAGTAGTAAGTCAAAACTGCCCTACTAATTCTTAATCCCCCAGCACTCTCTACATCTTTAACTGATTCAAGTGCCCTTAATTCTGATAAACCAATAAGACTTTTATGAAATGAAAGTGCAGAACATGAGCACAAATAAACCATATTGGTGATATTAGTTCTATCCAAATAATTGAATTTCCCACTTTGTATATATGTAAGTTCTTCTTTCATTTACCTGTCTCCTTATATAACGTTTTGGTCTTCTAAAATCTATCTAACAAATCTCACAGCTTTTATACCAGCCATCTTCTCATTTTTATAGTTTTTCAAGAGTTTCGCCTAACGTTCTCGTATTCATGAACCCCGAAGGGGTTGTCTGCTGAAATTCCTCCCCGAAATCCATCCCAGACCAAGGCTCCGAAGGAGCCGCCGCTTGAATATTATGCTAGACGAGGTTATTCTTCTTTTAGAAACTCACTCATCCATTTTTTATCTTCCTCACTCTGTTCAAATTTAAATTGACCTTCATCAATCTTATTCCAATAAATATGCTCATAAAAATAATCATAAAATACAATCTCACTGGTAACATATAAACACCAGGTGCATACCATTATCATATTTAAATTTATTCTTGTAGGCTGGTTATTCTTTGTGTGTTTTGTTAATCCGTTAAGTTCTGAATGTAGTGAACTGATATGTACGAAGTGATTACTTAGTAGTCCTTGTAAACTCCCTAAGTTTGGTATCAACTGTTTTCCGTATTTTATAGTTCTATTAACATCAAGCTTTCCATCCTGATAAATTTTGTGTCCATCGGGTTCTATTACGAAATAAGCAACTGTACTTATAGTTTCTATTACTGAACGAAGCAACATACATGGTTGTAAAGTATAACCTAATCTTAATAATTCTACGGATGATTGAATTGTAGCGGCAGCATTCATCATTAATTGTGTACAAGTGACTTTTACTGAATCATCCTCATAATTAGCTCTAAAAAAACTATTGCTGATAATATAGTTGGCTTTACTAAACAGTTCACTTATGGGAATTAGCTCATTTGAATATACCTTATCAAAAGATTTTGCTATTCCAAATGAATCTCTTTGGATTCTCTTTTGGAGCATATCTTTGGAATATACACGAATTTGATTGTTTTCATTATCTATGACAGCACCCAAAAAGTTTTTTTCGTGTATACGCCCATCTAAGAATTGTTTTTTCTTCTTTTTCATCTATTGTTTCTCCCCAAGAATAATTTCGTCTAACGTTCCTGTATTCACGAACCCCAACGTGGTTGTCTGCTGAAATCCCTCTCCGAAATCCTTCCCGCAGACCAAGGCTCCGAAGGAGCCGCTGCTTGAATATTATGTTATACGACGGAATTTCTTCTTGAATTCCTATCACAATTTTTGTTACATTTCATTTTAACCCTTAAGATTTTAAATATTTTATGTCAGATATTAAAATGATTGGTTGCTATAACTAAACTTAATATATAAAGAGAGACTTTATAAGTAGAAGAAATCACATTCATTCCAATAAAATAACTTTGTTTTTGCATGTATCTTATACTTTTATACGTTAGATAGTTCCAAGCTAGAAAAACCATACCCAAAAAAAATGTCAAAAAACTGCTTAGAAATCTCCACTCAATAACGGACACAAAAAATAATAAAATTGCAATTGAAACCACAATGTAGAATTTCAGAAATATACTCATTTTCCTCATTGTACTCTCATTGATTTCAACACTTTCTCTTCTAAATTTATCTAAACTTTCAATGACACCTTTATCAGAGAAATATGCCCTATATATAGTCAACTTCAACGTATCGTAGATCAAAGCTACTGTAAATAATAATGACAAAGCTAACAAAGTCATTCCTATATAAAAGCATATTATTAAGTCCATATTATCAAAGGCTTTATTGGCTAACTTAAATACCAAAGACGTAAATATTGTTAAAGTCCATAAAATTGAAACTATTAGAAATGGAAAAAGTGAGTTTTCAAGTTGCCCCATCCTCAATAGTGACTTGGAAAATGTAATATCTGTCATCGCAGCATAAAAACCAAAAGCAGCAATTATTACGGCAAAAATCGTTGCAGAAGTAGATACATTTATGCTCATGAACTCTTGAAATATATCTTTACTTGTTTCATTTTGACCAAACAAAAAAGTCAAAAACAGACTCACTAATATGGTTATAAAAAATAGAGGCATTGATATTAATCCATTATCAGAATAGTACTTAAAAATCAATTTTTTTATGGTTATTTTCATATATCGAGCACTTCTTTCACTATACTCCACAAACCGTTAATTCTCCCTGACTCAGAAGGCTCTACATTTTTATGATAGCGTTTAATATGATCGTGTGATCTCACTTCATCATATTCTCCTGAATTTTTATAGCCGGCAATAACATATTGACGCCCATGACCTTCATTAACTTCATCGACTAAACTCTCCATTTCCCCAGAGTACTTAAGCCCTTTTTGGTTTTCAAAATCATATGTACTACTTGTTGAGTTCATATCTTCACTAATTGACTCAAACATGCTCCACATTCTACGTCCTGGATTATTTGGGATCACCTCAAAATGAGCCCATGTAATAGTCTTTAAGGATGAAATTTTTTCTTTTATTTTTTCATCTTTCAATGCATTTAAAGTAATATTAAATTCAAAGTTATTAAAATTTACAATAAATTCAATAGCTTTTTTGAAGTCTTCAATATTTAAAGCACTCCTTTCTTCCAAAAAAATATATTCTCTTCTTTTATCATATATAAAGTATGCTTTTTCTAGTATATCGTTTTCCTCGACAACATTAATAATGTCATGATTTTTGTCATCCCATTGCTCTCTCTTTTTCATCCACATACTTAATTAGTCGAGACAAAATTAATTCCTCATCTTCTATTCTAATATTTTCCCTTTTTTGAATCGCATAAGTAATCCTTCTTTTTTTGTATGAATTATTGTTTTGTTCGTTAAACTTTGCATATACTTTCTCAATAACTTGAGCAGGATCTTTTCTCATCTAAAAATATTGTCGCTATTAATTGAAACTTTATAAATTATCGCTTTAAATCTCATATTGTTCCCCCACATTAATTCTTTTCTTTTATATTCTTTAAAGCTTTCTTAAACTAGAAGTTCATTTAAAGGAATTTAAGTTTACTTTCCCTTTATTAAATTAATTCTGTCGTATAACGTTGTTGTATTCATGAACCCCGAAGGGGTTGTCTGCTGAAATTTCTCTCTGAAATCCATCCCGCAGACTCAGGCTCCAGAGGAGCCGCTGCTTGAATATTATGTTATACGATGGTATCACTTCTTCAATTAACCAACATTCATTCTTGATTCTAACCTTCACTGATCTGTTATATGTTCCAATAAATCTCCTGGCTGACAACCTAAAGCAGCACATAATTTATCAATCACTTCTAATGACACATATTCGTTCGTATTGAGTTTTGCCATTGTAGCAGACGAAATACCCGTCATTTTCAATAAATCCTGCTTCTTAATCTCCCTGTCGATCAATAATTTTTGAAAAGGTTTATAACTAATCATCTACTATTCCTTTCACACATCAAGTGAATTTTTCTTTAATTATATGAAAGTATATTTTCTTTATCAAAAATATCTTCAACATATATTGACTTATTTATTTGATATGATAAAATTATTTTTAATAAGTTAAACTTTTATTCATAAAATTAAACGAATTGGATGGTGTTCAATTATGCATAATTCTTTAGAAATCTTACTCGATTCACTGATACGTAATCGAATTGAATCTTTATATGGCGAACTTATCAAAAACAACTCCAGCTACAACCAGTTCTCATCCGAACGGAATCTTTACTTCAAGCAGTTACATAAACTACTACCAGAGGATATACAAAAGACTCTATTCCTTTATGATGATGCAGACCTTTCAGTTCAAGCTATTTTAGAACGTGAAATCTATTTACAAGGTTTTAAGGACGCTCTTCACCTACATAACGAATTACATATATCTTTAGATTGAGAGTCTTCTGGCTCTTTTTCATTTTGATTCTGTTGTATAACGTTCCTGTATTCACAACGCCCTAGTGCCTTAGATCCGGCTGCCGCTTGCGGCAGTTAAGCGGTGGGATGTGTCCAGTAAATTCACTTCCCCTAAATGCCTCTTCCGGATCAAGGGGCCGGATTGTCCCGGCCCAATTCGTTAAATTCGATGTTATACGAAGGAATTGACTTCTTCGAATCATCATTCAAATTCAATAATTTCTTCAAGATATCTTAAAACTTCATCTTCACTAAGTTCAATTAGCTTAATAGCTGTTCCATGAGGATCTAATAGATAACTGGTAACATATATTGATATTCCTAATTTTTGTTCAATTACTTCTCGAAGCTCAATTAATTCTTCGTTATCAATACTAGTTTCAAATAAATTAGTTATTTGTTCGAAATACTCAATAACATCTTTGATCAATATTATCAGCTGTGCAAACAGTTTATCTGTTATATACGAATTGAACATTCCACCGATGCATGATCCCCAAAATGAATTATGATTCGAATGAACAATTTCACTTAATTGGCTATATATACGTTGTGAGGTAGTGTTGTTATCTACGGCAAGTCTTCGATCTTGTGGAGAAATTCTAAATTTATTATTTGCTTTTATCCAAAAATTCGCTTTATCGGGATTCTCAATAAAATATTTTAAGAGCCATGATGTTTCATAAGTTTGTCGAAGCATAACTAAACATTCGTCCTCTAACCCCATCTTTAGCATTTGGTAAGTGGCCACTATATGGTTTATTAGCCTTGAAGTTATAAAAAACCGAGCGTGATAAAATAAATCATCTTCTTTATCTAATTTTTCATCATTAAGCATTTTCAAGTAGCTAATACTTTCCCAAAATGTATCATCCCTATCACCTAGATGTTCCAAAAACAACTTTTCTTTGGAACTTTCGTAAACTAAATCTTTAATGTTTTTCACATTACCTGCTCCTTTGCTTAATCGAATTTAATTGATTTATTGTTTTTCGATACTTTCGTATAACGTTCTCGTATTCACGAAACGCCCCAGCCATAGATAGCTCTTATCTTAGGCTGGGGTGTTTGTTGACTGAGCTTTCTTCAATGATTTACATCTGTCAACCAAAGGGCGGTACGTCAGCAGTGTGAATACGTTGTTAGGTGGAGTACTTGCCTTCCTGAATAATCATAAATCTTGAAGTTTATATACCTCTATCTCCATAATCATATCCTTAACAGTAGAATTAAAAATACGCGAGAACCCGCATCCCTCAAGTTTTTCTATCATATCTTTTTCTTTTACTACCCTTGTATTTCTCGTAGTTAGTTTTTTTTCTATATTATGATCAATGGTTTGGGCTATATAAAAAACC
This sequence comes from Paenibacillus sp. RC73, assembly GCF_044908085.1. Taxonomy (NCBI): domain Bacteria; kingdom Bacillati; phylum Bacillota; class Bacilli; order Caryophanales; family Paenibacillaceae; genus Paenibacillus; species Paenibacillus sp. RC73. Next base: position 13,959 of record NZ_JBIYCV010000012.1, read on the forward strand.
ACCCCTACATCGTTTCGAACGAAATCCCTAAAAGTATAACGTATTAAATCTATCTCAATATCATCATTGTCAAAAGAATCATGAACAGCTATATCCTTTATGTAATATAAACTCCCATTATCAAAGGGATTGTCATATAGCTCTCTCTCTGATATTTCATCGGCTCTCGAGCCTATTACCAAGTGATCTCCATCAATTACATCAAGCCAGTAAGACCAAGTAACATCCATACGTTCTCTCCAAGTATTTGGGAATTCCGTAATTGTCATCTTTGCAATTATTAATTGATCCCTATCTTCATCAACCCAATATTTCTTTTTCAATAGTTCTTCTATCTCATCTGTTATTTCATATTCATCATTTATTACTTCCAAAGAAACAACTAGTTTTATATTATGGACGATTGGATCTATGTCGGAATTATAGTGAAATTCAGGAAAATCATTAAATTCACAATATGTTTCGCAAGTGACAAAAGGAAGCACTTCATACTCCAGTCTTCCCGTTGATGTTATTAAATCAATGATCATAACTATCATCTCCATTATTAATTTTTTGCAAGTATTTCACCTAACGTTCAGGTATTCACGAACTTCCGCAGGAAGTTGTCAGACAGCGATCACATCCTGAATTTCCTCTGCTGACCAAGGCGAAGCCGCTGCGTGAATACTTTGTTAACTGATTTCGACACTTCTTTGATTCACATTCATAGATCATTATCCAGCTCTTTAATTAGATACATGAGCAGATCATCATCTACCGTCACTTGCTCCCCAGGTATTACTTGAATGTTCCTATAGACAATTCCTTTACCATCCATTACATACCCGCGTTTGTTATACATAATTTGAGCATTTCCATAATCTTTATAGAGCCCTACTCCTAAACCAATTAATCTTGATCTCTTTGATGCTATTCGTTCAAGCTCATCAAACATTCTACTTGCGATTCCCTTCCTCCTAAACTCCGGAAAAGCATTTAGGTCGTTTATCTCTGGTATATTACCTTTTTTAAAATGTGGATAATCCGAAGCAAACAATAAGTGGCAACAACCAGCCAATGTACCTGCATAGTAGGCCATTAAAGTTACTCTCTTGCCTTCTATGTTTTCTTCTAAGCACTTATAGAAGTAGTCATTCGAGGTATACCATGGATATCTTTTTAAAAATTCAAAATCCAATAAAGATACTTCTTCATGATTTGAAAGTTGCCTTATTGTTATTTGGTTTGACATTTTTATTCCTCTTTCTGTTGTTGATTTCAGTTAACGTTCTCGTATTTACGACGCCTGGCGAATGCCAGGTGTGTCCGGCTGCCTCTGCTTCCCCGAAATCCCTCTGCCGGACCGAGGGCGTATGCCCGATGCCTGAATATATTGTTATATGTTGTTAAATCGGCGGACTTCGGAGCATCTACTCCCAAACTTCAATCCCACTCTGCTTCCGCATTGGAAGCATTCCTCGTCCGCTCTTCACTCGTAACTTTCAATCCTTGATCCGCATAGGATCTACCTTCCGTTCTTTCCTGCTCTTATCTATCCTTGTTCTTCCAAGCCGAATTTTATGATCTTATAACGTTCCTGTATTCATGAACCCCGAAGGGGTTGTCTGCTGAAATGCTTCCCTGAAATCCTTCTTGCAGACCAAGGCTCCAACGGAGCCGCTGCTTGAATATTATGTTATCTGCTGTGACCATTCCTCTATGAACTGCCTACAAATTACTAAACCAGTCTTCCTTAATAATAATGTCTTCAATTATCTTTTCTTCTACTCTTACTCCCAATTTTAATTCTTTCAACTTTTCAGTTAACATTTCACCGTCTATAAGGTCTATTGGGGAAGCCCCATCACGTTGAGCTTCTTGACGAGCATCCCTAGTAAATGTTCCCGTAGAAATGATTAAGCCTTTATCTGCTCTTCCCTGCATGGCTCCTCTAAAATCCCTTACTACTCCTGAACCAACTGAATCTTTATATCTTTTACATTGAAAAACCACATGAAAAGATAAAAGTCCTCCTAACTTCACAACTCCCTTCCCGTCTATTCCACCATCGCCACTCTTTCCCGTTACAGTGACATGAGTAAACCCTGATTCTCGTAGGAGTCTCATACATAATCTTTCAAATGAATCAGGAGAAATATGTTTAACTATTTCAAGCAATCTATCTTTCCATTCATATTCTTCGGATACATCCTCATTTTCTTCTTCAAATTCTGATCCTGCTATATTTACTTGATAATTTGAATTTTGGACGATATCTTTGACTTGTTTTTTATCAACACTTTCTGTAGTAAGCCCTCGCTGTGTCAATGACCATATTCCCCTAGAGGAATTTTCAAGTAAACCAAATCTTTTTAGATATGTACGTGCCCATGCCAAACGATAACTTAATTTCGTTGTATTTCCTTTATGCAAATCTGCAACATCTGTTTCAGATAAATTCAAAATTTTAATTACTTCCTCTTCCATTTCAGCTATTGACGAAGAACCTCCAAGAGAATGAAGAGCCTGTAGTGCAGGATTAAATAACTCATCATATTTAGGTACTGCCATGGAATAACCTCCTTGGTATAATTACAGTCATTGCAGATAACGTTCCCGTATTCATGACGTGCGACGAAGTCGGATGTGTCTGCTGAAATACCTTCTAGAAATCCATCCGCAGACCAAGGCTCCGAAGGAGCCGCTGCTTGAATATTATGTTATACGACGGAATCACTTCGTGAATTTGCTCTCTATTGATCTTCTTCCTTCGCTACTCTCAGCCTTTTTTATAGTTCTTACCATCATGTGTATTGTTGAGAGGTAGATATAAAAAATCCAACTCAACCAAAGCGCATCATAATCTTTCTTTTGTTTATCATTATGATGTCTGATGGCGAAGTTATTTGCAATATTATAAAGTTCAGACTCATCTTTAGAAAACATATGCTCTTTAATTTGTGGTCTTAAGTATTCTAAAACATCAGTTAAATCTCTCACTGCATCTTTTCTTTCATTTAAACTGGCACGGTATCTTCTGAATTTCAAAATAGCAATTTCTACTCTATTATCAACATTACTCAAGTCATATTCCGGAATTTTGGCTTCTAACAGAAAACTCAAACCCTTATCTCCTAATAAGAGAACTTCACCATCGTTTGACAACTCATAACCCTGTTTATAATCTCTCAAAATTTCATTAATCTCTACTCTGAATTCCTCCTGGCCTAAATTTTTATCAAAATCACTATAATGCCATCCACAATCGCTCCAATCATGGTATGTACCTTCAATAGGTTTTGAGACAAGATCAAAGAGTAATTCTATCACATCAAAAATATCATCATCAGAGTAATTCGTATAAAAGTCATCTATAGGCCAAATGCTATGTTTACGCAGCTTCCTCAAAAAATATCCTTGAATATCACTTCCACACGTTCCAGAAATCAATCCTGCATCTACACACATTTTTCCAAATGCCTCTTGAAAATACTCCTTCTCATAAAAAAAATGATAAGTTCTAAAAATCAATTCTCTAAGTGTTTCAATGGGAAAGTTCTCTCCTATATTCTTTCCAGTACGTGCAGAGTAATACTGCCGTTTAGTCATTAATATTCACCCTTTTTGATACTATTATATAGCCCTTCTGTACTTGAACCCTAAAGGAGTTGTTTGCTAAAATATCTTTCCGAAATTCATCCCGCAGAGCCAAACTAAGTCGGAGGCATAGCTTGAATATTATTTTATACGAGAGAATCACTTCTTTGATTAGCCACGCTCTATCTGTCATTGCTCTGCTATGTGTTCCAATAAATCTCCTGGTTGACAACCTAAAGCCGTGCATAATTTATCAATTACTTCTAATGACACATATTCATTCGTATTGAGCTTCGCCATTGTAGCAGACGAAACCCCCGTCATTTTAAGTAAATCCTGCTTCTTAATTTCCCTGTCGATTAATAATTTTTGAAAAGGTTTGTAACTAATCATCCGATTTTCCTTCCACACATGAAATGAATTTCCTTTAATTATATGAAATTATATTTTCGTTATCAAAAATATCTTCAACATGTATTGACTTAATTATTTGATATGATAAAATTATATTTATTAAGTTAAACTTTTATTCGCAAAATTAAATTAATTGGATGGTGTTCAATTATGCATACTTCTTTAGAAGTCTTACTCGATTCACTGATTCGTAATCGAATTGAATCTTTATATGGCGAGCTTATCATAAACAACTCCAGCTACAATCAGTTCTCATCCGAACGGAATCTTTACTTCAAGCAGTTACATGAACTTCTACCAGAAGATATACAAAAGACTCTATTCCTTTTTGATGATGCAGACCTTGCTGTTCAAGCTATTTTAGAGCGTGAAATCTATTTGCAAGGTTTTAAAGATGCTCTTCATCTACATAACGAATTGGATTTATCTTTAGATTGAGAGCCTGTTGGCTCTTTTTTCTTTTTATTCTGTCGTATAACGTTCCTGTATTCACGACCCAGCGCATGCTGGGTGTCCGGCTAATGCCGGACCCAGGACGAATGTCCGCAGCGTGAATATATTGTTAGGCGAAGGAATCATTATATATATTGCTTTAGTTGTTCACTTCTCATCTTTATTATTCTAACAATATGATTTAGAAATTTTATATAATCCTCTTTGCTAAATCTAAGATAATCCCCAATTTCAAATTTGCTAAATTCACCGCTCAAGACATCATCTAAAAAAAAGTTCTTATCACTTAGAAAGTTATTATAAAAATAACTAGCGTACTCTTTTATTTCTTTTTTATTAAAATAGATATCTGGAATATCATAACATTGACTCATTCCTCTGTGACTATTTCCTCCAGGCCATATCGGTATGATATTACCTAAATCAGAATATACATCTATGAACTTTAGCAATTCTGGAAGTTTATTTAATTTATCGAACTCATGGTAGTTTTCTTTAGTATATTTATGGCTATATACGATCTGTCGATTATTTGCATGTTTTTTAGGTTTAATTTGTTTTCCGCAGCATACAAATTCGTCTTCATAAAAAATATTGAGTCCTATCACATATACTCCTTGAAAAGAGTACAATACATCAGTATAAGTCCAATTTAGATTGTTCGTTATCTTAGAATAATCCTTTTCTAATGTGAATTTTGTATTAATAACTTTTCCTATAGCTGATTCAACATTCATTAAGTGCACTCCTTATAAATCTACTTTCTCTTTATATTTCATCTTTTAATGTCAATCGGCAATATCTATTTGATTCTTTCGCCTAACGTTTTTTGTTCACGAGCCCGAAAGCCTTAAGTGACCAACGGGAACGGGTCGTCAGACTTAGGCTTGCAGGGTTGTCTGGCTGATTCCGTTTCCTCGCTTCTTAACTTCTGCCGGACCGAGGAGCGACAGCGACGATGCGTGAACATGGTGTTATGGGATTTTCATGCCTTCTTCGAGATATCAATCAAATCCCTTGGTTTCTTCGTTATATTTCGCTGCCTTCTTCATTTCATTAATTGCTATCTTTGTAAATTCATTAGATTTAATATATATGTCTTCTATGTTTGAGTGTTTCTCGTTAATTAAAGTGAATAAATCATGAGTAAGCAATCCACAAGTCCAAAAAATTGTAGTCTTTAAGGAAGTATAATGTTGTAATAGATCGTTTGGATCTGATAGTTTAGTGCCTGGTGAGAAAACCCCTAAGTGAAAAAGAGAGCCACACAATGTTCCGTGCAATGCTTCTGAGGCATCCTCATAAATATTAAGCTTGCACATCAACATTATACTGGGTTTTATTTTTGATCTTTCACTGATAATTTCAATTCGTTTATCTAAAGAAACTGGTGTCCAATGCGTTATCTCTTTTCCTGATTTACTTGTAAATCGATTTATTGCTTCCTCTAAATTCGGTAGACTGACTTGATCCTTCCCCGTATACGCAATACTAACCTTGCCTTTAGTTGTTGCAATTGACCTTTCCAATCTTCGATATGCCTTTTGGGTTGTATGCAATTGGAATGAATTAAAATCATCTTCATCGCAAACCTGTAATACAAAAAATTAACCATTCGCTCAACATAAGACCTGGCTATCATGTACATATCATTTATTAAGTTATAGTTACCTAATAAAGACATTGATTTGGAATTATCAATTATTGATACCAATAAGGGATACGCTTGTTTTATTCTCAATTCTTCTACATTGTTCAATTGCCTTAATAGTGCAACTTCTTCGATAAAAAACTTATTCATTTGCTGTAATAATTCTTCTGTAAAGAACGGGCTGTCCTCCATGAATCTTCCTTCTTTCAATTATTTGTTTGCATGAATTTCCCATAACGTTCCTGTATTCACGACCCAGCGTATGCTGGGTGTCCGGCGAATGCCGGACCAAGGACGAATGTCCGCAGCGTGAATATTATGTTATCTGATGGCTCTGGTTTCTTGAATTTCTTATCAGCCAATTTTTCTATTACTCTTATTGAATTTCAAATAAAAATACCGTTCTTTATAATCATAAGAATCATCAAAAGTAGAACTCATTTTGAATATTACATCATAGTATTCCGTATGTTCTTGTCCATGGATATCTGTATATGAGATTTTCAATAACGAAATTTCTCGTTCGCTAACTAAAGCATTGTTATTTGTATTTTTTTCTTTATTATTCTCAAGAGACTTTTTATACAAATACTTAATAAATAATATAACTTCATTTGGAACAAAAGCTTTGACTCTATTATCAGTATTTGTATTCAACATTATATCTGCTTCCGCTATAGCTATATGATCTAGTGAAAAGTTATTTAACATTTGCATGTATTCATTTTCACTAAAACCTAATTCGTTACATAATTTTTTGTGGTAATTTTCGCTAAAATCCCATGCAATTCGGATATCTATAGCATTTCCTGCACCAACATTATAAAGCCAAAAGAATACAAACGATTGACGTTTTGCTTCATTCATAGCTTCAAAAACAATCTTACGGCGGAAATTTTCATGAATTTTTTCTGCGAGTTTTTCTCTAACACCATCATTATATTTCTCTGGCAACTTATTTAAGATATTAGAGAATGCTTCCTCATAAGTCCTTGATTTACAAATATTTTTTATTTCTTCGAATAGATTATCAGCATCCACTTGTGCAAATACATCCCCCCATTCTCTATCTTGATATTCTTCTACTAAATCATTGATTATACTCACATAATCATATTTATCCATTTCAGAGAAATAAACTTTTTCTTTCTCTGCAAATTCTTTAACAAGAACCGATCTTGATTTTTCAGTAACAAAAATTCCTTGATTATCGTATAAAAAAAAGTCTGTTCTTACAGGCCTTATTACAGGTTTGACGTTTAACAGTGTATTTTTTATCGTATATTCGATACCCCAAAGCGTGACTAAACCAGCTATTCCAGCACCAATAATACTTCCAAAGAAACCCAACCACGCATTTACATTTGCAAGACTCGGCACAGGAATGTATAGAAAAACATTCGCTAAAAACCCTATTGCTATAGTAGCTAGAATAAGTATTCCATATCTCACCCAAATATTTATATTTGAGTTGTTTTGTTTTTTCATTGTCCTCACATCCATAATCTTTTATTTTAAAGAAGTTTTCACTTGCGTTTTAAGAGCTTTCAGATAACGTTCCCGTATTCACGACTCAGCGTATGCTGAGTGTCCGGCGAATGCCGGACCAAGGATAAATGTCCGCAGCGTGAATATTATGTTATCAGAAGAAGCCTCTTTTTTTAGATTCAAAAAAATCTTTCTCATATTGCTCTTTCAATGTATTTCTTAATTCTTGAATTGCTTCATCCGGAAATTTTTCTTAAACCTAAATTTTTTGCCATTTGGCTCATTGTATTTTTATTTTGCTTGAGCTGTCCCTCTAGGTGAAAAACAATCCGATAAAATAATGCTTCATGCCTTATCTTAGTATAAAACTCCTCTTTATCTGGATTGTAATAATGATGAGTAATATCTGGATGGTCAAATTCTTCAATCGAAAGTGGATGTATTGCATAAGGATTATGAAAAATATTAATCCCTTCCAACAAAGATTCTTTGTAATTACTTATCTCTTCAATTCCTGTAATGGGCTGTAACCCTTTGTCGTTATATTTCTCAAAAGCAACCAAAATAAAATCATTTGTTTTACTTAAAACCCTTGCTTTACCTGAAGTAGCGACATTGCTAAAAATCACTGCACTTACACCACTAAATTCTGGCTTCAAAAACAATCCTAAATCAAGATCAGTGCCGTTTGCTTTTTTTACTGCTTTTACGTACCTATTTCCCAAAATTTCTCTTTCCCCATTATGTTCGATGTATTCAGGAACGTCATAGGTATACAACACTCTTCTAATAGCATTGGTATTTTGAGTATAAAAAAATGGCTGTTCATATGTACCCAAAGCTATAACGAATGGATTATTGTTACATTCCTCTCTTTTCGAATAACTCTCTTCATATTTTTCAAACTTTGCATTGAGGGCTTGTAAAATTCTTGGAGTAGCACGAGTTATTATCTTTTCATGGTTGGTATATTCCTCTAGAAGTTTAGGGTCGTTAAATATGGTTTCTCTATCCCATTCAGCCATCTCATTACTGGCATTATTTGTAATTACCGCTTCCACAAAAAACTCATTGCCTTCCTTTGATCGAAGATGAAAGTCAGGAGCCGCTTTACTAAAGTCGAAACTAAACCCAAGCTCTTTAAAACATGCAAACAAATAAAATTCCCAAAAACTCGAATTAAAAGTTGTTTGAAACTCTTTAATTATTTTATTATCTCTATCTTTAAAATCTTCTAGCCAAGAGTTCAATACTTTCTGTACGGCTACATCATTTCTAAGAGCCAAAAAATTTTTATGCAGATTTTTTTCTTTAACTAACGGTTTAAAAAGATCCATTAAATTTGTCTCCTTTAGGCTTTTTCTGATAACGTTCCTGTATTCACGACGCTTGGCGAATGCCAAGTGTGTCCGGCTGCCTCTGCTTCCCCGAATTCCTTCTTGCCGGACCGAGGGCATATGTCCAATGCGTGAATATTATGTTATGTGTTGCTTCCCGTCTTCTTTGAGTACTCTGATTAAAAATCTTTCACTGCCGTCAGCCACTACATCTTCAAGTCTTTTTCTCGAAATCATACGGACCAAAGGTACCTATTTGAAACGTAAATCGTTGTTAAATGGAGTTATAATCTAAAACTATTCCCTGCTTTTATTTTTTTCTATTACCTCTAGCATCGTATAAGTAGACTCCCAGTTAATACGTTCAAAGTACTCTGACGATGACATCCTTTGATTAATTCTTTCTAAAAATGAATCTAACCAGTAAAAATACTCCCATTTTCCGTTAAATAAAAATTTAAGTATTTTAAATTGGATTCTCAATTCAACTTTCATTTCATATCCTTCGTACCTAAAAAACCTATCTGTTCTTTCAGCACCAGGACATAAATAGTGTTCAATAAATCCTTCTGGAGGAGAATACGGTTCTTCTTCAAAATTAACATATATATCAAAATTAAATCTATCAGTTATAATCCTTATAGTGTTCTTATCAACTCTTTTCACTCTACTACTTTTAGGTAAAACTAAGTTGAATTTGTTATACCTAGCACCGTCTTTTCCAAAGGCGTAAACAGTTTCCCCAATTTCAAGGGTTATCTTTTTGCCATTTACATAGTACTCTTTTGGTTTTTCTTCTTCCTTTCGTTTCGGATTATCAAACGAAGCTCGTTCTTCCATAGGTTTTGAAAATAAATTGAGGAAACGGTTTTGATATAAAACTTCTGGAACTTCATTTCTTGCAATCTCTTGGATATTTTCTTTACTGAAACTACTGTTGTTAAAGTATCTCGAAAGATGTAATGAAAGCTCCTCAATTACATAATACTCAACAACTTCATTTATAATATTTCTTGACTTACTGATTCTCCCATGCATCCAGTCTCCTACGGTCTGATAACAGCCTAAGGGCTCTCTATCCCATATGGCTTTTAGATCCTTGTCTTCTGATAGAGCTGCAAACAAATAGTCATTAATTCCTTTGGAGAAGCTATATCTTCCAATATCAATCAATTTATTTTCTTTTTTATCGTGGATCAAAATACAGTCTATAATAAGCTCTTTTTTCATGCTCTTTAGAACAAACCAAAAAAGATATGCTATTACTAGAAGAATTATAACGCCCCCTACCGAAAATCCATACACTGCTTTGAAACCATTGGTAAATGTTAAGCTTCCTGCAATGACGCTTAATCCAAAAGAAAGCAGTATAGTAATGAATATAAATCTAATAACATTGTTTCGATTATTTAATATTTCTAATAAATAATTATTTTTATTTTTCATTATTAAAATCTCCTCAGCTTATAAATCAATTTTACATTCCATGTAACATTCTTGTGTTCACGATGTTCGGCTATCTATAATGCATAAAATTCTTCCGCCGGCTCGAAGGAATATGACAAATATGTATGTATAATGTCATGTGGTACTTCTAGCTTCATTAAATACTCCAACTTAAGACCTTTTAAGCATCATTAGCTTTCGAATCTTTGTCTCGATATAATGATAAGAAGATTTGAAATGATGCTTTTATTGTCCTTAGGAAGTTACACATAACGTTCCTGTATTCACGACGTCTGACGCAGTCGGATGTGTCCGGCTCTCGCCGGACCAAGGACGAATGTCCGCAGTGTGAATATTATGTTAGGTGAAGTTAATTACGTCCTTCACATTAAAAATCTCTACTAGGTTCAAAATTATAATAAGTTCCAAATCTATCGTAAATTCTATCTACCGCAACTTCAAAATCTTTAATGATGACTTTAAGTTTTTTGTCAGTAATACTTAAGTCCATTCCACCTTCGTGAACAAAAGCATTCCTTAATTCAATAATTTCTTCAATAGAATCGAAAAGAGGTATTTTTCTCTTTGAAATAGGTTTGTTTAACACAGTAAATATATCTAGTTTCTCATCCAGCTTTTTATAATTTTCAGCGATTATCCTAGGCCTCTGAAATGAAAACTTTTCAACTAAAGCTTCTTCAATTGACATTTTTCCAGCAGAGATATCTTTCAGATTATTTACTGAAAATCGTGCTTCTTTAAAAATCTTGTCTCTATTATCTGCATATTTCAACAGCACAATAAATGATGTCTTTAAATATTCTTCCCAAATTGCTACTAAGTAAGGTATTAATAAGTTATTCGAGAAGAACCTTGGATTCAATTCATCGATATACACAATACCTGTAGAATCTGGCCTTGCAATTTGACCTTGTAAATTTCTTGAATCCAAATATATCTTAGGTTTAATAAGAGCATTATTATAAGTCCATCTAGCAATAAATAGTCCTGCTTCTAACTCAGTAGGAACTTCCTCATCCATTATAAAATAACGATTTTTCCCTTCGTCCGTCGAAAAGCTTCCTTTAAAATAATCTTTTATATATTTAATAGTTTTATTTTGATGTTCAAGATCCCAATAACTTCTCCCCGCTCTAGTTCTTGTGTCAACTGAAATAACGCCGTTTTCTCTATAAATATAAAGTTCGACTCCAACATACGATCTATAATTTTGATACTGATACCAAAAATAACTTGCTAGTAGACCTTCAATTTTAACTTCGTTTCTCTGCTTTATGTAACCTAATACATCTATTAAATTTATTAATTTATTATAGGATGCATCGTCTGGAAGGATACTTGTTGAAGTAAAACTCATTGTGCAATCATACTCCTTTGATTAGAAATAGAATTAAGTAATTAATTTCACCTAACGTTCCTGTATTCACGACCCAGCGTATGCTGGGTGTCCGGCGAATGCCGGATCAAGGACGAATGTCCGCAGCGTGAATATTATGTTAGGCGATGGTCGAGAGCTCTTCGATTTACTCAAAGTCTCTTTACAAACTCATCCGACAGTCCACGATAATCTCTACCTTTACCTGATGGAGAATGGCCACGTGTAATTATTTCGAATGCACTATAAACTTTGTTGTCACTGAAGTTGATTTGTTTGAAGTTCTCTCTAAGTGTGAAAATCAACGAACACTCTCGTCCACCTATATCATTATGAGTATATGTATCATCCGTAAATACGACAGAGATAAAATATTCAATATCTGTTTCCTCAATCGATTCTTCTTCCTCAATTTTATATAAAAAATCATCCGTGATATCTACTGTATAATCATCGCTTGTAAAACCATACTTACTTTGAAGTTTTAGATCTTGCAAAAGATTATTAATTTTTTCTTCTATTTGAGAATGAAATTTTGAAGACTCAAATATTAGATATGAACCTACTTCGTTTATTGGAATAAATTCGCTAGGATCATGTAATGATATGTTACTTTTAATTACCTCAATCAGTTTTTTTCTTTCCTCTGCTTTACTTTTTCCTTCCGTACAATAGCAAAGTGGCCTCCTAAATTTTATATCAAAAGGGAGGTTGGAATAGTCTCCAAAATCTGTGTTAAAAATGCAAATGATCTTATCCCATCCTAATACTTTTGCTGCATAGCCCAATTCGATTAAAACATTTGGATTTGGTGTTTTTCGTTTGTTGTAGTCAGAATTGATAATACTAACATCAGCAATAAATAATTTTGATTTCTCAATTTTAGTGAAAATTGAATCAACAATATGCGGGGTTCCTGGCTCATCCATAGTATCTTTATCTATTCTAAACTCAATGTCGAATTGTTCAGATAGATTTAATTCTTTGATTGCACTCTCGATACAAGTTCCCAAAAAACTTCGATTGGTATTATTAGGTAAATCTGACTGCCAAGAATAAAAAATATGATTTTTCATTTTGTATAAATCCTTTCACTTTTACTTGTTTAATTGACCAGCCTTTCTCGACTTTCGCCTAACGTTTCTGTATTCATGAACCCCGTCAGGGGTTGTCTGCTGAAATGCTTCCCTGAAATCCTTCTCGCAGACCAAGGCTCCAAAGGAGCCGCTGCTTGAATATTATGTTATGCGATGGAATCACTTCTACGATTAACCAACATTCATTCTTGATTCTAATCTTTCATTGTTCTGCTATATGTTCCAATAAATCTCCTGGCTGACAACCTAAAGCCGCACATAATTTATCAATCACTTCTAATGACACATATTCGTTCGTATTGAGTTTCGCCATTGTAGCAGACGAAATACCTGTCATTTTCAATAAATCCTGCTTCTTAATCTCCCTGTCGATCAATAATTTTTGAAATGGTTTATAACTAATCATCTGATATTCCTTTCACACATCAAGTGAAGTTTTCTTTAATTATATGAAAGTATATTTTCTTTATCAAAAACATATTCAACATGTATTGACTTAATTATTTGATATGATAAAATTATATTTAATAAGTTGAACTTTTATTCATAAAATCAAATACATTGGATGGTGTTCAAAATGCATAATTCTTTAGAAGTCTTACTTGATTCACTGATTCATACTCGAATTGAATCTTTATATGGCGAGCTTATCAAAAACAACTCCAGCTACAACCAGTTCTCATCCGAACGGAATCTCTACTTCAAGCAGTTACATGAAGGAGTACCGGAGAATATACAGAAGACCCTATTCCTTTACGATGATGCTGAGCTTTCTGTTCAAGCTATTTTAGAACGTGAAATTTATTTGCAAGGTTTTAAGGACGCTCTTCACCTGCATAACGAATTATATATATCTTTAGATTGAGAGCCTTCTGGCTCTTTTTCATTTTGATTCTGTTGTATAACGTCTTATTTACGAACTTCTGAAAGAATGCACTCTCCGTCATATTCACGAACTTCGTGAATCCTGCACTTTTCTCCTTATTCCCGCACTTTCTGCGTTTCAATCCTCCAGCCTGTCCATCTGATCCAGCGGGCTTTGAATTCGCCCAATGTCCCGTCTGCTCACATGTGTATAGCGCTCCGTTGTTCGCACACTCTGATGCCCCAGCAGTTCCTGAATATAGCGAAGATCAATCCCATTCTCCAGCAAGTGGGTCGAAAAGGAATGCCTTAGCGAATGGATACTCACCTGTTTGCGAATGCCCGCTTCAGCCAGCGCTTTTTCAAACACTTTCTGCGCTGAACGTTCCGTCAGGTGGCGGCCTTCCCTCTGCCCTGGAAACAGCCAGTCTTCTGGCCGCTCCACCCCTATGTACTGCTCGACCACCGCAAAAGCCGCTTCGGAGAGCAGCGTTTGCCGATCCTTCCTGCCCTTTCCCTGACGGATTTTCAGCACTTTCCGTTCATGGTCGCAGTCTTCAGGACGCAACCTCACCACTTCGCTTACCCGCAGCCCGGATGTATACGTCAGGTACAGAATAGCCTTATGCTTTGGATTTTTCACTACTTTCAACAGACGCATGACCTCATTCAGGGACAGCACATCCGGTAGTTTACTCTCCTTTTTCGGACGAACATAGGCGGAGGATTTGGGCTGCTTTAGCACATGGCGAAAATAAAATTTCAACGCACTGATCGCTTGGTTAACATAAGCGTGCGAAAGACCTTTTTCGAGCAGCACCAGCGCATATTTTTGCACCACCGCATCATTTATGCTTGCTTCGGTCCCTTGCAAATCGGCGAAAAAGCGTTCCGTTTGCGATATGTAAGCTTTTATCGTCTTGCTGCTGTACCCCCTTGCTACCAATGCATCGCGCAATTCTTGCCGCTGATCCGGATTCCATTCACCTCGTTCCGAAGAAGAGGGAACCGCATTAGCCAGCGTGTCCCGTCGATCCAGCCATTCCCGGATGTACGGTAGTTCTTTATTCAAGCGCTCGTCGTACTCGAACTTACAACTCCGATACGCTTCCAACAGGCTTTCTACAGCCGAGATACTGTACGGAATCGCCCAGATTTTTTCGTCTGGAACCCATTTCCTGCCTGGTATGGATCGAATCCCTTCCCGCTCCTTGACTCCGTATCGCTCCAAGCGTACGCTGATCGTTTTTTCATCCCGATAAAGTAGGTTTATCTTCATCTCACTTGCCTCCTTAGTATATCAGCCGTTCAAAAAATTGGAAATCTAATTTTGCACAAAAAAAGGGACTTAAGATGGATATTCATCTCAAGTCCCTGATTCTTTCAGAGTAAATTATTGATCCATTAAGTCCAATTTACATTATCATAAAATGTCTTACCTTTATTTGTCCAGTTCCTCCGTCACATCATCCCATAGCACTGCCGCCACCTTCTCCAACAGATACTCCAGCTTCAGGTTCAGTAGCTATCCAATTGGAACTCGCTCTACTCCCCACATAAACAAAAGATGAGCCTGATTATTTGTTTCTCATTTGTTAATACAATAAGGATAAGCCGTTAAAAAGCGCATTTTGTCGCCATTTTTTTCAGATAGACCGCTTGTATTACAATCATATATAAAGAACAACGAATTATATTTGCCATCTATTTTACTCAAATCATGTAATAGTGGAGATAAAAAAGAATCAACAAAGGAAACATCTTTTATACCATTATCTGCCCCATCCATCAGAAAGACTCCTTCAGCAAAATCTTCGTCAAAATCATCTATTTCATGGTCATTTAAAAAATCGCTAAAAACATCCTCATTCTCATCTTCCGGGTATTTAATCTCAACATATTCAAATAACTCATCATCAGAGGCAAAGTGACCGTACCAGACGGACACCATATTTTTTTCAAAGCAATTCATATCTTCACCCCGCTAAATTTCAGTTTATACGTTTAATCTATCTGTATCCCGCACCAGCTACCATGCCCTCTACCCCACAACAGCTGTTGAAGCTAAAAAGCCCGCGCTGATCGCGGGCTTTGCTGAATATTTAGTCAAAATCATGCCTAATAGACTTGTTACTCGACCTTAAACTGTTTTAATTCGTCTTGAAGCTTATTGGACAATTGACTTAATTGTTTGGATAGTTCAGCAACCTGTTCGAAGCTCTCCAATTGTTCCTGCGTGCTGGCGCTAACCTCTTCGGTTGAAGCTGAATTCTCTTCGGTGGTAGAAGAGATGATCTCCAGCGCTTGCAAAATCTCATCTTTGTGCTTGTGGACTTTAGAGGTGTTGTTGCTGATCTGGATCATTCGCAATTTCAAATCTTCCAAATCCTTGTTAATGCTAAAGAATACTTGCTTGGTGTTCTCCACCGATCTGGCATTTTCTTCTGCAATTTTCAGGCCTTGAACCGTATGCTCAACCGAAACACTGGTTTTTTCTTCAATCACACGTACCTTCTTGTAGATTTCCTGTGTCGCCAGTGCCGTCTGCTCAGCCAGCTTGCGAACCTCCCCGGCAACAACGGCAAAGCCTTTGCCCTGTTCTCCTGCACGTGCAGCTTCAATGGAAGCATTGAGTGCCAGCAGGTTGGTCTGCGTTGCAATTTGGTTGACCGTATCCACGATGCTCGAAATCTCATGACGGCTCAGATCAATATCCTGAATAATAGACGACATCGCTTGTGTGGAATTGTGATTTTCTTCAGCCCATCTGGATAACTGATCTACTACAGCAAGCCCCTGTCCGCTTTGCTCAGCAGAGATTTGCACCATCGTTTCGATGGCTTTGGCATCATTGGCAATTTCGTCAATTTGGCCGGATAATGCTCCGGTTTTTTGTAAAATGTTATCCGTTTCGATGGACTGGTAGTTCGTCGCATTGGCAATTTCATTGATTGCTGTTGCAGTATCGTTCATCGTGACCGCGGTTCTGGAAGATATGGATTGCAGATCGTGAGAAGACTGATTCAAGACTTGAGCTGAGCCACCCACCATTTGGAGCATGCCTTGAATTTTTTGAACCATGGTGTAAACTCCTTGAGAAATTTGCCCGATTTCGTTGTTGGAATGCGTATCAAACTGAACGGTTAAATCTCCATCTTCAATCAGCTTGATTTTTGCGAGCAACTTCGGTATCGATCTCAACAGATAACGGAGCGTTATATAACAAATCACAACCAGCAGGATGGTGGCTGCGGCAAAACCGCCAATGGTAAGCCAAGTAAAGGCTTTTAATTCTGTGAGCACCTCTTGCTCAGAAATGGTTAAGCCTACGGACCACCCGGTATCTTTACTGGTTGCATACCCGATATAACGACGTTCTCCATTGTCATTAATCAGCTGTACTCCGGACTCGCCGGCAATCATTTTCTTTCCGATCTCCCCAAGATCACCTGTGCTTTCGTTAATCTTTTCTTTCAACACTTTAGTCTGATCGGGGTGATACAAAATATCACCTGTTTTGGATGCAAGAATCGAATAACCAGTGCTTCCAAGCGAATAGCTTTGCATAAGGGCAGGGATATCTTTGAAGGCAATATCAGCTGCTGCAAATCCAATTAATTGGTTACTGTTATCTTTGATCGGATAGAAAATACCCATGAGCACACTACCCGTAGCGACGTCAATATAGGGATCCGAGTAGTATAAACCGTTTGCTTCAACAGCTGGCTTGAAGAACGGACGTTTTTGGATATCGTAATCCGGTTTGGAAGCAGCACCATCATTCTGAAGAAAGAAGCCTTTGCCAGATATTCCTGCAATCCAGGCGTCGGCAAAAGATGGCTCTGCCTTTACAATGGCTGCCAGAGTTGCTTCTGTTTCCGCAGCATATGGAGAAGTTTTCACCATTTCTGACGATTGGGTTGTTTCTATGTATTGCTGAAAAAGGTTGTTCGTTGACATTTGTTTGACAAGCGATCCCTTTTCCTTAAACAACGCATCGAATTGACTGACGATGGCCTGCGTCTTCGTCTGGAGCATGGCCTCTTGCTGCTTGATAAGTATGCTTTGCGTGCTTGCAAACATGAACGTCCCCAAGGTTGCAAAGACGACAACGATAATGACTAACAACACAATGGCTAATGTGTTCGCAATGCTGGATGATCTGAATACGCGCTTTTTAATATTTTGTGACATGCTGCCATCCCCCCGAGGAGTATTGAGCGAAAAGCTCTTAGATAATATGTCGGAAGTTTGCAGTTGTTTTAATAGGTTTTTAGTATACACAATTTAAAGTTTTGCTATCTTCGTCTTACTGCCACTGCTCCAGGCGCATCCACCTGTCCTAATCTATTGGCCATGAATGAAGCTGGGTTTAGTAATGTAAGGTGCTACCCAGGGAGCTGGAGCGACGGGTTTAGCTGGCGAGGAGTGAGTAAGAGGATACAGCGAAAAGCCCGCGGGAGACGCGGGCTTTTTGTGCTGCGGTTTTAGAGACTATGCCGATTCTAAACCGGACGGAATACTGGGACCTAGCTCATTTCGTAATCGCCGCAACAACCTGATCAACCAGCGCTTTCGATGAGATGGGACCGCCAAACGTCCATGTCTTGCTGTCCAATGCATAAATGCGTTTTTCTTTGACAAAATTCAGGCCGTTCCAGACCGAATTATTTTTCAGCGCTGCTCCGAAAACATCATCGTTCGGCTGCACAATATAGATGAAGTTGCTGTCCTGAACGGCAGACAACGCTTCAATGCCAACGGTTGAAAAACCATACTGTTCAAGCTTGTCCGGCTTCCAATCGTTAATCAGCCCGCTCTTCGCCAGTGTCCCGGCGACCACCGAGTTATCCGAAAACATGCGCAGGCTGGCCGCATTTTGATAAGTGAACGCCTGTGTCAGAATGTAGTGGAAATCCGCTTTACCAGCAGCGGCGAGCTTTTCTTTGGCTTCCGCATAATGCTGATCCAACTCCTTCAGCACCTGCTTCGCTTTGTCTTCTTTTCCAAGAGCGACCGCGATGTTGTTGAAAATCTCTACCATTTTGTCATGATCGTAGCCGTTACCGCTATTCAGACTATATTCGACTGTCGGTGCAATGGCTCTAAGTTGATCATAGATAGCTTCATTTCCATCAGCATTGGAAATGATCAGATCCGGCTTCAATGCAGCAATCGCCTCCAGATTGGGCTCGTTGCGTGTTCCCACATCGGTCACGCTGCTGTCCAGAGCCGCCTCTGGAGTCACATATTGCTTGTATCCAGCATTATCCGCATTACCAACGGGCTGAACACCCAGCGCAATCATATCCTCCGTAAATGTCCATTCCAGCACAACAACACGTTGTGCTGGCCGGTCGAGTGTGACCTCGCCACGATTATGCTTTACTTTCACAGGTCCCGCTGCTTCGGCTGGTGTGCTGCCGGAAGTTGACGCCTGACTTGTATCCGATACATTGCCTGCCGCTCCGCAGCCTGCCAGAACAAGCGCAAAAACCAGCAACACTAAAATCCCGCTCAAACCCTTCTTCATAGAACATATTCTCCTCGTGTATGTACATTTTATAGATAATGATAATCATTATCATTTTTTTGAATTATGACGGAGAAATACAATTTTGTCAATGATAAAAGACAGTGTCGAATGGTCAACGGAAACACTGACATGCTTTGCTTTCCGGTTCAGCGCAACGCTGACCCAGGCACTCCTACCACGGGGTAGTTGGTGCCTGGTGTCGTTATATTTTCCGAATGTTAAGAGCTTTGTAAGCATTCCCAGTCCCTTTCCTGCACACAGGAATCCGGATATAGATTTGAATTTATTGCGTTAACCCAATTGCATCGTGGTAATACAGGTATCGTCGTTTTCAAACGTGGAGATTTTGGATTTTGCAATTTTCCCCTCATGCTCCACCGTAACGCTATAGGTTTTGTCACGCGGCAGCCATAGATCAATAAATCCATTGGGCTGGGATTTTATTGAGGTTTTATTCATGACTGAATTTCCATCAGAATCGTGAATCGTTACACTGAACTCTTCATCCTTCATTTCACCTTGACAACCGGTCAGGCTATGGGTTGCACAAGGGTGAGTCTGTTCCATATATGGGGCTATCGAAAGGAAAAACTCGTTATCAGGCAAAACGTAGGCCTTTGTTGTGGTACCATCCTCTGTTATGCTCAACTGACTGGAAGTGATGGAAGCGGACTGGGCCGTTGCCTTTCTTGTACTGAAATCATGCACCAATTGCTTGATATTTGACGCTCCTTGGTTATCTGCTTCTTCTCGCTGGGCATTCCCTGCAATCAGGTATGTCCCTATGGCAACCGCAACTAACCCCGTAGCTATCAAGGTTATTTTTTTCATCTTGAGTTCATCTCCTTGTCCCTTTTTTTACTATTATAAACGAGTGCACATCAGGATGGCAGGATGAACTCTTTATGTCACCATATGCTCACATTCATCTCTGGTACAGGCCGAAAATTAAGCAACAGGCGGTTTTCACTCCATTTTTTATAGAAAATCCTGCACTTCACATAGCCACACCATGTGATCTCCATCCTTGCCCCAATAATCCTTCGCAATGGTGTAGGGTGCGCCAAATTTCCGTAGCCATTTGGTCTGGGCTATTTTGAAGCCGCTATCCAGGCAAAAATGCGTAACTTCCATTTCCTTCAGCCTGGTCATCAAAGCCCGAATTAGCGTCGAGCCTACTCCTTGTCCTTGGTAACCGGGCAGCACATATAAACTTCCCAATGTCCCCACATGTCCGAGTTCATCGTTGGTACATTTCCTGATAGTTTCTCCGCAAGGGCCATAAGAGATCGTTCCAACGACGTTATGGTTATGTTTGGCCATCAGGAAGAACAAGTCTGAATTCAAAGCTGACAAAGATGTACGCAGCAACCGCTTTTTGTGCTCAATCTCCTGCTGCATGTCGTCGATTAAGGCTTCCAGACCCTCCTGTTCAAATGCCGCAGATATGGAACTTTCAAAAACAATATCCGCCGCCTCCAGATCCGAAGGAACAGCGAGTTGAATGCTGAACTGTTTTTTCATGATGTCAAAACTCCTGGTCATTAGTCTTTTTTTTGCATTTGGCCTGATGTAGTGTCGCAACAAATGTCACTTAATGCCTCTTCCCAACCAAGGATTTAACGTCGTTGACGTTCTTTCCTTCACTTTTCAATCACCTCGAAAACAGAACTAAAAGATTCTCCATACTCTGTTATCTTATAACACACCTTTGGCGGTATTTCAGGATATACTGTTCGTTTGCAAAGCTTGCTTGATCGATAAAAAATCTGATTTCAAGCAATGCAGCTAATACTTTCATAAAGAATCCCGGCCTTTTCTTACACAATGCCTTAAAGTATGTAATCTCGCCCGGATTTCTTTCTTTTGAGTACAAAATAGGAATAATTCATTAGTATCAAATGGGAAATTAACTGTTCTGTTGGAGATTGATACTCATTCACACAGTCGAGAAGAACCTGGAAAATCCTATTTTTATCAGAGCTATAGGTCCTCATAAATATCTTTGCATCTACGAAGGCTTATTGAAATCATCGTATTGAAAATCATATAAATCATGACTGCCCATAATAAAATTGACTAATTGGCCTTGTAAGCATTTAATCTTTTCCAGTGCTGCTTGTACATCCATGTCCATCTTACTTTTGTGAATATGTTCATGCAAAACATCAATAAGCATGTGCAAATCACATTTTTGTGAGTTTTCCATTTTGAACATCATTTTATTATTTTCAATCGTTAGACGTTCATAGATATCATCACCTAAACCCAATTCAAATAAAAGATGATGAAGAAAAAACACCCTGTCCTGGGCAATCTCAAATCCATAGGATTCATCTCTTAGATGCGAATCTTGATGTTGATAATAAGATATCGAAAACATTAAAAGCTAATGATAGCAATCTAATCAGACGCTCAGCGTCGGCTTCGTTTAGAAAATCATGGTCTATTAGCACGAATGATGGCCCATTAAATAAATCATGCCAGCGCACCAACGAAATATCATCTGTATCGTTTATATTCATGATTTAAATCAGAAATGCGTTCGTTGAAATAAGCTCTTAGTTTATAGTCGTATATTTTAGAAAATGACATTTTTCCTCCTTGCATAGGTAAGGCTTTTTCCTAAAGTTACATGTCGCCATCCCTTCTTTAAATAATCTATCCATTTCAACCTATATTGTAATATTAATCTGGCTGGATCAATAAGGCTGCATAATGAATTAATCGTACTGCTTAAATATAGAAGCATATGTTCTTTATTTCCATATTATGATATATTAGAAACAGATAATATGTAGGGAATTCTGAAAAAAGGCGTATTTAAGTCTCCTGCAAGCAGAGAGGAATGAACACACATGCAACAATTAAGCGGAGCTCTGGCCCGTTTTGTACAACAACAAAACTTGTATAATGAAGCCTACGGGCTGTTCTCTTTTTTGCTGCGCCGGAGCATCTATATCGACAACAGCTAGGCTATCGCTGGATTGGAGCTGGCGAGCTTGTCCAGGAATCCTCCTCGTGGCCGCCCCATCATGTCGTAATCGCCACTTATAATGACGATCCACTTATTGTCGATACTGGGGCAGCCCATTCCCCTGTATATGCTGCGTATGAAGGTGGCGCGCCACAGCAGGTTGCCGACTCTTTGGCTGACTTCTTTACGGCTCTTTCCATCCTGATTGAAGCTGCCCGTACCTTTAAGGGAGAGCTAAAAGACGAGGACACATACGAAACCAAAAATGAATTTATCGAGCACGTAGAACCGTTGTTGCATCATTTGCTTGGCGAAAATCAAACCGCTTATTTATTTGAATATCTATCCCTGTGTTAATAAAATCCTTTTGTACAAGAGAGGTGGGCCTTATATGATTTATATTGCATTGCTGCGGGGCATTAATGTGGGTGGCAACAACAAGATTAATATGAAAAAGCTCAAGGAAACGTTTGAGAAGGCAGGCATGAGCCATGTGACGACTTACATCAACTCCGGAAACATCATTTTTTCCAGTGAAGTTCAATCCAACGAGGAGCTAACGCTCCAACTGGAGCAGGCGATTCTGGAGGATTTTAGCTTACCTATCCGGGTCATCGTTCGCAATATGGCGGAAATCCAGGCGATTATGAAGGCATTACCGGAGGAATGGTCTAATGATACACAGATGAAAAGTGATGTATTGTTTCTGTGGGATGAAATTAACGATATTGCCGTTCTGGAGAAGCTTCCTTTGAAGCCGGGAATAGGCAATATAATGTATACGCCTGGGGCCATTCTGTTTTCTGTCAGCAGAGAACATGTCACAACAAGCGGGATGACGAAACTGGCCGGCTCCAGTCTGTACCAGCATATGACGGTGCGGAATGTGAACACGACCCGGCAGATTTATAAGCTGATGCAAATGGCTGAACAGGAAGAGTTACGTGCTTTAGACTCCTGATTGAAATCTCCTTTCTAAGCATTTTATCTTCGTTAAGTAGCCAAATGAAGGCTACCGTAGAGGATAAAATCAAAAAGGGAGCCTTCTTGCGGCTCCCTCAACTGCATTTTTGGTTTATATTGTTACCTATAGCCCCTGCCTATCAAGCGAATGAAGTCAACCCTTCATATGGAATACCACTCACCAGACTAGCTTCGTCAAATAGTAAAACCTTCGACCAGTTTATTCAATCGGGTAGCGCTTTCCTTCACCTGATCAGACTGTTGTGCCACTTCAAGAGACTTTTCCGTCGATGAAACCATGTTCTCAGCAATGTGCTGAGTAGATACGGCAGACTGTTCGCTGGCTGTTGCAATCTCGTGGATAGCTCTCACCATGGTTTGGATCGTTGCATTCACCTGCTTAGATGTGGCGTTCAAATCATTAACTGTATTCGTATGCTCAACTACATCATTGTAATATTGTTCTGCCGTATCCTCAAGCAGCTGATAATCCTTGCCCACCTTGGCATGCAGGAAATCCAGTAATTCCTCGGCATTGGTCGTCAGATTGGCTACAGATTGTACAACCTCTTGAGTAACATTCTGAATTTGATCTACCGCCTGCTTGGACCCATCTGCCAACTTGCGAATCTCGTTAGCCACAACTGCAAACCCCCGACCTGACTCACCGGCTCGAGCCGCTTCAATAGATGCATTTAAAGCCAGCAAATTGGTTTGGGCCGTAATTTCCAGAATGGACTGGGAAAGTATACGAATTTGGTCTACCGCCTTGGCTTGTTCCAGCGCTTCCGTCATCTTTTCACTGGCCTTCCGGTAAATCTCTTTGGACGCTTTATTGGACTCACTCGCTTCATACTTCAACGCTTCGGCCTTTAGGCTTGTATCATAGGCAGACTGCGCTTTTTCTTGAGTTTTGAGCGAAATGTACTCTGCCGCCCGCTGCATTTCATCGGCAGAATGATTCATGTTTTCTGTATATGCCGAAGTCTCCTCCATCGCTGCTGATAGCTGTTCGACTGTAGCCGATACGTCTCTAATCCGCTCATTGAGATCGGTCATATTATGATTCGTCTGATCACTTAGATGATTAATTTGGCGGGATTCATTGATAACTCCCGTAATAACCATTGAGGTTGAATCTGTCATTTGTTGAATGGCACGTGCAATGACAGCGATTTCGTTATTTCCCTTGAGCAGGGTCGGATCAAGTGCTGCCGTTAAATTGCCTTGGGTAATCTCTTCACAGTATTTCGTAATGGTGCTCATCCGAGAACGGATATTCCGAATGGCCGAAAAGGAGATCATACTAAGGACAGCAAGTACTAGGACCAGAATCACGATCAAAACAATTGTGCGCATTTTTATCTCATTTTGCGTATTTTGATATAAGTTGGCCGATTGTTCATTGTTGTAATCAGAAATATCGGTCAGTATCTTAACAATTGCCGTACTGGATGTATTAATCCTGCCTCTCTCTTCCTTGTCATATGTTCCGGTATTTTTTTTGACTGCCATGATCTGCTCAATATTCTGATAATATGTGTCTATGCTGCTTCTTAGTTCCTCGTACAGTTTCTGTTCCTTCGGGTCCAGATTCTTTTGCGAAAATTTACTTAACCCTGATGCAACGCTGTCTTTTCCCTTCTGTACCTGCTTATATTGTTTATCTGTGTACTCCTCATTATCGAGTACTTTGGTGTAGTTGGCCCGCATGTTATAAAAATCACTTTTCACTTCCAGAATATTCGTTTGGTGTTGAAAGCGATCCATATACAAAATACCTTGTCCCTCTTTAGCTTGATACATGCCGAGAACCCCTACCAACGATACAATGAGCAAACCCACCAAGCTGATCATGATCATGGAGACCATCGTTGTCGTTACCTTTAAATCTCTAAATCCTTTTACTTTTTTAGTGCTGTCTGATAGTTTTGTTCTCATCAAAACCCCTCCAGTCGTCTATGTATAATAGATCACGTTGCTCCCATGGATACTATCCCCCAAACCATAAGAATTAAGAGATTACACCGTGATGATATATATATCGGAAGAAAGCGCTTAATATTGTAACAAAAATAACAGTGCTGCTAAAATAAAGAATATTTATCCTGTGAAAGTGAGCTTGGGACAGACAAATCAGGATTTTTCAAAATTCGATTCCAGTCGCTCCGAAGTGCAATATATAGACGAACTAGACCATTTCGATCTATATATTGTTCATTGGAAGTCGCTTATTGGATTTTTGCAAAATCCTCAAATATGACTATTATTTTAGCTTCTCACGAGCTTGGAGAATTTGCTAAACTAAAACAGTAGTCTTTATACCAAACTGGGACATATATCATCAACAAATCAAGAACAATACAGGATGAATAGGAGAGAACCTATTGTGACAAACCTACAAAACAAAAAACAAGTGTATATCATCCATGGATACACTGCTTCACCGTCTGATCATTGGTTTCCTTGGCTACAAGACAAGCTACAGGAAGATGGCGTTTCTGTAGATATATTGGATATGCCCAATTCGCAAGCTCCCCAGCTTCATGAGTGGACCCAACATTTATTATCAAGTATTGAGGTTCTACATAAGGATACCTATTTTGTTGGTCATAGCTTGGGGTGTGTTTCCATATTAAGATATTTGCAGCAAGTAAGTATCCCAGAGCAACTCGGTGGTCTTGTCTTCGTCTCCGGTTTTACCGATCCAGTGCCAACCCTGCCGTCATTAGATGAGTTTACAACTGATAAGTTGGATTATGAGCAAATCATGGACTCAGTAAAGATGCGTACAGTTATTGCTTCAAAGGATGACTCGATTGTCCCCTTTGCACTCAGTAAGAAACTAGCGAAAGATATCCAAGCTGATTTCCACGAAGTAGAGCACGGAGGACACTTTTTAGAGCGTGACGGCTTTACTTCCTTACCCATTGCATACCAAGTTTTAATGGATATGATGAAAAGTTGAAAAACTTTGGGCCCGAATGGATTCCATGGAGTGGGCGTAAAAGGTAACACTTAAATTCGCAAAATACCCCATCGCTTATATTAAGCAATGGGGTACGCCCCTTTTTAACGGTCCCGAGTTACCATATAATTCATTAAATGCTTCAGAAAAGCGATGTTGCGGGGTACCTCTTTCAACGCTTCCATAGCAAGGCAGTAGTGTTCCCACATCTCTTTACCGGCACCTTCCTGACCCAGGATGGATACGAAATTCGAATTGTTGTTCTCAGAATCCTGGCCAACAGGTTTTCCGAGTAAGAGCAGATCTCCCTCCACATCAAGTAAATCATCTTTAATCTGAAAGGCAATCCCCGCGTGATACGCGAATTTCTTCAAAGCAGCAATTTCTGACTCCTTGACCTGTGCGAGCATGGCAGGCATCACCAGACAAGCCTCAAATGCCACTCCGGTTTTGAAAAAGCACACCATATTTAACTGCTCCAGTGTCAATTGCTTTCCTTTGGAATCCAGATCCATCGCCTGTCCCATACACATATCTTCTGCCTTTTGGGCCGAGTATTGTATCAAAGCAAGTACGGTTTCGGCATTGAACTGGTCAAGTGACGCTTGTTCCCCAATCGCCTTCTGAATCAGATACAGACCGGTTAATTCCGCGGTAGCGCTATTATGCACCTGATGCAAGGTCTGACGCCCTCTACGGGTAGACGCATTATCCTGAGAAGGCAGATCATCGAAGATCAGGGATGCGGTATGCATATACTCCAATGATCTCAGAAGCGGCACGATTGCCGATGCGTCAAGTCCATATTCGTTCACACCCATTACCCAAGTCAATATAGGCCGTATCCGCTTCCCATCCCCTTCGAGACTGTAATTTGCAGCATCAATAAGCTGCCCTTTCATCGCTGGAATCACATGAGGTTTGGTAATTTTTAATTGGTTGTTAATCTGATGGCGGATCATTTTGAACGTATTAAAAAATTCTTCCTTTTCCTTGGAATCGTTTTTCAGACTGGTAATCATCTGGTCCCGAAGCAGTTTATCGAAGAAATCTACATCGTCCGCTTTTCGCACCATCTCTTGGATAAGTCGATTGAATTCCGGATTTCCGGATGCAAAGATCTCCATCATTTCATTATACTTTTCAGTACCTACACGTTCTTTATAACGTTTGAGTCCATTCATTGCACGATCCAGTATCACCTCACGGGCCATGGCATCGGAATCATACACGTTGTGGATCAAATAAGAGATAACTGCCCAGTACAATTCAAAGGGATTGATGAGATCCGAACGCTGATCATGGTATTTTAAATAATACGTATAGGGTGTTACCACACCGTCACTCATATCGTCAACCATATCCGCAAAATCATCAGCCAACTGGTTATAAATACCATAAAAGAATGTTCGTTGCTCAAAGCCCTCATCCTCGGGAGCACCAATCACGGAACGGACAATCAATCGGGAAGAAGAAGATTTTAAAATGACAGGTATATAAAGCTCT
Organism: Paenibacillus sp. RC73; assembly: GCF_044908085.1. Lineage (NCBI taxonomy): Bacteria > Bacillati > Bacillota > Bacilli > Caryophanales > Paenibacillaceae > Paenibacillus > Paenibacillus sp. RC73. The sequence continues at coordinate 41,634 of NZ_JBIYCV010000012.1, forward strand.
TCATTAGTGTAGTTAGCACGCGTTAGGTCCTTGACACGGTCGATATCCTGGGAATGAAAAAAGACATAGGACTGCTCGAAAAAGGTTTGCTGTGTATCCGGCCGCTGATGTTCCTTAATATACTCAAAAGCATCCGAGAGCTCTGAGTGTATGTATTGAATTAACTCCATATTATTTCCGGTCCAATCGCCCAACTCAGGCACAGCTCCAGTGAGAAGCGCAGTACGTATCATTCGGGAATATTGTTCTTTCTCCTGCGCGGTCAAAACCTGCGAATCGAGAAGATCGTCTATGAAAGGATAGGTTAGACCATAGGAGTAACCAAGTCTGATCGCTTCATCAAGTCTGCAAGTACGTTCGCCAGGTGACACAGTATCGTCCATTTCTTCCATCACATGCAAAATAACCCCGATAATGATCTTAATCAGTTTGCGCTGGGCTTGCTCGGCATCCATTTCCTTTGGAATATGGGAGGACACGGACCTAAGCTTGTTGATCACCCAAATTGTGGCGGTTTCTATACCTTCCTTCTGCGCCCACCGATACAACCCGGCCAAATTCATAAATTCTGGATGGTCTCCCCCGTTTGCACTGGTGGATTGAATCAAGTGTTTTTTGATGTCAGCAATGACACGCTGAATCCGGGACTGTGTGTCAGGAGAATCCAGAGCTTTGCCTAGATCCCTCATATAAATATAGGAGACGCTTCGATCCAGGTAATCATCCAATTTGCCTGTATAATTCAGCCATTGAATGTATCTATGATAATCCCGAGTATCAGGTTTTCTCTTTGCCCTCGAAAAGAAGGATAGCCATGAAGAATGATCAATATGATCCCTTTTCCACATTTGAATATCTTCTGTCAGGATAGTTACATAAGTTTTGTCTATGACCTGTGCATAAAGTGATGCAAAATACTGAACCGCCTTCTGCTCAGCCAATCGATATCCTGTATTGGCATGATTTATAAATTCCTCATTCATACGATGCATTACCTCAACTTCTATTTTGGTTAAACATGGTTGCATTTCTTCCCTGACGGGAATGGGGCGGATCATGTTTTTATCTTTATACGGGAAAGAATCTGTGAGGTTACGAAATTATTATGCTGCTTACCGAAATACACTTATTGGCTTCATCGAGCAGATGTACCTTTACTGACTGGTCTGATACCGTTCGAATTATATAGTATAATCGATTTTAAACCGTCTGTTGACTGGCTACCTAGTTATAATATGAATGTTATGAATAGGAGGTTGTGTGTTTAATGACAATGGAAGAAGTGCTTACGCTGGAACGTAATGAGACGAAGCTCATAGGATACTCTGTAACCGCGTCGTTAAATCAAGATCTGGAAACCGGAATTGTCGTAAGATTACGCGAAGAACTCTTTGACAAGCGTCATGAAATTACAAGTCGATTAGACGAAGACGGAATTTACTTGATTCAAGTTTACCCAGAGGACGAATGGACGCCAGATGTTCCGTTCGTAAGTATTGTTGCGGCAGAAGTCAGCAATTTTGCATATATTCCAGAGGGATTAGTTCGTCATACGATACCGGCTGGAATATATGTGAAGGTCACTCATCAGGGACCTGAATCCCAAATAGATGGAACCTATGACTCAATCCGTGATAGGGGGATCAGTGCTTCTCGCTCTTTTGATTTCGAGTATTGGACTGATATTCATTCTCTGGAACAAAAGGACAGCACGATAGATATTTATATGCCCTGGGAAGCTTAAGCCGATGTAACAAGGGCCGAATGCACCGCTACGCATGTTAACTTATATTATTTCGAGGTGTTTTTATGGAGTGGCTGGAAACGATCAGATTATGGAGCCAAACGCCGGTTAAGGTGCTGGACATTCGTCATTTTACGATGAAGCCTGAAGAGAGATTGAGTTCCTATTCCCTGCCTTCAAGCGGATTTCTATTCGCCAATCAAGGAGAAGCCAGATTGATGCTTGATGAAATCGAAACCTCAGCAGCCAAGTTTCAAGTTCTCCACGGCGGAAAAGGAGCAAGTCTGAATATCTGGTGCTTAAACCAGCCGTTTGAATACTACCTCATTTTATACAAACCCGTTCAAGAGCGAGCGGGTCAAAGCTCATTCGAACGAGAAGATCGGATGGTTCTATTTAGACAAAACTATGCGTTTCAGGCCCTCTATCCGCTCCCCCTGATATCGCTTGTCGAACAAATGAATCAGCAGTGGTCTAATAGAAATGAACTGGACAAACTGCAAGTGAATGGATTGTTCTATCAATTCGTGCATGAACACTTTCGTCAACTACAGATGAAGGAAATCAAAATATCCGAGCCGGATCTGGCTACACAAATAGCCCAATATATTCAAGAGCATTTTCAAAAACCAATCGCTATGGAGACGATGGCTAAACGGTTTCATTACAGTACCCACTACCTCGTAAAGGTGTTTAAGCGAAAATATGGATGCAGCCCTATCGAGTATGTCGTTCAGACCCGCATCAACAGGGCCAAATCCCTGTTAGCTGATACAGATGCTTCCATTCAGGAAGTTGCCGAAAACGTTGGATATACCAATTTTTATTACTTTAGTCGACTTTTCAAAAAGCAAACCGGCGAAACCCCAACACAATTTAAAATGCATAGCCTTGTTTCAAAAAGTTCAACAAATACAAATTTTACACTCAAATCATTCATTGCTCCCCGATCAGGACAACGTTATATTGGTGACAATGATAATCATTATCAACATGATGCTTGGAGAGTGAACGATATGAATGTTAGCTTTAAGCCTGCTTTTGCTGTTACCCTTTTGTTCAGCCTAACTCTGCTCCTGGCAGCTTGCGGCGGCGCGAGTGACGTTGTGAAACCAATTGAAACAAGATCGTATACAGATGCACTTGGTCGACAAATGGAAATTCCTGTTCAACCCAAAAGGGCTGTTGTTATTACATACGGCGGTTATTTGCTTCCATTAGGCTTAAAACCGGTAGGTGTCAATCAGGAGATACTCGATCTTTATCCTGAGAAGATGGCTGATGTCGCTAGCATAGGCAAAGGAACAGGTAATATCGAGGCCATTTCCGCATTGGAGCCGGATTTGATTATACTGTCGGATTTTCACGACAAAGCAACCTTTGAGCAGTACCAAAAAATCGCCCCAACTATTGCAGTAGCATGGGGTGGCGATCCAGACGTGGTGAATACACTACGGACGTTTGGCGACATTATGAACCGGAAAACAGAAGCAGAATCCTGGATTGCTAAGTTCGAGAAAAAATTACAGGGCATTCGGGAACAAACTCGCATCCCCATTAAAGCAGATACTACCGCAATCTCTTTCATTATTCACAAGGGAGAGGTACTGCTTGGAGGTGAGGGCGGTACGCTCGGAAAATTGATTTATCAGGATTTCGGTTTCCAGATGCCTGAGCAATTCAAACCCTATGCCGATGGCGGAACTGCTCTTTCCATGGAAGCTCTGGTCCATCGTCCGGCTGACTATTTCTTTACTCAAATGACAGATCAAGAGTTAAAGCAAACCATGCAGTTGTTCAGCGAGCCTGTGTACCAAACGATTCCCGCTGTGAAAAATAATCATATTATTAATGTTTCCCGTGATAAATGGAACAATGGCCCCTACCTGGTGGATGAGGCGGTCGATTCGTTGATTGAACAAATATCTCAAATTCAGCCATAGGGACATACAGCACCTTCATTGAGGTTTTTCAGGGGTAAAATGATTAAAAATAGCGAGAAGCCCAAAAAAATCGGCATCTCGCTATTTGCTATTCATATAGTTCCCATGTTTCTGTACACAGCTCAATGAAAGAATTTGCAGCATGTCTGCAATCGTCATACCCCAAACGACATGGCATTCGGCATATACTCCGGCAGCTCGTAAGCAAGATTCATTTCTCTCAAATCTTCGGTATCGAAAAACTGAAAATAACGTTCTCCATTTTGAAACTCCCCGCCGTTAGAGTATTCAAAAAATGGATATAGCTGTCCGGAAATTCACCCCGGGGAAAATTCCAGCCAACAGGATTGAGAGGTATGTATTGATCGTAGTATGGAGAAGACTTTGGAAAAGGGTTCACTTTGATCAACCGTTAAAGTATGCATGTTCATTCCCCTTATCCACTTTCAACCCGCGAACTGATTTTTGAAAACCTGTGTTTGATCCAAAATCACCCACTGATTCAGCTCGTCGTATCCTTTTACAATTGCTGTGATCTCAAGCTTTGGATACAACCACTCGGATGGTTTCTTTTCCGCATATGAACGAGTGTCTGCCAATCTCCTCCTCATCTTGCGATAAAGTTCATTCATACGCCATTCCTGCGAGGATCAACTCCTCCTGAATCCAGCTACTTCGGGTAGACAGTTGCAGCAAGTCGGCAGCGATCTGCTTGACCTGCTCTTGTAACACATGTGGCTGATCCGTTCCTTCTAGAAAGCGGCTCAAAAAATGAAGAAATACATCTACCTTCCTGAGCTGCATCAATACAGGTAAAGCATCAATCTCGGTTTGGGACAGATGAACTCGGCGGCTGAAGCCCCGGCAAAAATCCCGAACTGCTCTCGTCTCCTCCGGTTGACCCAACAATCCTGATAAAATGACCGCTGGTTCCATGACCCGAACGTCTAACGTACAAAACTCAAAATCAAGCAGTGCAGCCACTTGGCTATGATCGTTATCCTTTACCAACAAATTGGAAGCGTTCAAGTCCCCATGTACAAGCTGATGCGGCAACTCTTCCAATGCATGAAGCGAATCTGTAATCTCATCATATACTTTTCCTATCCATCGCAGCTCGTCATGCAAAGCTTTTAGGGGCTCTGGCGGATGTAGGCAAATCTCTCGAACTATCTCCTGGTTACACAATGGGTAGGATTGCTGCAAGGCGTAATACGGTCGGTATACTGGAGCCATATCAAGATTGAATGTCGCAAGCACAACAGATAATTCACCCGTGACCTCGCCAAAAGAATAGGCAAAGCTTGATTCCTTCTCCAGTGGTGATTTGCCTTCTATGTAGTCGAACAGACAGACATATTTGCCGCTTTCCTTCTCGAACTGAGCGAGTGTCTCTCCCATTACCGTTCGAATTGGCATCGGTACCCTGAATGATAGAGAATGCATACTTAGCACCTGCAAAACCGCATGCTCAAATTCAATTTTGTCCCTATCCCTGTGTGTATCGTAGACGCGCAGCACTCCGCTTCGCCTACCACCCTTAACAAAATACGTCGTATTATTCCAACCCCCGGTTCGTTTCTGCAACGTTCCGTTCCACTCCGGCCAGTGCCGTCTTAGTATCGCTTCCAAGGATGTATCCTCCCTTTTGCCGGAAATAAAGGTATCCAGCAACCTATCATTTCATCAGCCTTGTGCTTATGAATTTGCAGCTATTATAACATATAGACGCCCAATTAAAATTGGACGTCTATTACACCATATAATGGTCATAGCGTTTACATGATCCTTGGATATCCTTCATTTCCTCAACTGCTTGTTTCGGATATTTTGCGGGGTAGCGCCATAAGCCATTTTAAATTTTTTATAGAAAAAACTCATGCTGTTATATCCGACTTGCTTAAATATCATTTCGAACGGCAGGTTGGTGTTCACAACCAGAGAATAGGCTGCATTAAGTTTAATATTGGCAATAAGCTGAGTGTAAGTAAGACCGGTTACCTTTTTTAACTTATTACTTAAATACGTACTATTGTAATTAAAATGATTAGATAGCTGTTGCAGACTTAAATGCTGATAATGCTCTTCCATGTAATTCAGAATAGATGTAATATTATTTTCCTGCTGGTTTAAATGAATATTATGTTCGCTTTCCAATACACGGACCAATTCTCCAAAAATAATTTGCAAGTAAGCCTTGACTAATTCCATCGAATCCTCATACCTTGAAAAATATTCGATTAAGATTCTGCGCAGTGTATATTGAAGGTTTTCATTATATTGCGACTCAAAAATAATAAAGTGATTATGGTGTTGATGCTGGAGGACAGAGTTGGCGAGAAATTCGCCAATCAGACTTTTTTTCTTGGATAACCGTTGTAAGAACAGAGAAGAAATCGTTTCTCTTTGCAGCAAGATATTAATAAGGATATCGTCTTCTCCCAAAGGAGCGATGCTGTGCGGCACATCCTTATCCAGGACACACACTTGGCCTTCACAAAGCTGAATTTCTTTGCCTGCTATGATTTGATTGCACTTACCTGAATAAACATAGTTTAATTCAATAAATTCATGCATGTGCTCCAGCATCGGAGCAAATCTATTGTGCTTGCTAATATAAATATCATGTTCTCCAAAGAAAAACAAAGCGGGCATACGATACATATTCTGATTTATATCATAGTATCGTTCGTCCTCCGATTCTTCGGAGAGATCATTAATAACTTGATGGTTTTGTTGTTGTAAAAGTTCGATTTCCGTTTTGGTTCTCAACAACTGGTCCAACTCATGAAGGTTCATAAACACTGACTCCTCCTTCATTATATGATGGAAAAACGGGCGGTTCTCCGCCCGTTGAAAAAACTACCTGTACCTGATGACTCCCATTAACTATGGACTACAGCATGAGCTTTGCTTCCTCTTTCTTTAATAGCGATTCCCAAACAGATGAGTGCAGCAATTATAAACACAACCGCAGAAACGAGGAAGGAAAATGAGGCGGTTTCATTTCCAAACAACATGCCAACTAACTTGATGATATAAGGTGAAGCAAACGCTCCCAAATTGGAGCCTACCATTGCAATCGAAATAGATATCGTCTCACTGCCTTTAGGCACGATTTTAGTTAGTATGGTAAAGATATAAGGAATAAACAGCGCAAAGCTAAAGCCAATGATAAGCATGGCAACAGTAACCATGGTAACATTCTGAGCAAACCACAGCATTACAAAACCTGTTGCTGTTAATAGACTGGAGATAAAGGGTGCGTAATTTCTAAACCATTTATATATTTTACCAAACAAGAAGCCTGCAATCATAGTTGCCAAGGAGAACAGCGTTAACGCGGTTCCTAAAAAACCAGGATTAGGCATATTCTTTTCAGCAATCATAATACCTGTTTTAGTATACACAATCATGATAAAGGTCATAAACAGGAAAAGTGCAGCTCCTAATCCAAGTACAGGTATGGATACTCCGCCGCTCTTGTGGTCCGTTCCTGTTGAACGCTCCGCTGTAGGCTCCACACGCTCTGGTTCGGGAATGATAAAAAAGAATAACAGCGCAACAGGAATGGTGATAGCATAGCATAAAAAGGCAAACTTCCAGTCGATTAAGGCAAGCTGTCCTGCCACAAAAGTAGCTAAGCTGCTTCCAAGCCCTTGAACGGCGCTTTGAAAGCCTACTAATTGGGCACGTTCGTCCCCTTCAAAAAAATCACTAATTAAGCTAACAGCCAGCGAATTGAACATCCCGAGACCTGCACCTAATACCAGTCGCAACGCGAGAATCCATGTAATGTTAGTAGTGAACATAGGAAGGATTCCGCCGAGGACCACGAGCAAAAGTCCTAGCATGACTGTATTTTTTTTGCCCAATCGGGAAGAGATCGGACCACTCAACAGCACAAACAGCATCATCGTGAAGGATGGAATAGTAACTACACTTTCAATCAAAGAACCAGAAACCCCTGATAATTGATTCAGCATCATCGGTATGATAGCCGAAATGGCACTCGCTGATGTCAGTACTAACGAAATGGACAGCAACGCTGTTTTAAACAATACTTTGTTTTTTATATTCATCAAGTTACTCTCACCTCTAGTCTATGTTATTTAGCCTCTGGTTGTATGTGCAGGAACTTGGGTAGTCTGGCAGTATCTGTACTGGAAGACGTACTTCCCTGAACCGACCGTAAACGTAATTTCATGATCTCCGCTCCTTTGGAAAATCTCCTGTTCACCTGCAATCCCCATTCTCCCAGCCAGCTCCTGTGGTATATAAACAGGCGGATTCTGAATCGACGGATATTGCGTTGCAATGGTCTGCTGTAATGCATCCGGCTCCATAACTCCCGGAAGTGTAATCACAGCCGTCGCATTATGCGGAACGCGAACCGTCATCTGCATTTCTTCATTCACGATTTCCCAATGGACTTCCAGCGCACCATATGGCGTTTCCAGTTTCCCGTGGGCCGAAGTAAGATTAGCAGGCGGTTTAGGAGCTAATCGTGATTTTTTATAACCCGCTTCAACCACATCGATTCCGGCAATATTTTGGTACATAAAGTCTCCAACTGAACCGTATGAATAGTGATTGAACGAGTTCATATCTGTACTCCAGAACGAGCCGTCCACTTTGATGCTGTCCCAATGCTCCCACATGGTCGTTGCCCCCCGTTCAACCTGATAGAGCCATGAAGGATAATCATTTTGAAATAAAATCTTATAAGCTACATCCGTATAGCCATTGTCGGATAAAACCAGGCATAGGTAGGGTGTGCCCACAAAGCCGGTATCCAGATGCATATCATTTTTTTCTATAAGCCGTACGAGCTCCTGGATCACTTGCTTTTTATACTTGTCCGGCACCAATCCAAAGTGCAGAGCAACAATCTGTGCAGTCTGAGTATTGGAGGTCAGTTGGCCAGCGTCATCGAAGTAGCGGTTCGCAAAAGCAGTTTTAATCCCCTCATGTAAGCTTTTATATGTGTTGTAATCGGTATAACGATTAAGCAGTTTGGCCGTCTGCGCCAAAATATGAGTCGAATATGCAAAGTAAGCAGTTGCCACCAGCGTTCCGTCGGTCGCCCCAAAATAACTTCCTTCTTCACTGTCCAGCGCCAGCCAGTCTCCAAGCTGCAAGCCGGTATCCCAAAGATATTCTTCGTTCCCCTGGGCGCGGATGTAATCCACCCATGCTTTCATACTGTCATACTGCTGAGCTAAAATTTGCTTATCCCCATAGCATTGATACATGGTCCACGGACATATAACCGCCGCGTCTCCCCATGCTGCCGTCGTTTTGTCCATATTATCGGCAAAGGTTCCTTTGAGGACATCCGGCACTACAAAAGGCACTGCCCCATTCTCCAGCTGGTTATAAGCCAAATCCTTCAGCCACTTTCGGAAAAAGGAAACCGCATTCATATTGAAGCTGGCCGTTCTGGCAAAAATCTGTGCATCACCGGTCCAGCCTAATCGCTCATCGCGCTGCGGGCAATCGGTTGGCACATCCAGGAAATTCCCCTTTTGCCCCCACACAATATTGTGCTGTAATTGATTGAGCTTTGGATCGGATGTCTCAAACACCCCGATATTCTCCATATCCGAATGCAGAACAACGCCCGTAAAATCTTCAATTGTAACGCCATCCGGAAAGCCCTCAAGCTTTACATATTGAAAGCCTTGAAAAGTGAAATGTGGCCGAAATATCTCCTTCCCCTTCCCACTGCAAATGTACGTAATCTGCTGAGCTGCATCACGAATGTTATCCCTGTAAAAGTTCTCTTGCTGGTCTAGCACTTCACCATGAACCAGCTTCAAAACCGTACCTTCGGGCGCTTCAACTTTAAATTCCAGCCATCCTACCATATTTTGACCCAAGTTAAGCACAAGCTCGCCTTTAGGGGTTCGAATGAGCTCAACAGGCTTCAATCGGTTCATCACACGGACAGGCTCATTCTCCTGAGCAACCAGATGACTTAATGGGAACGGGACGACCTGCATCATTTTCCGTTCCGTTAAAGAGCTATGTTCGGGTGTCCGCTGCTCAAGTCTGGCATCATAGATTTCGCCGTTATAAATATCCGACATTAAAATGGCACAGCTCGTTTCCTCCCAAGAAGAATCAGAGCAAATGAGTTCAGAACGGTCATCTTCATAACTAATCTCCATTTGTAGTAGCAATGCATTCGTGTCCCCGTAGGTGTCCTTGCGCTTCTGCCAGCCCAGATAACCGCTATACCAGCCTTCTCCCACCGTTGCTGTGATTCGGTTATTTTGTTCTTGAATGGCAGAAGTCACGTCATACGCTTGCACCTGGACACGATCGTTATAATCCGTCCATCCTGGGGTAAAGTAAGCATCGCCCACTCTTTGTCCATTTAACTCCAGTTCATACAGACCCAGGCTTGTAGCATAAATGACTGCTTTTTTCACTTTTCCCTCAACTGAAAAACACTTGGAAGTGGCAAAAGGAGCGCGCGTCTGAAACTCTTCATTTATGTTCCGCTCCTTCACCGTGATCCATTGTGCTTTCCAGTCCTGCTCATGGAGCAACGCCATCTCCCAAAAGCCGGACTCACTCCATTCCGATTCTTCTGCTTCTGTGTCACCCGCTCCCTGAGCCCACACTTTTACCCGATAATAATATCTTTGTCCTGATTCCAGTGGAGGGCCTTCATATGGAAACAAAATGGATTGATCCGAATAGGAAAAATGATTCCAGATCAGCGGTTCAAAAGTGAGATTAACAGATACTTGCAATTGGAACCGTTTTTGTGAAACATACATTTTGTCAGATTCAATCTGCCAACTGAGTCGCGGCTTTTTACAACCAAGTCCAATCGGATTATTTAAATGCTCGCATCTAAGCGCTTTCACTTTTAACATTCTTATGTCCTCCCTGAGGTCTTCTTTTGTATTTCTATACTTAAATTAAAACGCTTCCATCGATTATACGTCAATGTTGTATCCATGCATGTTATATGCTTGATTTACAGGTGTTGAAATTCCACCTCATATATCGAATCTTAAAATGGATCTATTAGAAAAATATGTATGTTTTCAGAGCAGCGCTCATTAAAAAAGCCTGAATCCGTTTGGGGCGAATTCAGGCTTGAATTTTACTATAAAGTATTTTTTTTTAGCTAGCTTATGCCTGTCCGGCTATCGCTTGTTCCGGCGTGGAGGTCGGGTACAAGTGGCAGGCGACCTGCCGACCTGGTGCAGCTTCGGCAAAGATTGGCTGTACTTTGCTGCAAATGTCCATGGCTGCCGGGCAGCGGTTGTGAAACGCGCAGCCGCTGGGCGGATTTTCCGGGCTCGGCACATCGCCTTTGAGTACAATCCGGTCCCGTTCCGCTTCCGGATCGGCTACAGGTACCGCAGACATCAACGCCTTCGTATAAGGATGCAGCGGCTCCTTGAACATTTCTTTGGTCGGTGCGAGTTCGACCAGCTTGCCCAGGTACATCACACCAACGCGATCGCTAATAAATTTGACGACCGACAGATCATGGGAAATAAACATATACGTCAGGTCGTACTGTTTTTGCAAGTCCTTCATCAGGTTGAGCACCTGCGCCTGAATGGACACATCGAGCGCTGAGACCGGCTCGTCACAAACGATAAATTTGGGATTGAGCGCCAGTGCCCTTGCAATCCCGATCCGCTGACGTTGACCGCCCGAAAACTCATGCGGGTAACGATGAGCGTGATAAGGGGACAATCCGACCACTTCGAGCAGGTTTTCTACACGCTCCTTGAGCTGTGCTTTGCTCAACTTTTCATGGGTGATGAGCGGTTCTTCCAGCACCTGCTGCACCGTCCATCTTGGATCAAGTGAAGCAAAGGGGTCCTGAAACACCATCTGCATATCCGTTCTGAATTTGCGCAGTTGCTCGTTATTTAGCTTCCGTATATCCGTACCGTTAAACAGAACTTCTCCATCCGTCGGCTCGATCAGTCTGAGGATTGCCCGACCTGTTGTAGATTTGCCACAGCCAGATTCCCCCACAATGGCCAGAGTTTCGCCCTGCTGTACCGACAGCGTTATACCATCCACCGCTTTGACTGCTCCCACTTCTTTGGAAAAAAGTCCCTTTTTGATCGGATAGTGTTTTTTCAGGTTACGTATTTCAAGCAGTGTACTCATGATATCCCTCCTGCTGTAGCAAGCAGCGGCTTTTGTGCCCAGCTTCCACTTCCACAAGCTCCGGGGCCTCTGCAAGGCAAATTTCTTTGGCAAACTGACAGCGTGGTGCAAAACGGCAGCCTTTTGGCATATCGAGCGGGTTGGGAACCTGGCCCGGAATAGAAGCCAGACGCTCCTGATCACTATTCAATTGCGGCAATGATGCTAACAGACTTTGTGTATACGGATGCTTGGGATCTTTAAAAAGCGTTTTGACATCCGTCTCTTCCACCACCTGCCCGGCGTACATAATAACTACCCGATCACACATTTCGGCTACAACGCCAAGGTCATGGGTAATCATCAGAATGGAAGTTCCTTCGGACTTTTGCAGGTCACGCATCAAATCAAGGATTTGCGCCTGAATGGTCACGTCGAGTGCCGTGGTCGGCTCATCCGCGATCAGCAGCTTCGGATTGCAGACCATTGCCATTGCAATCATAACCCGCTGGCGCATCCCTCCCGAGAGCTCATGCGGATAAGAAACGGCTACTTTCTCTGGGCGTGGGATGCCAACTTTAATCAGCATTTCCACTGCCATGTCCTTGGCTTTATGTTTACTTACACCGTGATGGTATCTGGCAGATTCGGCAATTTGTTTACCGATTTTGAACACGGGATTCAGCGAAGTCATAGGCTCCTGGAAAATCATAGCCATCTCATTGCCTCGAATTGAACGCATTTTCCGTTCTGAGTAATCCAGTATGTTTTCGCCGTTAAACCGCACTTCACCAGCAGCTACTTTCCCAAGCCCTTTGGGGAGAAGCTGCATAATGGAAAGGGAAGTGATGCTTTTGCCACACCCGGATTCCCCAACAATCCCGAGTGTTTCCCCTTTGCCAACCGACAGATCGACGCCGTCCACTGCCCGGATGGTACCCGCCGCAGTCTTGAACTCTGTGCGGAGATTGGTTACTTCAAGCAATTGTGCCATGTCCTCTTCCCCCTCCTTGTCCACAATGTATCTTCACGTTTTTATCTAAAAGGAACGAGCCTATTCGGACTTGCCCATCGTTTGCAAATGCTTCATGTCTCCGTACAGCTTGGTGATATGTTGAAATTCTTTTTCCGAATGAAAAGAGCATTGTCCGCGTCCATAGGCCTTGGCTGCTTCGACAGCCACTTTGGCTGCCAGCGCAATATCGCCTTCGTGGCTTGCACCCGTTGCACTGCCTGGTACGGGGGCGGCTGCGGTAATCGCTACACCCACAACCGGAGCCGATGTTGCTACCGCTGGCTGCAAAATGCTGTTGATATGATACAGATCGTTGCCATAAGGTGTGATATCCTGTGTGGTCACGGCAAAAGTAACACACGGTTCGCCGGTTACGGTCTGCACAATATCGACAAGGTCTTCGCTGATCCGCAACACGTAGCCCTCGCGTACGGTAGGGGAAATAGCAATACCTTTATGGTTGATGACACGATTCCCTTTTGTGGTATCAATCGACAGAATGGCTTCCATCTCGGGAGTCACTTCATACTGGTTCATAGTCAAAATATCTACTGGCGAATCCATAAATGGAACCGGATCATGCGGCTGGGTAGGTGCATCCGGACAAATGTGCGTACAGATAATCACGTCGCCGTCCAGCACATCACCTTTGGACTGCATAGTCAAAAGCTTGGCTGCTGTTGAAATCGCTGCTGCCGCGCCATCGCCATCAGATACAAATCCGATCATTTCCGGACGTGCTCCAAGTCCGCCAAGACGACCAATTACACCCAGAGTTGGGCAATTGCCACCGCGAATACGGCCGTTTTTCCCAGCAATAACCACTTTGATAAAATCTGTAGAGCCTTTTTCACCCTGAACAGTTGTGACGCTGATGTCCGCTTGACCCAGTTGTTCCAAATAAGCTTTTACTTCCGTCCCGCTGGCGGACGGGCTATCCAAAAGATCATATACCTCGTAAACTTGTTTCATCATACGTCCAGCTCCCCTTAAGCTTCTGTTTTTGTAGTTTTCAGATATTTAAGCGCCGTCAAGGCGTATACTTTCGCGGATTGAATGATCTGCCATACCGGAGCTCTTTCGTTGAAGTTGTGGATGGTTCCCAGGTCGGCAGGTCCATATTGCAATACCGGAATATTATATTTGCGGAATGCACGTGCATCACTGGTTGCCCACTGCAACACGCCATAGGCTTCTTTACCGCTAACCTCAGCGATGGAATCCACAAGATCATACACAATCGGTTCGGTTGGCGGAGTCCAGTTGGCATTACCGAAAAACCCGAACTGCTTGGGTTCAACGTGAATGTCTACACTAGCAAGTAATTCTTTCGCTCTAGCCAGTACATCCCGGTGGTCTACACCAAAAGGAACGCGGGAATCCACTTGTACCGTACAACGGTCGGCAACCACATTGACTTTGGTGCCCCCCTGGATCGTACCGATGTTCACTGTTACATGGTCAAAGGCTTGCCCATAAGCCGGGTTTTCCCGTTCGCTTACATAACGCTTGGAAATTTCAATGATCTCTTTGACTTCTTCCGGAATGTCCGGTTTGATATCCCACAGTTGTTGCAGGGCTTCAATTCCTCTGGCTGCTTTCAAAATAGCACTTTCACCTGCGATCGGTTGCAGACTGCCGTGACCCGGCGTACCTTCAACGGTAAACTCAAACCAGCAGCTTCCTTTTTGACCGATCGTCGGATTTTGCGGGCCCGAAGGCTCTGCAATTACAGCAGCCGTTCCTTCAATCAGTTTTCTTTCCAGCACCCAAGGTACCCCAAGATGGCCCCCGGTTTCTTCGTCTGGAACAACCAGCAGCGACAATGCGCCCTCAAGTGGTACACCGAGTTTGGATAACAGCGCCACTGTAAAAATCAATCCACCCAAGCCCGCCTTCATGTCCGAAGCGCCGCGGCCCAGCAAATATCCGTCACGGATTTCGCCACAAAACGGGTCAAAATCCCAGCGAGTGCGATCCCCGGCCGGAACAACATCCGTATGTCCGCAGAAGATCAGTTTTTTTCCATCTACGGATTCAGTTCCATAGTCGGAAATAAGATTCCACATATTTGGCCCGGATTCATGTACAGTTGTTTCAATCCCCGCTTCTTTAAGGTAGTCCATAATAAACTGGCTGATTTCACGTGAATCACCTGGAGGATTTTCCGAGGGAAACTGAATTAACCGCGAGCAAAGCTCAAGCAGTTCATCCTGCCGTTTTTCTATTTCATCAAGAACTAACGTTTTCCAATCTGTCATTTCCATTCAACCCTTTCACGTTTTCCATATCGCTAACTGAACCCTTACTTTCCATACAGATCAGCTTCATACTTCAGGTGTAAAATGATAGCCTTCGGCTGTAAGAAACCGAAGGCATCCAGGTAAGATAAACAACCTACTCTTTTTTCAATGAATAGAATCGGATCACTTCATCCGGGTAGTAAACATATCCAGTGACGTCTTTGCCCATGCCAACAACCCGATTGTATTCATACAGGTACGCCCAAGGCGAATCTTGATTGATAAGTTCTTGTGCTTTGCCATACAGTTCTTTTCGTTTATTTTCATCTTGCTCTTTGCCTGCTTGCTCCCACAGCTTATCCACTTCTGGATTAGCGTAATGGATATAGTTCGAGGAACCACTGCTGTACATCAGGAATCCAAGATGGTAACCCGGGTCATTGACGAAGGAGGTCCATTTGGAGATGTATGCTGTCAGGTTGCCTTCTCGTTGTTGTTCAAGGAACTGTGCACGGGCAACGTTGACAACGTTCATTTTCACGCCGATTTTGGCAAGTTCAGCTTGAATCAACACGGCGTCATCCGCCCAGTCCTGGAAGCCCGAACCCAGTGTCAGATCGAAATTAAACCCATTAGGGTAACCCGCTTCGGTAAGCAGCTGTTTCGCTTTGTTCAGATCATGCTTATAGCTGTAGCCCGCATCGGTGTAGCCCGGTGTGTTGCTCGCTACGGAACTCTTCATTTGCTTCGCTTGACCATACATGACATCGTCGATTAATTGGTCGTAAGGAATGGCATAAGAGATCGCTTGACGTACTTTTGGATCATTAAAAGGTTTTACTTTGTTGTTCATGGCGAAATACAGAATCCGGTTACTTGCGTTGGATTGAACCTTCAGATCAGCGTTGGTTTCAAGCTTCGCAACGTCCTTTGCAGGAATTTCAATCGCCATATCGACATCGCCTTTATCCAGCAGGAGTACACGGTTGGAGGCTTCCTTGGTAAACTTCATCGTTACTTTACTCAGATTTGGCGCACCTTGCCAGTAGCTGGCATTGGCATTAAAGACGGCTTCTGTCGCAGGGTCCCATTTTTCAAGCTTGAACGGACCGGAGCCTGCCGCATGTGTTTTCAAATACTCGCCATCGCCCTTCTCTTTGACAAGCACGTCATCCACGATAGAAAAGTTATACAAAGACAGAATTTGCAGGAACATATGATTAGGCTGGGACAATGTAATGACAACGGTGTGCTCATCCGGCGCTGTAGCGGTTTTGATAGAGCTCATACCATAAAGGAAGCTACCGGAATCGGAATTTTTAAGCCGCTCCAAGGAATACAGCACAGAATTGGCGGTCAGCGGGTTGCCGCTTTGGAATTTAACGTCTTTACGCAGATGCATTGTATAGGTCATGTTATCAGCGGAAACATCCCATTTCTCAGCCAGCATGGGCTTGATTGCTTCCGTGTCTGCGACTTCACCACTGTCCGTAGATTTTTTGCCGTAGGTCACAAGCTGATCATAGAGCGCAAGCACAAGGGTGTCCGATGTAAGATCACTTGCTTCAGCAGGGTCCATGGTCGACCCTCCCTCCGAGTAGGCAAGCGTAATCGCCTTTGGCGGGGCTGAAGCTTCTGCACCCTTCTCGCCGGATGAAGCGGACGGGCTGTTGGCATTGCTTGCGCAGCCTGCCGTCCAAAGCAACGTAGACAAGACGACAATTAGAGAAAGACCTTTTTTCAACATAGCTTACGTTCTCCCCTTTGGTGATCTATTTATTTTTATTTGCTAGAGCGCAGTCTGGGATCAAGCACATCCCGCAAACCGTCTCCAAGCAAATTGAAACCCAAAATAGCTGTCGCAATTCCAAGACCCGGGAAGGTCACAATCCACCACTCACCGGAAATGATATATGCCCGCCCTTCTGAAATCATCGCGCCCCACTCGGCAATCGGGGGTTTGACGCCAAGACCGAGGAAGCTGAGACTGGCAGAGGTCAGGATGGCAAAGCCCATCCCCAGCGTTGCATTCACAAGCAGTGGAGCAAGCGCATTGGGTAGAATGTGGCGAAACAGGATCGTTCCGTTCGTTACACCAATGGCCCGGCTGGCCTCAACAAACTCCTTTTCCCGCAGAGAAATGGTTTGTCCGTGAATCAGTCTGGCGAATTCGGGTATGCCTACAATCCCCACGGCGATAAGTGCGCTCATCAGTCCTGGTCCCATGGCCGCAGCGATCGCCATAGCCAGTACCAGCGATGGGAAAGCAAGCAGAATATCCATGCAGCGCATAATAATGCTGCCCATTCGACCGCCGTAGAAGCCAGCGATGGCTCCAAGCGGTACGCCGATGATAAATGAGATCGACACGGCGATCATCCCGGTCCATATGCTGATTCTCGCTCCATAAATAACACGGCTGAGAATGTCACGTCCGTAATTATCGGTCCCAAACCAGTGTTCTGCACTTGGCGGCAACAGCTTGTTAGCCGGGTCGGTTACGTAAGGATCATGTGGTACGATCCATGATGAGAGGATCGCGATCAGCGTCCATCCCACAATAAAGATGAATCCGATTAAAGCGAGCTTGTTGCTAAACAACAATCGCCAAAAGGTCTTTCTTTTCGGTATAGCGGCTGCATTGAGCTGAGGTACAGCCGCTTTTGCTACCAAATCACTTGCAGTGCTCATCCGAGTACCTCCCCTTACTTTTTTGCTTCGTGTCATTATTCGTACCGGATACGCGGATCAATTAATCCGTAAACCAGGTCGACTCCAAGGTTGATAAAGCTGTAAATCAACGCACTCACTAAGGTAAAAGCTTGAATGGGCGCGTAATCAGCGGCCAAAATGGAATCCGTCACATAACTGCCGACTCCCGGCCAGGTAAAAATGGTTTCCGTTATAACCGCCCCACCAATCAGATAGCCGACCTGCAAGCCAAGTACGGTAAGTGTCGGAATAAAAGCGTTAATCAGAGCGTGCTTGTAAATGACTACTCCCTCACGCAGACCTTTGGCTCTGGCCGTTCGGACAAAATCCTGCCCGATGACTTCCAACATGCTGGAACGCATCATCCGTGCCACAATCGCCATCGTACCTGTGCTGAGGCAGATTGCTGGCAGGACTAAATGGGATAAACTGCTTTTTAAAGCTACAAAATCACCAGTCATCAAACTATCGATTACATAAAGTCCCGTAATGTTTGTTGGTGGATTGATGTCACCGCTGATTCGGCCCATTGGCGCAGGAGCAATGCCCCATTTGGCATAAAAAATATAAATGAACAACAGTCCAATCCAGAAGATCGGCATACATGCACCGATCAAAGAAAACACACGTGAAATGTGGTCAACAATGGATTCTTTTCGGGTTGCGGCCAAAATCCCAATCGGGATTGCCACCAGGATCGCAATAACCAAGCTTGCCAGCGCCAGCTCGATGGTTGCCGGAAACCGGGTAGCAAAATCACTCGCCACTGATTGCCCGGTGTGATAAGCCTGACCCAGATCACCTTGAAACAATCCAACTACATAATGAAAAAATTGAATGTACTTCGGTTGATCCAGTCCCATGCTACTGCGAATATTTTCAATTGTCTCAGGTGTAGCCTGTTCCCCCGCAAGCATCACGGCAGGATCACCCGGAAGCACTCTCGAGATAATGAATGTAATGACGATAATACCAAGCAGTGCCGGAATCATCTGTATTAATCTGCGTAGTGTGTAAACGGCCACAGCCTGCCCCCCCTTGTTCTTATTCCCTTGTTTTCTTTTTTGTCATCTTTTTTATCATCACTTGTTATTTTGATTAATTGTACTAAGGAACAGGAGAAGGAACCACGTCCTGAATAACTAAAAATAATGACGAATTTTGTCGTTTAAGCACTAAAGTTACATCATATGTAACTTTAATATTTGAATTCAGCAAAAAAATAATGTCACATAACTGACGTCACCACAGTGTAGCGATACTGTGTTATCAGATTAATGTATGTATGATGCAAAAAGATCCTTTATCCAACAGGACAAAGGATCTTTTTGAAATATTCATTTATTTGGTTACGACTTGGTCGGGAGAATATTTTTGTCAAATTCAACTTCAAATAAATACTCATCTAGGTCCACTTTCATCGCTTCGTTAAAAATATTGGAAGCGATCATTTTGCACCCGACTGTTGTAATCAGCACAATTTCCTCATTGGAAAAATGACGCTTCAAATCTTCATAAATCCGGTCTTCGATATGGTTGGGATTATTAACCAAACCCCTGCCATAATCGATCAATATTTTTTCAATCTCTGTAAATTCAAATTGTTCAAAAGTAAGATTCAAATCTCTAAGCAGCTTGGCATGATAGGTGGAACAAACCAGGCAGTCATTTTCCGTGGAAATGGCATAGCAGTAAAAGTAAATGGCCCGGCTTCCGATAATTTTTTGCAATTCGTTTCGAACCGGGTAAAATTCCATCGCACGAAAGGACGGCATCGAATACAGTAAAGTCTTCACCATATTGGTGACTCTTCCGTTCTTGGTTCTTTCCTCATAAAAGTCTTTGGCTTCCGGGGACATATCCTCCACCTGCAGTAAAGGTACAATGCTCATAGGTAACTCCTCCTTCAAAATATTAATTAAAATACGGGATTTGTATTTGCGGAATAGCGTTGATCAAAGACTGAGTATAAGCATGCTCGGGACGGTTGAAAATCTCGTCTGTCGCCCCAAACTCCACGACCTCCCCCTGCTTCATCACCATGACCCGATTGGAAATGCTATAAACAACCTCCAGCCCGTGCGCGATGAACAGATAGGAAATGCCCCATTTCTGCTGCAAGTCTTTTAACAGCTCCAAAATTTGAGATTGAATTGTCATATCCAGGGCAGAGGTCGGCTCATCACAGACTATAATCGTTGGCTCAGCCGCCAGCGCACGGGCAATACCGACACGTTGGCACTGTCCCCCGGACAATTCCTTGGGATAACGCTCCCTGTACGCATTTGGCAATCCGACATCATTCAACAGACCATCAATGCGGGTGTTTATTTCCTGCTTCGTGAGACTAAAATATAATTTTAACGGCTCAGCCAAAATATCCTTAATTTGCAATCTCGGATTCAGGGAAGAAACTGGGTCCTGAAAAATATACTGAATATTCCGTTTCGTAGCCTTGGAACGGGTCCTCGTTCCGCTTAGACGCTCGCCATCCAGAGAGATATCGCCTGATGTCACAGGAATCATGCCTGCAATCATTTTGGCTACAGTCGTTTTCCCACTGCCCGACTCCCCAACAATGCCCAGTGTTTCCCCTTTCATCAAGGAAAATGAAACATCCTTTACCGCAGCAAAATCGGTATTGCTTTTCGTTCTGTAGCTTTTATTCAAATGCGCAACCTCTAAAATCGGCCGACTCATGACTCCACTTCCTTCTGTAACAGTCTTTACAACACGTCTTTAAAATAAATTCGCGGCATACTGTTCAACAGTTGTTTGGTATAGGGATGCTTGGGATCAGAGAAAATGTCTGTCTTGGTTCCTTCCTCCACCAATTCTCCCTGCTTCATTACGATGACCCTGTCCGCCATCTCATAGACAACGCCCAAATCATGCGTAATGAACAATATGGTCATGGCATACTGCTCCTTCAGCCTGCGGATCAGCTTCAAAATATGAGCCTGAACGGTCACGTCCAAAGCCGTTGTCGGCTCGTCCGCCAGCAATAACTGCGGCTTGGAGGACAGGGCCATCGCAATCATAACCCGCTGTCTCATCCCGCCGGACAGTTGAAACGGATACTGATTTACCACTTCATCCACGTTACGGATTTCCACCTGCCGCAGCAGCTCTTTGGCCTGCTCCAGCGCAGCTTTTTTGCCCATTTTAGTGGATGCGTGTAAACGGATGACATCAACTATCTGCGTTCCGATGGTATAAACAGGATTCAGTGCGCTCAGCGCGTCCTGAAACACCATCGCCATCTGCTTCCCGCGGATTTTAACCATTTCCTTCTCGCTCAGCTTCAACAAATCTTGTCCGTTAAACAGGATTTGACCGCCTGAATATGTCACGGTAGGAATCGGCAGCAACTGCATAATTGCTTTGGCCGTTACACTTTTACCGCTGCCGGACTCGCCTACCAGACAAACCATTTCTCCCTCATAGATGTCAAAGGACAAGCTGGAAAAAACGGAGGTCACTTGTTGATTTTTTTCAAAATCAATTTGTAAATGTTTTACTTCAACGATTTTATTTCCCGCCATGGTGTATCTCCTTGAACAAAGGGAATGTCGGCAAGGCAGAATGCTCCTGCGCTTGCAACTGCTTCAATGCGGCCTGAGCCAGAGCCAGATCGAATATGGACAAGCCAAATCCGTTGAACATTAGCTTTTGTCCGGCATTTTGCCTGAGCGCCGCCTTTTTCAACAAAATATCTTCCAGCAGCGTTACTTTACGCTCCAGCCCATCGTCCTCTCTGGCCAACCGGAAAAGCGACTGACTGCTCGTCATGACCCCTCCGCGAAAGTCATCACAGATAATTCCATCGAATTGTGCAACCGCCGGGGAATCAATATCCCGCATCCCAATGTGCAAATATAAATGTCCATTAACAAAATGGTGGGAATGCAAATAAGGGGTGGCCGCAGAAGTGGCGCCAATGATAATCTGGGCAAAATCCAAACAGCCGGGCAGTTCCTTATGCACACGGCCGATTATATTCAGGTCTTGGAGCAAATCCGCCACATCCCGGTTCATTTGATCCGCATGTGCAGCATTCCGGCTCCATATGTGTACTTCTTTCAAATGAGGCAAAAAGGGTAGTACACCCTTCAACTGATGCTTCGCCTGAAACCCCGAACCGCAGATAAGCAGAGACGTTGCCATGGGGTCGGCCAAGTATTTGATGGCTGTCGCCGACACCGCTGCCGTCCTTAATCCGCTGACCAGCTCGCCTTCCAGCAAAGCTTCAGGTACGCCTGTCTGCAAATCATTCAATATAATAAGCGGATGCGTGTAAGGCTGGTTGCCAGAAGCTTTAGGAACATGCGAGGTCCATTTGATGCCTGCCACACCTTCCTCTTTTAAATAAGCCGGCAAAGAATAAAAGGCTCCTGCTTCGAGACTGTCCGGAATCATGGCAATTTCCTGTGCACCCGCCGCATTGCCAGCAGCCTTTTGTATAAAGGTGCGCTCAATGATGTGCTGTGCCGCCCTTGCATCGGTAATACCGCTTTGTACAATCTGTTCGCGGGAAATGATAACCATATCCAATCCCTCCCTCCAGCTTTAAATTTCGGCCTTGTCTCTCAACCAGTCACTGAATAAATTGATAGTCAAGATTACAAAAGCAATGACGATACCCGGCAGTGTAGAAAGCCACCATGCGGAGCTGATATAATTTTTGCCATCATTAATCATGCCTCCCCATGTCGGGGTTGACACATCTACACCCAGGCCCAGAAAGCTGAGCGATGCCGCCAACAAGATCATATGGGACATCTGGAGCGCGGCCTGCGTAACAATTGTAAATAAGGTGTTGGGAAAAATATGTCTGCGCATCACCGTAAAGTCGGAGACTCCCATCGCCTTCGCCGCCTCGACATACTCCAGTTCCTTGAGCGACAGCACCTGACTTCGGACCACCCTCGCAAAAGTAACCCATCCCGTAATAGAAAGGACAATAACGATATTCGTCAAGCCTGACCCGAGAACCGCAACCATAACAATTGCCATTAGCATACTTGGAATGGACATTTGAATATCAGCAAGCCGCATCATGAGAGCATCCACTTTGCCGCCGTAATACCCTGAAATAATGCCAATGACACTGCCCAATATACCAGCGATAAAAACAGCAAGAAAACTCATCCATAAGGAGAGTCTTCCTCCATAAAAGAGACGACTGAGTACATCTCTGCCCAACTGGTCAGTCCCCAGCAGGCTGATCCCCGATTGCGAGCTAAAATGACTAAACGGCGGGATCAGGATGTCTTGCAATGACTGTTTATAGGGATCAAATGGGGCAAAAAAAGGAGCAAAGATCGATAATGCAAAAATAAAACAAAGTGACGTTATGCTGGCTACTCCCTTAACGTTCCCCCGAAGCAGAGATTTTCTCTTCATTGTGTTTCCTCTCTTCGTTATTGCACTTTAATTCTCGGATCAATCCAGAGATATATTAAATCGGTTATAAAATTGATCAGGATATAAATGATACTGACAACCAGGATACTGGCTTGCACCAGCGGAAAGTCCCGGTTGCTGACTCCCTGTATAATAAGCTGTCCCACACCCGGCCAGGAAAAGATCGTTTCGGTCACAACCGCTCCTGCGATCATCACACCGAACTCCAGGCTTATGACGGTTACAACCGGCAGGAAGGCATTTTTCAGCCCCCGCCGGAGTATCCGTTGCCGCTTGGAAAATCCCTGCGCCTGACTGGTGGTCATATAACTTTGATTCATAACCTCGATCAAAGAGGCTCGCATCGTCCGGGCAATCGGAGCAATGGGATAAGCCGCCAGCGTAACTGCTGGCAAAATTAGCGATGCCAGCCCCCGGTTGCCCGAGGTCGGCAGCAAATGCAGATTGACCGCAAAGATCATGATCAATACAATACCGATCCAGAATACGGGCAAGGACTGGGTGAGAAAAATCCATATGCTGATCACATAATCAATGAAGCTGTTCTTTTTGTAGGCAGATATGATTCCTGCTGCCAATCCGACAACGATCGCAATCACAATCGCCGAAACGGCCAGATCAACCGTCGCAGGCATTCGCTCCAGTACAAGCTTCAAGGCCGAATCCTTATAATATAAGGAGTTCCCCAAATCGCCGGTTACCAGATTTTTAATATAGTCCACATACTGCATCCATAACGGCTGATTGAATCCCAGGCTCTCCCGCAGCGCGGCTACCTGCTCCTCGCCGGCCTCCGGCGGCAGCATCAGACGAGCAGGATCACCAGATAGACGAATAATGAAAAATACGATGGTAGCCGCACCCAGCACAGCCAGCAGCGATTGTAAAAAGCGCCTAAACACATAACGTTTCAATCAAAACACACTCCTATTCAAGCTCCCATATGTTCTGACAAAACATATTTTACTTGTTGTTGGCCGTGATGGTCGATACCGGCATAGAGCCGTCCACACGTCCATTCCAGTTCAAACGGTCGGATACGCCATAATATTGGTTCTCCTGGTACAGGAAAATTCTCGGCGCATCTTCCAGTACTTCCTGTTCAATTTCCTTATACAGAGCCTTGCGGCGGTTTTCATCCGTTACCGATCTGGCTTCATCCAGCTTGGCATCCACACTCGGATTGGCATAGGTGGAGTAAGACTCCCCGGAACGCAGAATAGCATAGATCGCGGCATCGGCATCCAGCGTGTTCGTGCTGCTCCAGCCCAATACGTACATATCAGATTGCTTACCGGATGGAATCAGCGTGCGATAAACCGAGCTTTCCACGTTATTTACCTTGACATTCACACCAACAGCCTTCAATTGCTCGGCAATCACCTGGGCCACATCCGTATTTTTGATGTACCAGTTTACCGTATCCAGCGTTATAGAGAACCCTTTAGGATAGCCCGCCTCAGCCAACAGCTGTTTGGCCTTCTCCGGATTATATTCATAAGCATCAAACTCGCCGGCGTATCCGAAATCTTTTGGCCCAATCAGGCTGTTCGTTTCGACAGCCGCATCCTTCAATACATTTTTCACGATGGATTTTACATCAATAGCATAGTTCAGTGCCTGTCTGACCTTTTTATTGTTAAAAGGAGCCTTATCCGTTTTCAAGCCCACATACACGGTATTGCCTGCTCTTTCCACCGTGGACAGCTTGGCTGTGGAGGAAGAAGTCACCTTGTCCCGATCCTCAGGCGAAACTGCGGTAATAATGTCCACCTCGCCATTCAGCAGGGCGCTTACCCGTGTGGAAGCTTCCGGAATCGAACGGAACGTCACCTTTTTCACCGCAGGCTCGCCGCCCCAGTAATTTTTGTTGGCTTCCAGCTCGACGCTGCTGCCTTTATCCCATTTCACAAATTGGTAAGGCCCGGTGCCAACCGGTTTTTGAGCAAATTGCTCCTGTCCGGCTTCTTCTGCATACTTCGGAGGAACCATTTCAGTCGGATAGCGGTTAAAGCGGGTCGGAACTAACGGGTCCGCTTTTTTCGTAATGACATGAACAGTATATTCGTCCACCACTTTAACTTCTTTAATTGTCGAAATGTAACTTGCGGTCGGAGCGTTATTTTTGGGATTCAGCACCCGGTCGATCGTATATTTTACGACGTCCGCATTAAACGGCTCGCCATTGGTAAACGTAACGCCTTTGCGCAGCTTGAACTCCCAGGTCGTGTCGTTCACTTGACTCCAGCTTGTAGCCAGACCGGGAACCAATTGCTCCTTGTCATCCCGTTTTACCAAAGTGTCAAAAATATTATCTACAACTTGCGCATTTTCCGTCAGAAAGCCGGGATCAAGCCCGTTAATGTCAAACGCTCTCCCGATGGTAATTTCCAACTTCCCATCCTGTACAGGTTGTGTCGTACTGGTCGTAGAACAGCCTGCAACGATGATGGATAACAGGGTCAAAATAACTAGCAGCTTGGACTTTTTCATGATGTATAACCCCCAAAATAAATTTCTATTCAATAATCCCCAGCATGACGGCATAATCGTGTTGATGAACGACCGATGCCGTATGAATGGACAGGATAACAGCGTGATCTACGGGACAAATAATCCGGTGCGTTTCGTATTCAGGGAAAGAAAGGACTTCGATCAGCGGATCGCCAAGCTTGACCTCGTCACCTGCCGACGCCCTGAATCTCTGTAAACCGGAAGCTTCAAACCTTAATTCTTCAATTTTGGTAACACGGTGCGCGTCGCCCTTCCCCACAACCGAAGCGGGCGTACCCGCCAGTATGTGCAGTTCAGCGAGAATAGCATACAGAGACTGTTGGTGTGCGGCAACCCCTTCCTCTGTCCAATGCGAACCGCCTCCGCTTTCCAGCAGCACAGCAGGAATTCCATATTTACAAACCTCATTGATCAGCATCCCCTTGGCCCGGGATTCACACGTATAGATAGCCGTCAGATTCACAGCCTTTAACGCTGCCAAAGCGGCTTCATAGGCCAAAGTCTGATCGCTGGCCACCATAGCAAACGGGCATACGTCCAGATATTTGCCTCCCCCGTGCAGATCAATGAAGAAATGGGCCCAAGACGTGATCTTCTGAGCAAGCCATTCTCCGTAACGATAGGAATACGTGTCTGTCCGTTCCTGCTGAAACACCCGGTTCAAATTAACGCCGTCCAGCGGACTTTCATTGGTTCCGGCCTGAAAAGCGCTCGGGTTGGTAATCGGACAAACGATAATATTCCCCTTCAAACAGTTCACATCAAGATGCTCTATTAGATGAATGCAAGCTACGATTCCATCGTATTCATCTCCATGCAGAGCAGCCTGAATCCATACTGTTGGGCCTTCTTCATAACCTTTAATCAGAAAAAAAATGGCGGGAACATCCTGGTAGGTATCGTCAATTTTTGCAACTGATTTTCTGGGCTGACTGGAGAGGGCTTCCTCAATCGAGGCATATTTCAAAACATGTGCTGGCTGAAACATAAGCGACGACTCCTTGATTCTACCAAAAGGTGGATATTCACTCATATCATAGTATTCTGCTTTGTTTAATTGTTTTTACGATTCTAGCAGTCTTTTGTCGATTTTGTCAATGTAATAAACTTACTTTTTCACTGTAAATATACCTTCATGAATCTACCTGCAAAAAACGTAAGCCATATAAAAAGTAAGGTATGACACTAATACTATATCCAAGGGTAGAATATGAACCAAAAAGTGGACAAAAAAGAAATACTTGTTATCGTAATACATGACAAAAAGCCCGGAGCGGCAGCATACGTCTGAAGCGGTTTCTTTTAGGCTATATTTGCGATAATTATGCTACAATTTATTTCCTCCCTGAAGGATCTTACCAAGATGTACGAGTAAACATCAGACCTTTTGTTCCTGAAAATCTCCAGCCTTTCCCATCACTATCGTTGAAAAAATAATGACAAAGAGCCCGCGTGGATTATACAGTGATGAATAGGAACATTAAGACTTTTTAACTACAGAGCAAGCGAAATAGGCTTCCCGCTGTTTGCCTACGGGAAACCTATTTGCTGATCACATGATCTGATCACTTTTTCCTTTTCTTACCCCCAACAGAATGACGGCCATAACAGCTACCAGAACCGCTATAAACGCAAAGGGAATATATTTGTCCACCCGATACAGAGTCGTCGTCAAAATAGGAGCAATGATCGCAGAAATGCCCTGAACAGCAGCCACTAAACCAGCGGCTCCCCCTTGCTGTTCTTTACTGACAGACAGAGAAGCACCAGCCATAAAGCCGGGCATTAGCAAGCCCGTACCTATACCAAACATAAAGAACGCTGCATAGTAAACGATCAAGCTGGTTGACACCAGAAATAATCCCATTCCCGTAATCAGGAACAGAGAACCAAGCAAAATCATCGGCTTAGGCTGCCATTTAAGCCATTTCATCTGAACGATCTGTACAATCAACATGGCTGCCCCGGAAAACATGAGCCCAAAGGAAACGACTCTTGCTGTTTCTTCGGATGAAAGGCCTAATTGATCTTGCAAATAAAATCCGCCTATAACCTGGATGGTCACAATACTAATCATCGTAACCAAACCTGCAAACAAATACATCCGTAGACCAGACTGAAATGGGTTAATTCGAGCCGGCTTTTGCTGAATAACGGGTTTGGCAGCCGGAATCGCCAGCAGGGCCACTACAAATGCAACAGCGGCAATCACGATCCCAAAATATAAGGGCCACAGCAGCCCTATTAAAGTAAAGGCACCTGCAATAGCGGGCCCAAATACCAGTCCAAGCCCATTGGCTGCGCTAATGATAGCCATCCCAGTACCTCGATCTTCTCCCTCCGTCACATCTCCCATATAGGCTTGGGAAGATGACAATACCGCCGGGATAAACCCGCCTATCAAACCGCGTGTAATAATCAGCAGGACTAATAACAGCCACCCGCTAAGCCATCCATTTAACCCGCCAAAAAGAGTAAGCGTAAACAGCAAGCAACTTACACACATCCCTATGAACCCAATCAGGATTACAGGTTTGCGTCCTTTTGCATCACTCAGATTTCCCCATACTGGAGCCATTAAGGCCATGGTAATGGAACCCAGCGATATGATTAACCCGGAATGGCTTTCCCTTAATCCTAATTCACGAATAAGGGACGGCATAATTGGAGCAATAAGCATGAGCCCTAGCATAGCCACAAATACACTAAAAAAGATGCTCCCTTTTATTCTATTCATCCTCGTACACTCCTCTGTTATAGATTCTCTCTATGCAGAAGTATACGAGTGATAGCAAAACCCTGCTGCCTATATACGGATTATTCTACGGTTAAACGGATTTTAATTTGAAAATACTTTCTTTATGGATGATGGCTTCACTCCGTATTCGCGGAAAAATTGCTCTGAAAATGCACTCACATTACTGTATCCTACAGCCATCGCTGCTTCTGTCACATTGCTTTCTTGACTTCGTAGCAGCTTCATCGCATAGTCCAGACAAATGTGACGCAAATATTCAAATACAGTAGTTCCAAAACAAGCCTTGAACCCCTTTTTTAATTTAAAATCGTTTAGGCCAACTTTCTTGGATAATGTGATCAGTGAGGGAGGATCAATCATGCTGGATTCAAGGATTTGCCGGGCCATATGCAGCTCCCTTAAGAATTTGATTAAATTCAATGGCTACCTGCTGACGAGCTACCAACTGTGAGGTCGCATAGTTAAACAACGAAACAGGGATGCCGAGTGCAAATGATGTATATTGCTCATTAAATGGAGGATGAAACCAGGCTTTGAAATCCTGCAGAAAAATAAGTGCCCCTTGCCCCTTCGGGAGTGTATAATCCAGACCAGCCACATCCACATGACGTTGACCGGAAAGCGCAAACTGTAGTTCAATCATTTGTCCACTGGAAGAAAACTGGGTCGGATATGGCTCATAGTAATGAAGAAGAGTATTGTTTTCAAGACCTTCCTGTTGCATAACACTTGCGCATTAGGCCGTCCGAGCAATTCACTACGGTCATAAAGTAGCATATCCAAAAAAGTTTGATTCACCGATTAAATGAGGCCTGAGTCCGAGATCGAAAAATATCCACAGGGAGCTTTATCTAATTGAATATCCATTTCATGACTGCCTTTCTTTCTTCTTTTATCCTTTCTCTATACTAACTCACATCCAAGTAAAATGAAGACTGGAGAGTCAGATTTATAACTTTTAGTCAGGTTATCAATCTAGATGGAAATGTCTTTTTATCGGTAAGGGCATCGCTGAGAATATTAGTTCACCCAATTCTTCCGGAGATTCCTTCATGCCATTCTCAAGCCAGTCTTTCGTCACATTCACTCCCCCATATGCGTTGAATCTGATAGCGAAAAGGATGTCTGGAGGCAACGAAGTACTATTGGTTTTCTTAAGTATATATTTGGTGTGGCATTCAACAGTATAGTCAAAAATATTATTATAAAAAGACAAATGAGTATCATCGTCAAAAGCTTTTTTAAAATAGATATAATCCTCTTTAATAAACTCTACAATTCTCCCGGCAACACGTCCCCAAGACTCTTTCTCTATATATTGTTCAATAATTTTATCTGCCTTATCACTATAAATCCATGAAATTAAATCATATTTACTTGAAAAATGATAATAGAACATCTGCCTGCTGACCTGGCAATTATCAGTAATATCCGTTACGGTGATCGACTGGATCGGATGTTTTTTGGCTAAGTCTATCAAGGATTCAGCAAGAAGTTCCTTAGGAGTTGTTTTTCGAATCATGTTAGGCCCTCGCAAGATGTTTTATTTTATATTGTACACTATTGAGCATCTGTCTAAATTTTTAACACTCTCAAAAATCAGTCTATTATTATTTAATTACCTATATTTTATACTAATTATGTGAATATAATCACGAATAATTAAGGAGGCGTTCCGATGAGCAGTAACTTGACAGATTTGGGCTACAACGGAAAAGTAGTAGTCATTACAGGATGTGCAACTGGAATCGGTAAAGCAACGGCACAAAAATTAATTGGACTGGGCGCACAGGTTTACGCGCTGGATATCAAGGAACCTCAGTTTAAAGTAAAACAATACATCCCTATCGATATGGGAAGTAAAACATCAATTGAACAAGCAGTAGGCGCATTACCTGATACAGTCGATTTCGTTTTTAACTGTGCGGGCATTGCTGGAACCTCTTATGCTGGAAAAACATTTACCCCTAAACAAGTCATGAATATTAATTTTGTTGGAGTCAAGCATTTTGTTGAGCTAATTAAAGAAAAATTAAATCCACATTCCGCCATTGCTATTGTAGCTTCTGTAGCTGCTTTTGCTTGGGAAGCAAAAAAGGAAATTTTGCTGCCGCTTATTTCTTGTAAGACCTATGAAGAAGCACAAAACTGGCTGGATAGCCATTTGTCTGATGAAAAGGTAATGGCACAGAAACCGGAAGAAAACGGAGTTTACTTTTTATCAAAAGAGGCACTCGTGGCCTGGGTGAAATATGTGGCAATGGCTTATTCAGAGCAGCATATTAGAATAAATACAATATCTCCAGGTGCAACAAACACAGCCATGACTGAAGATTTTAATATCATATTTAAAAAAGTGATATCTGAAGATTTTACCTCCGTCGCAGGAATTGCTACTCCCGAGGATCAAGCAAATGCGTTATTATTAATAAATAGTAGCTTATCCAGCTATATTAGCGGGCAAGATATACAAGTAGATTTTGCTGGAGCCACTCAATATCTTTTTCATAAAGGAGAATGACAAAATGAATCCAAAAAAAATTAAAAATGTAACTATTAATGCTTCATTCAGCAGCGAAAATGAAGTTGCTAAAAAGAATATGGATGTCATTATCGACTTTTTTTCTTTATACCTAGGGGACACGGACAAATTTTATTCTCTGTGGGTTGAAGATAATCCGGTTGTCATTACCCCATTTACGACTGATGATGTGGCTGTTTTGCACGATTCTGTTCAAGAAGGCTGGGATGCCGTAAAAGGTTTCTTTAATCCCATTTTTAATGATATGAAAGGGACATTCGAATGGACCATTGATGAGTTTATGGTCGGAGAAAATCCTAACACGATTGTGACAAAAACACGCAGCCACATTGATATCACAGCGAATGGAGCATGGGGAGAAGACAAAAAAATAAAATACAACGGAATCTATGTACAGATCTTTAAATTTGAAAACAATAAAATTAAATCTTTCGAAGAGTATTATGATACTGCACTGTTAAACAAACATTACTCATAATGACTGACTATTAGAAAAAAGTCTCGGCCTGTGATCTACACTTCCATTACGGAATGCACATTTCACAGACCGAGACTTTTTTCATGCTTTATTCTGCGTCAACATCATCCGTTATTTTTTCTACTAACCCTCTCAAGCCGTGGTTGGTTACATTTAATTGATCAATAACATTCATAAATTCCGTTACAAGCTTGGCTTGCTCTTGGGAGGAAACTGCAATCTGCGTGATCTCTTGTTCCATGTTATAAACCGATTGTCTGACAGCTTGCAAGGACTGTTCAATTCGTCCAGTTGCTTCCTTTGTGCCCGTAGACATTTTGCGGATTTCTGTAGCGACAACGCCAAAACCCGCTCCTGCCTCACCCACCCGGGCTGCTTCAATTGCTGCATTTAATCCAAGCAAGTTTGTCTGCTCTGAAATTTCCTTAATGTAGCCGGCCACTTCAGTCACGTTACCGGAATCTTCAACCGCCTGTTTCGTATTGCTCAAGATTTCTTCGGCTGTCGCACTAAGCTCCTCCGAATGGGCCGCCACATGCTGAATCCCTTCAACTAGCTTGCTGGTAACCTCCTCAGCTTGAGTCATCAACTTCTTCAATTGATCTTGATTATCCATACTATAGGTAATACACATTACAGCCGCAATTTCATTCTGTTCATTCTTAATCGGATGAAAATATGAATCAGCAGCGATTCCAAAAACTTCAGCAGCATAACGCTCTCTGGTCTTTTCACCACCCACTAACATTTTGAAGTTTCTGTGGACGTCAGGAAGAGGGTCGCCTGCTTTGAAGTCATACACTAAACTTTTACCTGATTGAAAGAACAGAAACTTTTCTCCATCCATTACAGAAATTGAAACATCTTGTCGTGCAGCTTCTTTGATAAACGGCATAGCGGCCAAAACAGCTTCTACTTGATTCATAATATGTATCCACTTCCTTTTATTTTGATATATGCCCTATCTTATATTTCGACATTTTCATCCAATGTGTTTAGTCAATTTAAAAATACAATTCATTTTCTTCATACGTATACCATGTTCATTTTCTTTTAGGTAGTTTCATGTAAGTTATCACTGCCGAGAATTTTCGCATGTTTTCTGTTACTACTGGAAAAAGATTGTTTTCGTTTCATAATAAATTCAAACAGCGCGTACCGATTGAACATTGGCACGCGCTGGCTGTATATATTTTTTAAGACCCGTTTTTGGGTTCTCTCCACTCGCAAATCAGGCATTAGGATTTAAGATTTAATCCAACTGCTCTCCATTCGTTTCTATCACGTTCTTGTACCAATAGAAACTCTTCTTTCTGGATCTGGCAAGTGTACCGTTGCCTTCATTATCCTTATCAACGTAAATGAAGCCATAACGCTTTTTCATTTCACCGGTTCCTGCACTTACCAGATCAATACATCCCCACGGAGTATAGCCTATCAAGTCTACCCCATCAGCAATCGCTTCTTTCATTTGCTCAATGTGTTGTTTCAGATAGTCAATTCGATAATCATCGCTAATTGAACCGTCTTCTTCCACTGTATCTACGGCACCGAGACCATTTTCAACAACCATTAATGGGATTTCATATCGGTTATAAATGTTATTGAGGGACCATCTTAATCCCTGTGGATCGATCTGCCAGTCCCAAGCACTTGCTTTCAAATGAGGATTCTTTAATCCCATGGATAAATTCCCTCCCACCTTCTCCTGGTTGGGATCGGCACTGACACAAGTAGATGAATAATAACTGAAGGTATAGAAATCCACACAGCCTTCTTTAAGGATATTCTCATCATTTTCTTGCATGGCGATATCAATATTATTTTCTTTAAAATATCGCTTGGCAAATCCGGGATAGGCTCCTCTTACTTGAACATCTGAACACAGGAAGTTGCTCAAGTTATCCTTTTGTTGGGCCAGCAGTAAATCATCAGGATGACATGTAAGTGGATACGAACACATATAAGCAATCATACAGCCGATTTTAAAGTCCTTGTTGATTGCATGACCCAGCTTTACTGCCTTTGCGCTGGCAATAAATTGATGGTGCAAAGCTTGATACAGAACCTGCTCATCCTTCACTGTAGCATGGGCAAGCTCTCCATTCCCCTCCGGCATCATAGCTCCAGCCATGAACGCGCCAAAAGACAAGGTTAAGATATTGATTTCATTAAAGGTTAACCAGTATTTCACGACATCTTTGTATCTGTTAAAAAGCACTTCACAATATCTCACATAAAAATCGACGACTCTGCGATCTGACCAGCCATTATATTTTTGAGTTAGATTAAACGGCGCTTCGTAATGTGAGATCGTAACCAAAGGCTCGATATTATACTTTTTCAATTCTGCAAATACACGATCATAGAACTGTAAGCCTTGCTCATTCGGCTCTGTATCATCTCCGTTAGGAAATATTCTTGACCAGGCAATGGACATTCTAAAGACCTTGAAACCCATTTCTGCAAATAATCGGATATCCTCTTTATAGTGATGGAAGAAATCAATAGCCTCGTGACTTGGATAGTTCATTCCTTCTTCCAATACAGGTGTAATTCTTCGGGAAGTCGTATGTGTCCCAGCTGTAATTACATCGGCGGTGCTCAATCCCTTACCGTCTTCGTTATATCCACCTTCAAATTGGTTAGCAGCCGTAGCCCCTCCCCATAAAAATCCTTGCGGAAATTCCAATTTAGATGCATTTTTCATTGTTAATACCTTCCTCCATATTAAATTAGGATTACACCACGACGGTCAACAGGTCCTCTTGATACTCAATCGACTTCTTCTCTGTTTCAATTACATCCAGGTAATTCGCAGTATTGGCAACGATTACAGGTGTGGTCAGAACATAGCCAGCCTCTTTGATCGCTTCCATATCAAACTCCATGAGCAGCTGACCTTTTTTAACAGCATCCCCCTGTTTTACTTTAGGATAAAAGTGTTTGCCTTTTAATTTGACCGTATCCTTGCCTACATGGATAAGGACTTCAACACCGTGATCACTGGTAATTCCGATCGCATGCCCTGACGAAAATAATGATGTTAATACGCCATCTACAGGTGAAACGACCTTACCTTCCGAAGGTTCAATGGCAATCCCTTTTCCCAGTGCACCTGTCGAAAAGGCTTCGTCCGTGACTTCAGATAAAGGTTTCACTTCACCTTTTAACGGACTCATCACAGTCTCTTGTTTGACTAAAATTTCTCCTTTAGCTGCTCCTGTTGTGCTGTCTTCCTTGTTCGCTTCTTTCACTTCATCATCTTTAAATCCGCTAAAGAACATAAGCAGGAAGCCTAATACAAAGCTTACCAGGATACCAATAACAGCTCCATAAAATCCGCTGTCTATTCCTGCCGGACTGATATAGCTCGGAATGGCGAAAATACCCAATCCGCCAATGATGTACCCTTTAGTTCCCATCATTCCTATAATACCGCCACCTACTGCAGCCGCTATACAACTTAAAATAAATGGCTTCTTACGTGGTAATGTAATCCCGTAAATAGCTGGTTCTGTAACACCAAAAATCCCCGAGATGACAGCTGGAATGGAAAGTGATCTTAGCTTTACATTTTTTGTTTTAAGCAGAATCGCCAGCACAACACCCGTCTGAGCAAAGGAAGCTCCAAGCGTCGCAGCAAGGATCGGATCGAATTTAAGCACTGCTAAGTTGTTCATAGCGATAGGAACAAGTCCCCAGTGTAATCCAAAAATAACAAATACTTGCCAGAAAGCGCCCATGATTATACCTTCAATAATCGGACTTAAGTTATACACAAAGAGGGTTCCTGCTCCCAGCAGCTGACCAGCCCAAGTTGAGAGAGGTCCAATTGCGATCAGTGCTAATGGAACAATAACTAACAAGGTGAAAAACGGAACCAAAAATGTTCTCACTACGCTAGGGATAACCTTTTTAAAGAAGTTTTCTATTTTTGAGCCTACATAGGTGGATATGATAATCGGAAGAACGGTTGACGCATAGCTCATCAGAATGACCGGAATGCCCAGAAATGTTAAATATACCGGAGATTCAAATATGGTTCCGCCAAATAAAGTGTATAGCGGTTTGCCCGAGGCTGTTATCGTGCTAAATGTCGGATAAACAAGAGATGCCCCTATGGCCATACCTATAAAAATGTTGGCATTGAACTTTTTGGCCGACGTATACCCCAGGAAAATAGGAAAGAAGTAGAACAAACAATCACCTAAAGCATTGAGAATTTGATAGGTACCTGATGTTGTGGTAAGCAAGCCCAAAGCTACAAATAAGGCAGTGAAGCCCTTAATCATACCCGTGGCACTCAGGACACCAAGCGTTGGTGTAAATACACCTGAAATCGTATCAATAAATCTATTGAACAAACTCACTTTTTCGTCTGATACCTCTTCTGAAGACGCTTCCGAGAAACCGCCTAAAGCAATAACGTCAGCGTAAACCTCCGGTACATGGTTACCTATAACAACCTGGTATTGTCCGCCACTTTTTACTACTGTAACAACACCATCCATATTTTTCAAAACCTCTGTATTAGCCTTGCTTTCATCTTTTAGTTTGAAACGCAAACGTGTAACACAATGAGTTAGACTATTCACATTTCCCTTGCCGCCGACATTTTTGATAATGTCTTTTGCTAATGTCTCATACTTCATCGTAACTTCCCCTTTATTTGTATTTGGCATTTTGCATCCATCTCGAGAGCGTTTCAGCAATGGTATAGACTGCCTATATATTGTGTCTTCGAGGGAATTGAACTATTCAAAATAATGGTATTTATAAAAAAAGGCGAAACCAAATAGATCAAATTCGATCTAGGTTGGTTTCGCCTGCTTTACCAGTAACAATCCAAGAGTTATTCAATTTTGTCTTTGGGTCAAACGCTGAATATGAATCGTTATATACAGCTTTTCCTCATCTGACATTACCGTGTTCAAGTATTTTTCGATCTTCAGCATACAGCCGTAAGCCTTTTTATACTTGGCTTTCACTTGCCTCCACAAAAAATCGTCTTCCAGTTCTGTTTTTTCCTTTTTATTTAATCGCTGAAAGAAGAATCTTAAATGTGTAATAAAACGTTCATAACTGATTGAGTGTTCATCTATGGTGTTGTTATAAGAGTATTTAATAATATTTAAGATATCCTGTATTTTTTGAGTTTGCTGAGCAACATCCGCTACCTTATTGTAGGAGCTGTTTACTTGAGCATTTATTAAATGAAGGGCTATATTGCCTGCTTCATCTTCTGACAAGCATTTGCCTGTTTCGTCTTCAATGAACTCCAGTGCTTTTAATCCAACCCCAAATTCTTTGGGATAAAATTTTTTAATTTCCCAGATTAACGGATTTGCATTTTTAAGCCCTACATCAAACATTTTAAGTGCATTGTTCATGTGGTCTGTAAGCGAAACATATATATAATCGCTCAATTGTGCCTCTAATATGCTTTTTCCATATTCAATGATGTCATAGCATAACGAAACATATTCTGAAGGAACATCCTCTAGCAATAATTTAAATTTCTCTGAGGCATCCTTCTGTTTAAGCACAAAGACCTTTTCAATTAAATGCTCTTCTACTTGTTCTCCCGCACTCTTTTTGAACGCAATACCTCGACCCATAACAACAAATTCATCCCTTTTTGAATCTTTGGCTATTATGGCGTTATTATTAAATATTTTCGCTATGATCATCTAACTGCCCCCTTATCCCACAAAAATTTAAAAAAGGATTTAGTTGCTGGGCGAAATTTCAGATAGGTCACAAGACGGTAATAGCCGATCAAACCTTCGTCATAAATCAAATTAAAATGTATTTGATTTACAACTTCGTGTTATGAAAACGCATTCATATCAAGAGACAAAAGCCTTACGTTTTCCCTGAATGATCTTGAGTGCTCTCAAACCGATCTGATATTCCGTTTTGCAAATGGATATAGTCGGTTAACCACGTCCTATGACATCATTTTTCGGATGTCGATTCGTTGGTTGACGTCATCATCTTTGTTGTTCAGCACTTGTAAGGCTTTATATCACTCACCTTTCTGCGTTATGGCTGGGCCAGATATTCATATCGTGCAGGATATCACAAATCTTGTATTTCTAAAAGAAAAGGCAAAACCCAACACATGGAAATATTAATTCCATGCCTCGGGTTTTGCCTTTTCAGTAACAATCCCAACATCATAATAACACTTAATTTAAGCTTTGCCAACAAAAATGTTTGCGCTTTCTTTTTTGGGGCAGTCACGACAAATACAGCACTTTTTTCTGGTATAAAATGTTAACCGCCAATGTAGGACATGCTAATCTTTTTTCTGTTTTTTGCTGTCTGTTCAGTACGTTCATCGGAATACCGATCTGTGCGTTGTTCCCATACTGAAGTAATCACAGCAAGCAGCTCTTCGTCATTTGTCCCGTTACGAAGCATCTGACGTAGATCCAATCCGCCTGAAGCAAACAAGCACGTATAAAACTTGCCATCAGACGATAAGCGGGCACGTGTGCAGGACGAGCAAAATGATTCAGAAACCGAAGTAATAAAGCCAACCTGCGCGTCGCTGTCTCTATAACGATAACGCTTTGCCACTTCTCCAAAGTAATCCCGATCCATCGGCTCCAGCTCGTACACATTCTTAAGTCGTTCAACGATTTCTTTTTTGGTTAGTACCTTTTTGAAGCTCCACCCGTTGTCATTACCTACATCCATAAACTCGATAAAGCGAAGGGTTATTCCCTGCTCCTTAAAATAAGCGGTCATCGGCAAAATTTCGGAATCATTTAGATCTTTTTGTACCACCATATTGACCTTGATCTCAAAGCCGATTTCTCTTGCATATTCGATCTGCTTCAAAATAAAATCGGGCTTAATGCCCCGTCCATTCATCCGCCCAAATAGCTCGGGGTTCAGAGCGTCTACGCTGACATTAAGCCGTCGTAGCCCCGCTTCATAGAGACGCTTAGCCTGTTGCCCTAGCAGCAAACCGTTGGTGGTCAAGCCGACATCCTCCACTCCGTCAATGGACAGGATTTGGGAGACCAGGTCAGGTAGATTCCTGCGCATTAATGGTTCGCCGCCTGTGAGTCGGATTTTTTTTACTCCTAGGCACACAAAGAGCTTCGCCAGTCGGTGAATCTCTTCAAACGACAGACATTCACTTTTGGGAAGAAAGGCAAAATCGTCGCCGAAGATTTCTTTGGGCATACAGTAGGAACAGCGGAAATTGCAGCGGTCCGTAACAGATATACGTAAATCACGAATTGGCCGCCGCAATGGGTCCTTCAGCGGATACGAATTCATACGTTCCCTCCTTTTCTAGTGTTTTGGGGCGTTATCATCAGCCGCCGCTGACTGGGGGAATGAAGGCTGCAACGTCTCCATCCTGTAATACATCCGTAGACAACGCATACTCCTCGTTTATCGCAATTCGTACAGACTTGATCGGCATATCTGGATATTGATCTGTTATCCAATTGGATAAATCACCCACAGTTTGGCCCGCCAAATCTGCCAATTCCTCTGTTTTCCCCGTCACCTCACGGAGTCCCGCAAAATAGTACAGCTTAATCATGACTGATCTTCCCCGGCTTTTTCTTTTGATATCCGACCCACTGCATTCCATCTTCCCAAATCTCTCGTTTCCAAATTGGAACTATTTCTTTGATTCGTTCGATCGCGTATTCATTCGCCTCATAAGCATCTGAGCGGTGTGGTGAAGAAACGGCGATGACAACGGCGATATCACCGATTTGAAGCTCGCCAATCCGGTGCGCAATTGCCACTCTTGTCCCTTCCCATTTCTGTTCGATTTCGTGGCCAATCTCCGCGAGTTTTTTTTGGGCCATGGGTACATAGGCCTCATAAGCAAGGTATAAGGTCCGTACGCCTTGAGTCCATTCTCGGACGTGCCCTGTAAACACAGTCACCGCTCCCGCTTCCGGCCTTAGGACATAATCCGCATAAGCCTGCGGGAGAATGGGCTCCGTTACGATTTCAAATACACTCATCTTTTCCACCTTCCAGCCACCGGACAAGCCATTCTCCGATGATAAACTCTATTAAAAATTTCTGCCTCTTATACCTGCACCTCTCGTTTAACCGAACAGCTGATGATATAGTTTTTGACCGTTGGCAACACTTCGTACACCGTGTATGAGAAGCCTTCCGTTTTTGAATAAAATCATTCGATGCTTAAAAGCATAAAATTCAACGAAATAAGGAGTTCTTTTTACGCTATCTGCTATAAGCCTGCCCATTTTCTCTGCATCATCGAGCGTGATCGGACGATGGGGGTCTGGAAGAACCTGTACCACATCCCGTCCGCACAGCGCAGCATACGCCGAGCGACATGATGCCGTCAGTGCAGGAAACGTAGGATATTCTCCACAGGTTGGACAATCTTGGTTACGGATGCGGGAAATCCCTATGTCCATCTGCGTGTTCTCCCATAGATCAAATAGATGAACCTTGCGGCGCATCTTATCATGTCTGCCGCTCAGCCACTTCATGGCTTCTGCACATTGGAGGGCGGCTGTCACCTGGACTGCAGGCGAGATGATTCCAGCCGTATCGCAGGTCTGATTGATCGCAGGCAGCGATGGCAGAAGGCAGCGAAAACAGGCTGACTTGCCCGGCACGAAAGGAAAAACGACGCCTGTGCTTCCAACACAGGCTCCGTAAATCCATGGAATTCCAGCCTTCAATGCGGCATCGTTGATAAGTAGACGAGTTTCGAAATTGTCCGTAGCATCCATCAGCAATATACTTTTGCTGGCAAGTTCTTGAACAAGCTCGGCATCCAAATTATCGAGATATGTGTGCAACCGTACGTCTTCTCGTATGGCTTTCAGCCTTTTTTCGGCTGCCATAACCTTGGGCTGCATTTCCGCGGCGTCCTGCTCCGTGAACAGTTGCTGGCGTTGCAGATTCGACATCTCTACATAATCCCTGTCAACAAGATGAAGCTCCCCAACGCCCGCTCTTACCAGTGTTTCGGCAATGGCGGAACCCAGTGCCCCGCAACCGATAATGGTGACGACAGCAACGGATAGATTACGCTGCCCTTCGCCACCAATGGGTCTAAATAAGATTTGTCTGGAATAACGCTCATTCATTAGATTGTGTCCCTTGATAATACAGCCATATGACGAGGATCAGGCTAGCCAGCGCCACTTGGGAAAGTAGCATGAATCCAATGGAATAATGGCCAGTAACGGCATGAATCGTCGACAACAAGATCGGAGGGAAAAAGCCACCGAGACCGCCCATCATGGATACAATTCCGTTAACTATACCTGCTTGTTTATTA
The DNA here is from genome assembly GCF_044908085.1 of Paenibacillus sp. RC73. Taxonomy (NCBI): domain Bacteria; kingdom Bacillati; phylum Bacillota; class Bacilli; order Caryophanales; family Paenibacillaceae; genus Paenibacillus; species Paenibacillus sp. RC73. The sequence continues at coordinate 82,450 of NZ_JBIYCV010000012.1, forward strand.
AAATAAAATGGAACTAGCTTGAAAATGACGCCGTTCCCCACTCCAGCACATACAGCGATCGCCAAGCAGCCTACTGTATAAAGGGTGATCCCTGGTGAAAAAGCCAAAAGAATCGCAGCGACCGTATAAACAGAGAACGTACCTACCAGCAGGAACAGGGGCTGAAGCCGATCCGCCAGCCAGCCACCGATGGGGCGGAAGAAAGTGGCAATCGCAATGAAGCCTGCTGTACGCATCCCTGCATCCACTTTAGTCAGCTCAAAATTCGATACCAGGAAATTCGGCAAGTACACCGTGAACGCTACAAATGAGCCAAATGTAATAAAATAAAAGAGCGAGAAAAACCAAAGCTTCTCATTTTTGTAAACGCCTTTAATCTGCTCCATAATTGGCGTCTTTACTTTAGCTTCATGACGATCCCCTAAGAAGAAATTCAAAACGATAAAAACAAGCAGCACAATGAGATATAGCTTCACTGTAGGGGCCCAGCCAATTTGGGTAGCCACAATAGGGGCCGAGAAGGTAGTGATGGCTGTTCCCAAATTTCCTATACCATACATCCCATTTACAAACCCATGCTTTTCCTTTGGGTAATACTTCGGCAGCGAAGTCACCCCAACCGAGAACACAGCTCCTCCAATCCCAAGGAACAAGCCACCGATAATTAAATCCATCATCGTAGAAGCTTCACTGATATAGTAGACGGGAAACAAAAGCAAAATAAAGCTAACGAGAAAAACGATTCTTGCTCCGAAGATGTTGGCATAATAACCAAGCGGAATGCGCAGAATCGAACCAAGTACGACCGGAATCGCCGTGACCATAGCCAATTTTCCGGGTGGAATCACAATATCCTCCGTAATGAACGGCATAAGAGAAGAAATGATAACCCATACCATGAATCCAAGAATCAAGTTCAATGTTTGCAACGGCAACTGCATTTTTCTAATCATTTAACTCACCTTTTCAACGTTTTTTCTGTCGAATTATTGATTTGAATTTTCTGTCCCCATTGTAGCCGCTAGCCGATCTTATCGAATATAGGGGACTCCCCTTTCCCTAACGGGGGAGTCCCTGAAAATAAAAAAAGACGCCTCTATTAAGAAGCGACTTGGTTTGTTCAAGAGATTTTTTCTTTAAAATGTTCTTCTTCATCACCTAAAAATCCAGCATTTTTTTCTTTAATGCATATTGGACCAGTTCAGGCCGGCTTCTTAAATTCAATTTCTCCATGATTTTCGCTTTGTTCGCTTCCACCGTCTTGACAGAGATGAACAGCTTTTCTGCAACTTCCTTGTTACCGTAACCCTTTGCGACCAGAGGCAGAATCTCCAGTTCCCGCTTGGACAGGATCTCATACGGATCTTCTGATTGTGACGTCGTATCTTTTTTGATGAACTCACGAACGAGAGAAGTAGCCATTTTAGGATGGATATAGGTCCCGCCCCCATGAATGGTTCGTATAGCAAGCAATAGCTCCTCATCTGGAGCATTTTTCAAAACATAGCCTGAAGCACCATTCTTCAAAATATGAAATAGATATTCTTCATCGTCATGCATGGTCAGAATCAGAATTTTAGTATCAGGGTGGTCCTCTTTAATCTTGCCTGTGGCGATCAATCCACTTTCGCCTGGGGGCATGCTGAGGTCCATGATTAGAATATCCGGACGATATTTAGCTACCATCGTATACGCTTCAATGCCATCTGCAGCCGTTCCGACAACCTCCATATCCGATTGGAAGTTCAAAATCATGGAAAATCCGCTTCGTACAATAGCATGGTCATCCGCTAACACAATTTTGATCAAGTCTCTATTCCTCCTCTTGGCCAATCGGAATTTGTAAAAAGACTTTGGTTCCCTGACCAACATTTGAAAGGACGCCAAAACTTCCGCCTACCAGCTCTGCTCGCTCCTGCATACCATATAAACCTAATCCCGTTCCAATAGGATTGCTCCCCTTTTCAAAGCCAATTCCATCGTCCTCTACAGTCAAACGAAGCATATGATCGTGCTCAGTCAAAGAAACTTTAACCATGTCTACTTGGGCATACTTCAAGGCATTGAGAACAGCCTCTTGGCAGACACGGTAAATGACCGTTTCCTTTTCACTTCCATATCGCTTTTGGGGAAGATCCGACACAAATTCAACTACCAGACCAAAGCTTTGTTCAACCCTCTTAAAGTGAGAACGAAATGCCGCTTCAAGTCCAAAATCATCAAGTGTGGCGGGGCGTAGTTCCACAGACAGGTTGCGGATATCATCCAGCAACCGCGTCATGGATGCTTCGGTCTGCTTCATATTTTTTAGGAGCTGTTCATCATTCGTCATGTATTTTAACACCCGTAGTTCAACAACCGCGCTCATCAATTCCTGGGCGACGCTGTCGTGCAGTTCCCTGGAAAGCCGTTTACGCTCATTTTCCTGCGCTTCAATGACATGCTTCATCATTTTGTTTTCATACAATTTTTCCTGCGTCTGAAATTGCGGGGTCAAATCTCTCAACATCAACACCCGTGTTCCATGTTCAGAATCAATCGTGTGAAAAGAAGCTGCATAGGGAACCATTCCGTTGCTCTTTGTTTCCAGATACACCTGAAAAGAAGCGAAATCCTTGGATTCTGGCATATTGAAATAACAGTTAAGGCAGGTACGGGGCTCCGTTTCGCTTGTATAGCCCCTGCATGTTCCACATAAAGCTCTGTTCTTCCCTTCATAGAGTTGAATGAGGACGTCATCGCCCACAATCTCTTCAGCTGCCGGGTTCATGGCTAGGGTATTCCCTTGCCTATCAAAAAAGAAAATGGCTTCCGTACTGTTCTCAAACAACTTCACCATTAGCGCACTCAAAGAGCCAGTCCCTACAGACAATGTCAATTCACATCACTTCCTTCCCGTTCAACTCTCCAATTCCCCTATGCGCCAAGGCTTCCAAATCACGCATCATGGCTTCGGTCATCAGCTGTTCTTCCCGAAATCCACCAAGCAGTACGCCCGCGACGCGAGCATCATTCCATAGGGGAACAGCCCCGAGACTCTTGAGTTTCTCGGATTGAACGATCGGATAGTTAAACAGGTTGTCTGCCCCCACATATTGATAAACAGATGGAATGAAAACGGATTTCCCGGTTTTAAACACGATTCCTGCTATGCCCTTACCGGATTGCAGCACAATCCGCTTAAAGCGATCATTTAAATTACCGGCTGCATTTTTCCATTTAATTACGTATTGATATTCGGCCGGTTCAACCAGAGCAAGCGCCATGAAATCATAACCGAAATGTTCGCGTATTCGCTCAAGCTCCCTTTGATAATCCATCCTATTATTCATCACTCTCTCCTAATAAAATTAGGAAAGAAGGCAGAGCCCGCTTTCCTAATTCGATTTATGTCTTCTGTAAAGGATATAACTTCTGCGCACATAATTCAACGGAACACTCCACACATGCACAAGCCGGGTAAAGGGCCAAAATGCAAAAATGGCAAAGCCCATAAGTACATGAAGCTTGAAAGATATCGGTACGTCTCTCATGAGTGTTGGGTCGACACGGAATATGAACAAACCGCGGAACCAGATCGAGATGGTCTCCCGATAATCGAATTCCGGCTGTACCGCATTCGTTACAAGAGTCGCAAACAGCCCCATGCATACAATGGCCAAAAGCAATACGTTTACAATCAAATCAGACGCTGTACTTAAACGGCGCACATTGCGTATTGTAAAACGGCGAGATGTGAGGATCAACATACCGAGAAACGTTATGGCTCCAAATATTCCACCAATATAAACTGCTCCAATGTGATACAGATGATCGTTTACACCCAGTGCATGCATCCAGGTTTTTGGAATACCCAAACCGGACACGTGACCGAAAATAACCGGGATAATTCCCAGGTGGAATAAAAGGCTTCCGATCATCAATTGTTTCTTTTCAATAAATTCGCTCGATTTCGCTGTCCAATTGAACTGGTCAGTTCTGTAGCGGAAAATATGGCCTACAATAAAGATGACCACACACATATACGGGAAAATGACCCATAAAAACTGCTCTAGCATCATCATTGCGCGGCTGCCTCCTGTTCTACGCAAGCTTTAAGCGTTTCGCGCAGTCCCTTGACCAGATGAAAATACGGGCTTTTCATTTTTTCCAGCGCTATAAGCAAATGATAGGTGCCGTCTTCCAAAATCGCAACGGGCATGCGGAGGTTTTCTGTCGTCTTCGGATCTTGCACCCATTCGGCGGCATACAGAAATTCACACATGAGCGGTAAGTAATCCGGAAGCTCCCCATCCGACATTTCAAGGCCGTACATCTCATACAGAACCTTTAACTTGACTAGCATTTGTCCTCTTTCTTTTGCATCTTCAAACTTGAAGTAAGTCATATATAATGCGCAATTTTTTTGAAAATCGAAGGTTTCCGTATACATCTCCTGAATCTCTTCGATGCTGAACTCTTGCATAAGAGACCAATACATATTAGCGTGCGTATACGCAGGATGGTCCGGATCAAATGATGCTTCCAGAAAAGCCGGATGAAAATCCAGCTTTTCCGGGTACATGAGTTGTTGGGCGAAAAACCCGAATGAAGGCTTGCATTCATACAGCTTCGCTACATTAATCACGCCAAATACCCCCGTAGAAGTTTTCTTCAACCATTTCCTTGCCTGTTTTTGAAGGCTCTTCCATCCCCATTGAGCTTGCCAGGCTACAACCGCTACAGCCAGAGCCAGAGCCCATATTTCCCAGAGTGTCGCCATAACCGGCAGATCCTTGAGCCCGGTATGGATTGGCATACCCCTCTTTATGCGACGTCGGAATGACGAAACGGTCCTCATATTTGGCAATTGCCAGCAGTCGATACATCTGCTCGGCCTGCAGTGGTGTCATGCCGGTACGTTCAAGACGGCTTTCATCAAAAGATTGTCCTGTGGACTGGGCACGCATATAGGAGCGCATCATAGCCATCCGCTGCAAGGATTCCTTCACCGTCTGCGTATCACCCGCCGTCAGCATATTGGCAAGGTACTGAATGGGGGTACGCATTTCTTCGATAGCTGGAAAGACCATATCCGGATTCTCGATCGAGTCTTTCCCTTCAAAGTAATTCATGATTGGGCTAAGTGGCGGTACATACCAGACCATAGGCAGCGTGCGATATTCCGGATGAAGCGGGAATGCCAGCTTGTACTCAATGGCAAGCTTGTAGACCGGCGAGTTCTGCGCTGCCTCAATCCAGTCTTCCGAGATGCCGTCTTTTCTCGCCTGAGCAATCACCGCCGGATCACTTGGGTCCAGGAACAGGTCGCACTGTGCTTTATACAGTTCTTTCTCATCCTGCGTAGAAGCAGCCTCGTGAACTCGATCCGCGTCATACAGCAGAACGCCGAGGTAACGAATTCGTCCTGTACATGTCTCGGAACAGACTGTTGGCAACCCGGCTTCCACACGCGGGAAACAGAAGGTACATTTCTCCGCTTTGTTCGTCTGCCAGTTGAAGTACACTTTTTTGTATGGACAGCCTGTCATGCAATACCGCCAGCCGCGGCATGCTTCCTGATCCACAAGCACGATTCCATCCTCATCCCGTTTGTACATGGCGCCTGAAGGACAGGATGCGACACAACTCGGATTCAGACAGTGTTCGCAGAGCCGAGGGAGATACAGCATGAATGACTTCTCGAAATTGAATTTGATCTCTTCTTCAATTTTCTGAATATTCGGATCAAGTGGACCCGTCACATGGGTACCCGCCAAATCGTCCTCCCAGTTTGGGCCCCAATCCAGATTCATTTTTTTCCCCGTTACCGCAGAATGCGCGCGTGCTACCGGAGAATGCTTCTGCTCTTTGGCATTGGTCAAATGCTCATAATTGTAGGTCCAGGGCTCATAATAATCTTTCATTTCCGGCATGTCGGGATTGTAAAAAATTTTGCCAAGCGCTATCTTGGATAGCTTGCTCCCTGACTTCAGTTCGAGCTTCCCTTTGCGAAGCTGCCAGCCGCCCTTATATTGCTCCTGGTCTTCCCAACGCTTCGGATAACCGATGCCGGGTTTGGTTTCCACGTTGTTGAACCACATATATTCCGCGCCTTTGCGGTTTGTCCAAGTTGTTTTACATGTCACGCTGCACGTATGACAGCCAATACATTTATCCAGGTTCATGACCATGGCAATTTGAGCTTTAATTTTCAAGCCAGTTTACCTCCTTCATTTTACGTACCGCTACGTACACATCACGCTGGTTGCCGATCGGACCGTAATAGTTGAACCCGTAGCTAAGCTGAGCGTATCCGCCAACCATCTGGGTTGGTTTGAGATGAATTCTTGTTGGCGCATTATGGCTGCCCCCGCGCGTATCCGTGATTTCGGAGCCCGGCACTTGAATGTGTTTATCCTGAGCATGGTACATAAACATCGTTCCTCTTGGCATCCGGTGGCTGACAACGGCCCGGGCGGTTACAACACCGTTACGGTTGTACACCTCTACCCAGTCATTGTCGGCAAGATCGTGGGCCGCTGCGTCTTCGTTATTGATCCATACCGTAGGACCTCCGCGGAACAGCGTAAGCATATGCTGGTTATCCTGGTAGGTGGAGTGAATATTCCATTTACCGTGCGGAGTCAGATAACGTAGGACAAGTGAATCTTGTCCGCCTTTTATTTCCCGATCACGCGTGCCGAACACCATCGGCGGCAGAGTAGGTTTATAGATTGGCAATGACTCCCCAAACTGCTGGAAAATTTCATGATCTATATAGAAGTGCTGTCTTCCTGTCAAAGTACGGAACGGAACGAGACGTTCAATATTCGTTGTAAATGGTGAATAGCGACGTCCTTTCTTGTTCGATCCAGTAAATACCGGTGTCGGTATAACCTCACGCGGCTGTACCGTGATACTTTGGAAAGTGATCTTTTCCGCTGCCCGGTCGGCCGAGATGTCTTTGAGTTCAACACCGTGAAGCTTTTCTGCCTGCTCATAAGCCTTTTGTGAGACCTGTCCATTGGTCGCGGATGAAAGGTGAAGAATAGTATTGGCCACTTGACGAGCTGTCTGTATTTTAGGCAAACCATCTTTAATGGAATCATCGTAATAAACTCCGTTCAGCCTTTTCAATTCCTCATATTCATCCGCTACGGAGAAGCTGACGCCATGCGCACCTGTTTTCCCAGTAGCCAAATTCGGACCGAGTGAGATAAATTTATCGTGAATCTTAGTATAATCGCGTTCGATGATGCTGAAATTCGGCATGGTTTTACCCGGAGTCGCTTCAATCTCGCCCTTCGTCCAATCCTTTACAAGACCCATCGGCTGTGAAATTTCGCCTATACTATCGTGTGAGAGCGGCGCGGTCACAAGGTCTTTATATATTCCTGGTAGGTACTCTTTTGCCATATCCGAAAAGACTTCGGAAAGCTGGCGGTAAATATCCCAGTCCGCGCGAGATTCCCACAGTGGATTAACAGCCGGATTAAACGGGTGCACGAAAGGATGCATGTCTGTTGACGACAAGTCTGTTTTTTCGTACCAGGTTGCCGCCGGAAGCACGATGTCCGCGTACAATGGAGTTGTTGTCATCCGAAAATCAAGTGCAACCATCAGATCAAGCTTTCCTTCTACATCTTCTCTCCAGACGATTTCCTCAGGTTTCTGTTCTTCGTTCGGCCGGGCAAGCAGGGCATCAGATGCTCCGAGTAAATGTTTCATGAAATACTCTTGTCCCTTCGCCGAACTTGAAATCAGATTTGACCGCCAAACAAAGAGTGAACGCGGGAAGTTCTCGGCTGCCCCAGGATCTTCTACAGCGAAGCGTGTCTTACGTGATTTAATCTCTTCCACAGAATGATTAATGATGTCCTCGTTGGACTTCTTGCCTAATTGCGCAGCCTCTTCGGCGAATAGCAGACTGTTTTTATTAAACTGTGGATAAGAAGGCAGCCAACCCAGACGCGCTGCGAGCACGTTGTAGTCTGCTGGATGTCTGTAACTGACATCCCCGCCAATCGGTGACTTCAAGGTGTCTGTTCCACTTTCTTCGTAACGCCACTGCTCTGTTGCAAAGTAGAAAAACGATGTAGCATTTTGCTGTCGAGCCGCCCCTTGCCAGTCTTTTGCAAAGGCAATCGATGACCAGCCTTCGATGGGACGGAGCTTTTCTTGACCAACATAATGCGCCCAGCCTCCACCGTTTACGCCTTGGGAAGCTGTCAACATGACCAGGTTCAAGATGGACCGATAGATCGTGTCACTATTGAACCAATGATTGATCCCCGCACCCATAATAATCATGGAGCGCCCTTTGGTATCGATAGCATTTTGAGCAAATTCCCGAGCAATCTGCACCACAACAGATGCCTTCACTCCTGTGATCTTCTCCTGCCAGGCAGGGGTATAATGCGAAGCTGCATCGTAATAATCTTTGGCGTTATGAGGGCTGTCACTGCGCGCGACACCGTACTGGCTCATCATCAGATCGTACACGGTTGCAACGTAACGCTCCGAACCATCTGCCAGGCGCACTTTTTTGGTCGGAATTACACGTTTGAACGTTCCATTACCGGCGTTATCAAAGTAAGGGAATACGACTTCTTCCCATTGCTCGCCACGACCTTCCACAGTAAGGGCAGGCTCAACCTTCGTTCCGTCTTCTCGCTCCAGGATCAGGTTCCATTTCTTATCCTGTTCCCAGCGCTGTCCCATCGTACCGTTCGGGACCAGCATCTCCCCTGCCACTTCGTCATATATGACCGGTTTCCAGTCCGCATGCTGAGAAACATCCCCAAGGTCACTCGCCCGTAGAAAACGCCCACCTTTCCAGACTCCTTCGTGTGGATCAAGCAGAATCATGAACGGCATATCTGTATATTGTTTGGCATAGTTAATGAACATGGGTTCTTGGCGTTCTTTGTAGAACTCATCCAGAATGACATGCGTCATAGCCTGGGCCACGGCAGCATCTGTACCCGGATTCGGTGCGAGCCAATTGTCAGCGAACTTCACATTCTCCGCCAAATCGGGAGCCACCGATACGACCTTTGTCCCCTTATAACGTACTTCCGTCATAAAATGCGCGTCCGGCGTCCGGGTAAGCGGTACGTTCGATCCCCACATGATCAGGTAACCCGCATTGTACCAGTCAGAAGATTCCGGCACGTCCGTCTGCTCACCCCAAATTTGAGGAGATGCAGGCGGAAGGTCTGCATACCAGTCGTAAAAACTCAACATCTGCCCACCGAGTAGCGAAATGAACCGGGCTCCCGAAGCGTAGCTTATCATTGACATCGCCGGGATTGGCGTAAAGCCCGCGATCCGGTCGGGACCGTACTTGCGGATGGTATAGATGAGCTGCGCCGAGATCAGACGCAGGACATCGTCCCAGCCGACACGGACATGCCCGCCTTTTCCGCGAGCCGATTTGTAGAGCTTGGCTTTCTCAGGGTCTTCTACGATGCTTGCCCATGCGTCTACTGGATTCGTATGCTCCTTAATGGCGGCTAACCAAAGCCGCAATAACTTACCGCGCATATAGGGGTATTTCACGCGTAATGGACTGTATTCATACCAGGAAAATGTAGCGCCACGCGGGCATCCACGCGGCTCAAATTCCGGCATGTCAACGCCGCAGGAAGGATAATCGATCTGCTGATTTTCCCAGGTAATGATGCCGTTTTTCACAAAAACCTTCCAACTACAGGAGCCGGTGCAGTTAACACCGTGCGTCGTCCGAACCACTTTGTCGTGAGACCAACGCTGACGGTACACGTTTTCCCATTCTCTATTTTTTTCCTCAAGGATTGACCAATTTCCGGAATAACTCTCGATCGGTTTAAAAAAGTTGAGGCTGTATTTTTTCTTCATTGATGATCAACGCTCCTTTTCAGAATGAAAAATCCCAACGCAGTTGCTAGGGCAAGATTCATTCGCTTATTCTCATTATGTAATTCATTGATTCCTGTTCCCATTAGGGAATGTCCTATAGCGCTACAGGAAATCCCTCGTTCTATGGAAAGATACAAAAAAGCTTCCCTCTGCCAAAGGGAAGCTTATATGAAGTGATTAATTGTTCTTTTGGCCCGTTAACAGGAGCATGATAAAAGAAATGAGTATGATGGAGCATGTCCAGGCCCAGGCCATAGGAAGATGACCAGAATCCACCGCAACATAAATGGCCGTCGGAATGGTCTGGGTTTTGCCCGGAATATTTCCGGCAATCATCAGCGTAGCACCAAATTCGCCCAGACCGCGGGCAAAACCGAGTATAAAGGCCGCTTTAAAAGAAGGGAAAATTAAAGGGAAGGTGATATATCGGAAAACCTGCCATTCACTTGCACCCATCGAACGTCCCGCGTTTTCCAAGTCCCGGTCAACAGAAGACAATCCCATTCTCAGCGTCCGATAGACAAGAGGAAAAGCCACTACCACCGCTGCCACAACCCCAGCCCACCACGAGAATACAATTGGTTCGCCAAACCATTGTTCTACAATACGTCCCAATCCACTTTTTCGTCCAAGCAATATGAGCAGTAAAAAGCCAACAACGGTCGGTGGGAGTACCAAAGGCAGCATAAGCAAGGTTTCAACGGCCGTTTTCCCTCTAAATAGCCCCAAACGAGACATTGACCATGCCGCAAACAGGCCTATTATGATTACCAGAATGCTGGATAACAGTGCCACCTGCAACGATAACAGGATAGGAGGCCAATATTCATTCCAATCTATAGCTTGCATGCTCACTTCGGTATGGTAAATCCATACTTAGCCATAATATTCAGAGATTCTTGTGATTGAAGGTATGCATAGAAATCCTCGGCCTCTTGAGTGTGCTTTGAAGCTTTGACAATTCCGATGGGGTACTCAACAGATGAATAGGTTTTAGGGTCCATCTCAAAGGCGATTTTCGCCTTTTGCGAAGTCAATGCATCTGTTTTATATACAAATCCGACATCAGCGTTTCCAGTCTCCACATATTGCAGCACTTGTCTAACATCTTTTGCCTGAACCAGCCTGCTCTGCAATACGTCCCATAGCTTCGTGTTCGTCAGCGCTTCCTGTGCGTATTTGCCTGCAGGGACACTTTCAGGAATGCCAATCGCCACTTTTTTTACCCCTTCCTTGGTTAAATCCGTTACACTCGCAATGTTCATCGTCCCGTCTGCAGGAATAACCGTTACCAATTCGTTCGTCAGCCATGTTTTTTGTTTATCGCTCTCTATTAGCTGCTGATCTACGAGAGACTTCATGTTTTTCTTCGAAGCGGACAAAAACAGGTCTGATGGTGCTCCTTGCTCAATCTGCTTTTCCAGCGCACCAGAGCCACCAAAGTTGAAATTCAATTTGACATCTTTATGAGTTGGCTCGTACAAATTCTGGATTTCTTTGAGCGCATCTGTTAAGCTCGCAGCTGCGGAAATGGTCAGTTCAACAGTTTCAGCCTTTTTCGAAGAATCCTGGCTGGAAGACTCGTTCTGGACCGTGCTGCTAACATTTGAAGCTGATTGTTGCTCCGCACCGCACCCTGAAAGTAATAACACAATGGAAAAAACAAAAAAGAGCGTCTGGCTATGTTTAATAATTTTTTTCATTTTGTTTGACTCCTTAAGTTTAGTCTTTCTTCATATGATGGATTATATTTTGAGCTGCGCCTGTCTCGTACGTTCGATTAATGTGCAATTCTCAAGAAGAATATGATTAAAAATATCTGCTGTACCGGCTCAAAGCCGTTTGTGATCAAGCGTAATTCCTTTAGTATCTCTATCACAGCCTGATGCTCGTCTTGCAGCTTGGATACATACGGATTCAGCGTTAACTGGATCATGTTCTACTTCCCCTTACAACTTGAATTCATCCTGGAGCTCTCTCTTCTAAAGCAGGAAATGCCTTGTCATTAAAAAGCTGAAATCAGCTGTTCAGCCGCTTCTTTCCCTTGAGCGATACAATCTGGAATTCCAACGCCTCCATAACCAGCACCACATAAAAATACATTTGGAGAATACTGAGATAAATCATATCTAACCTTTGCCAGATACTCCTTGTGTCCAATCGGATATTGCGGCATCGATTGATTACACCGACTAACTTCGGCGAATTCCGGTTCCGCTTCCAAGCCCATTAAATCCTTCAAGTCTTTGCGCGCGGCATCCACAAGCTCAGCATCCGTCATCTGTATCCATTCCTGTGCGCCTGCATGTCCGATATATGCTCGTAACAGCGTATATCCTTCTGGAGCAGTATGGCTCCACTTTGTCGAGGACCACGTACATGCTGTGATCTTTTTACCTTCCTTGCGCGGCACCAAAAATCCGGTTCCCTCAAAGGCAAGATGAAGCTCTGTATTTTTATAAGCAAGGGCAATATTGGCTACCGAAACGTAACTGATCTTATTGAGCAAGCTGACACTTGCAACACCGGAAAATAATTTAGCCGCCACAAAGGCTGGAACAGCGCAGATCACTGCATCTGCATCTATGACTTGTCCATGATCCAGGATTACCTGATAACCGTCCTCTTTTCTTACTTCAGCCACACCCTGTCCCATCACAAAATGTACGGTATGCAGCCTCTCCTTTAGCCGCTCCACGATTGTAGATAAGCCTTGTCGATAGGAAAGAAACATGCTTTTCTTGGCGATATCCGGCAGTTTTTCTTGTACAGCCGACTTTCTCCCCGCTCCTTTAGTCATACCTTTAATCAGACTCCCATGCTTCTGCTCCATCTGCTTAAATTGAGGGAAGGTTGACATCAGGCTAAGAGAATGTGTATCGCCAGCGTAAATTCCAGACAGCAGAGGTTCTGTAATCTGATCCAGAACTTCTTTGCCAAGGCGCCGCTTGATAAAATTTCCCAGAGACTCGTCCATATCGCCTTTCTTCGCCGGGATGATTAAATCCAGGGCTGCCCGTGCTTTTCCCAGCGGAGAGATAAGTCCCGTCCGAATGAAAGGGGTAAGCTTCGTTGGAATGCCCAGAATGAAGCCCATCGGCATCGTGTGAAGCTTGCCCTTATGCAAAATGCAGGCAGATTTGGCCTTCGGGTTTGTGGATACCAGCTCTGCTTCCAGTCCCAATTCCATGGTCAGCTCCAACATGGCCGTTTTTCTGGCCAGAAAAGCATCCGGTCCTTTTTCGATCATAAAATCGTTTTGGCGAACGGTTTGCAGCTTTCCTCCCAGCCGGTCGCTTTTCTCAACCAGTGTAATCTCTACCTCCACTTGCTTCTCCTCAGCCAGCTTTTTCACGTAAAAGGCAGCACTTAAACCACTTATTCCTCCACCGAGAACAACGACTTTTTTAGGACTTTTTTTCATAAAAGCTCTTTTCCTTCCTTAGCCCCAGGCATATAGGCACAATAAGGGTCACTCTCCAAATAATCTCCTGTTATTGCAAAAGCCCTTGCTCTGGAGCCTCCACAGACGGTATTAAATTCGCAGATTCCACATTTTCCTTTAAGCAGAGACTTATCTCTAAGCCTGTTCATGATCGGAGAGTGCCGATAAATACGTGCCAGACTATCCATTCGTACATTTCCACATGCAAGGGGCAGGAAACCGCTCGGGTACACCTCGCCGATATGACTGATAAAAACAAATCCATCTCCATCATTTACGCCTTTAGGGGCACGTCCCAAAACATCTGCCCTTTTTTGCTCGAACGTTGCACTGTTCTTACCTGCTCTGTTCTTTTCCTGCAGTACAACCCTTCGATAGTGAGGTGCTTCTGTAGCCTTTACACCGTAAGGCATCTGTTGTTGTATTTGATACAACCACTTCATTACAGCTTCATGCTCATCAGGAGTAATCATATCTTTCTCCATACCACGTCCGGTTGGAACAAGGAAAAACAAGCTCCATAACACCGCCTGCATTTCCTTTACCTTTTCTGCAATTTGCTCCAGATCGTGAAGGTTGTACCGGGACACCGTCGTATTCACTTGAATAGGAATGTTCATTTCCTTCAAATAACCAATTCCCCGCATGGTTGTATCGTAAGAACCCACAGTCCCCCGAAAATGATCGTGAATATCTGCACATGAACCGTCCAGGCTAAAAGCCCACCGTGATAAGCCAACTTGCTTTGCTTTTTCGACCGCTGCTCGTGTCACTTTAGGGGTGGCACTGGGAGTTATGGAAACCGACAGCTTTTTCTCTTCAATTGCATATTGAGCCAACTCAAATAAATCAGGACGCGATAACGGATCTCCACCTGTGAAAACCACCAGCGGATGATTCATTTCAGCGATTTGATCCATCAGTTGCTTGCCCTCCTCTAATGTCAGTTGACGAGGATCAGGCTTATACTGGGCTTCCGCTCTACAGTGAAGGCATTTTAAAGCACAAGCTCGCGTTACCTCCCAAATGACGATAAACGGGTTCTCGCGATAATCTCGTGGTGTTTCCAAAGATATCATTGATGTCTCTCCTTTTTAGAAATATAAAAACAACACAGATACATAGAGCATCAATGAAAATCCAATTTCAGCCATGCCAACTTGTTTTGCCTTTAATTCGAATTTAGGAAGCCATATAGCTCGTAATAATAAAATTAAAAAAGGAGCGACCAAAAATACCTTTATCCAGGCAGCAAACAGCATAATGATCAGATGATAGATGACAGAAGCATAATAGTAGCGTGTATTTTTTCTTTCACGGATGATCGTTTTAACATAAAGAGCAGTTCCCGTAAAGTAAGACACCAAAAGCAAAAATAGCTCCGTGGATATTCCCCAATCCCCTGCTTCTCCAATATGAACAACAGGGTAAATAAAAGAACAAAAAAGTATAATTGCGGCAATGTCATTGAGCAAGGCACGTTCATTTTTCATTTTTGCATAGTACATATTAGCCATAAAAAAGAACAGCAGCAGAACTCCATACCAGATCAACGCAGGCTTAACCCATATCAGTGAAGCTAAAAAGGGAAGGAGTATCGCTCCGTATACAACAACTGGTTTTCGGTATCTTTCACGGTTACCTGTTTTGATCCATTGGAGGACAGGAAAACTGAATAAATAGATAAAAAACCAGCACATGAATAGAGGTATATGAATGAATTCCCCTTGAGAAGCCGCTAAACCGAATAAAAATGGAAGAATGAGCATGGCCCATGCTCCATGCTGATTAGGTATG
Organism: Paenibacillus sp. RC73; assembly: GCF_044908085.1. Taxonomy (NCBI): domain Bacteria; kingdom Bacillati; phylum Bacillota; class Bacilli; order Caryophanales; family Paenibacillaceae; genus Paenibacillus; species Paenibacillus sp. RC73. Next base: position 97,574 of record NZ_JBIYCV010000012.1, read on the forward strand.
TATCTACTGATCCCCTTCAAACCCTTGATCCTTTTTTCACAATATTTATCATCCTTATTGCTTCGGTTAATCGATGCATCATCCATTCCCCCAAGATTCAATTTTTCACCCTCTCTAATTCTAAGTATTCTATTCAATTGAACCAATCAGGGAGTTCCCTTTTTCATATGTGGGAATAGCCTAGCCGGAGAAACAACGCTGTTGGCTCATCATGCCATTCATTAAGGGGGCTATCCGGCACCCTCGACAAGACGGCGGAAGTGGAGGAATTACTCAGAATAAAAAAATTAAAAGTGGCACGCCAGGCGGCACACCACTTGATCAAAATTGTTCACTACCGCCAAGGTCACACCTCAGTTGCAGCAGTTTGAAAAGTTGTCCAAGCAGGTTCCTCTAAAATAATACTAAAGCTACATGTACTATACATGGCTTTTAATCAAGAGAGCCACTCTTTCAGATGGAAAAATCCATTTTCGAAGGAGTGGCTTTTTTTGCTAACGTCCGCTAGATTCACTAAAATTATCGTATGCAGCTACAAGAGCTACAACCACGGCTGCCGAGTTGGTCGCAGCCAAGTCAAGATTGGAGTCAAAAGTACCTGCTGCTTCTGCGCCGGCAAGATCAGACAGAGAACGAACAGCCAAAAATGGGACACCAAACTGATACGCTGTCTGGACGACCGCGGTCCCTTCCATATCCGTCACCTTGGCTTCCGGAAACTGGCTGCGAATAAAATGGACCCGCTCCGCTTGATAGATAAAGGAGTCTGCTGTCGTAATCAACCCGGTAACGATCTGCCCCTCAATCTTGGTTTCTGCCAGAGTTTCTGTCGCAAAATCAAGCAGCGCTTGCTCCACCGGATAACTTGCCGGCATCTGTGGCACCTGCCCGTAGGTATAGCCGAACGCCGTTCCATCCACATCGCTGTAAGTCAGCTCGGTCGCCACTACGACATCCCCAACACGAAGCGCTGGATCAAGCCCGCCAGCAGACCCGGTATTAATGACAAGCTCCGGGTTAAAGCGCTCAATCAGCAGCGCCGTAGTCAAGGCTGCGTTCGCTTTACCAATTCCCGATTGCAGCAGAACAACTTCCTTGCCCTGAAGACGACCTGTATAAAAAATTCCATTCGCGATCCGGGTCATGCTTATCCCTTCGATCTGCGCTTTCAAACCTGCTATTTCTTCTTCCATGGCTCCGATAATGGCTATACTCACAGTTCGTTTCTCGCTCCCTCCATGAATTCCCTGCATTTTAGTTTATTTTTTAAAAATGCCCGTTGCGGCTATTCTCTGCACCGCCTCCAGTAGCCGTTCTTCACTGTTCACCAGACTCACCCGCACATAGGATGCTCCGGCAAGACCAAAGCCTTCGCCGGGAGCCACTGCAACATGGGCCTCGTCTAATAAAAAGTCCGCAAAAGAAGCGGAGGTATAGCCCTCAGACACCTTGAACCAGGCGAAAAAAGTTCCTTTGGGTGCGGCTACATCCCAGCCAATACCACGCAACGCCGCAATGAGAACATCACGTCGCCGTTCATATAATGCAGCCAGCTCCCGCACCGGCTCCTGCGAGCCCAGCAATGCCGACGCTCCCGCATCCTGTACCGCTCCAAAAACAGTGCTGTAGGCATGCGTATGATAATGCTTGAGCGCACCGATGACAGATGCGTTTCCAACAGCAAAGCCGAAACGCCAGCCCGCCATGTTGTACGTTTTGGAAGCCGTATACGTCTCGACACCATATTCCTTGCCGCCGGGGATTTGCAATAGACTGAGCGGCTTATGCCCCTCAAACCCAAGGGCACCGTAAGCAAAATCGTTCATAACCGGAAAACAGTACTCAGCGGCATAGTCCAACGTCTTCGTCAGAAAATCCGTAGTAGCCACGGCGCCAGTCGGATTGTTCGGATAATTAATCATGAGCAATTTGACCTGTTGGGCGATTTCTTCCGGCACCGTGGTATAATCAGGCAAAAATCCATCCTTCTCATGGAGCGGAATCGTATGGATACGGGCTCTTGCCAGCGCAGCAGCGGAAACATATTGCGGGTATGCCGGGTCGGTGGTCAGCAACCAGTCACCGGGATTTAGCAATGCCTGCGGAATCCCCATTACGCCTATGGCGGAGCCGTTGAATACGGCAACCTCCCGATCGGGATCAAGCTCCACCTGATACTCCCGTTTATAGAACGCGGCGACTGCTTCCAGTGTGCTTTTTTTTCCGTGAAAAGGCGGGTAGCCCTGATTGATCGGCTGATCAACTGCTTCCTTCAAAGCGCTGATGATATGCGCCGGTGTCTGCTGATCCGGGTTGCCGGCTGCCAAATTGATTACATCTATTCCTCTGCTTTTATACAGATTCACTTTGTCGTCAATTGCGCTAAAATAGTTGTCAGGCAGTGCCTTGACGAGATCAGAGGATGAAAAAATCACGTTCATCTCCACCTTTTATCCATAAGATACAGGCTGACAGTGCCAGCTCGCAGAAGACAATAAACTCATATTATTTGAAATAGCTTGGCAGCTTATAGCCTTCATAAACCGGATTCGATTTGATGTACTTTTGGAATTCATCCGAATGATACCCCTCAATGATGTCTTTGACGAATGGCTTGTCCTTGTTCTTGCTATCCACAGCGACCACGTTCGTGAACGGGTCTGTCATTTTTTCAAGCTGCAATGCCGAGGTCAGCTTCATTCCATTCGAAACGGCAAAGTTCCCCTGAATAGCGGCAAAATCAACATCCTCCAGTGCGCGCGGTCCCTGTGCAGGGTCGGTCGCCACAAATTGCAAATGATGCGGATTAGAGATAATGTCGTTCACCGAGGTTTGCAGTGGATCAATATTATCCTTTAACGTAATCCAGCCCACTTCCTTTAAAATATTCAGCGCACGCAACATATTGACTGGCTCGTTCGGCAGGTTGATTTGAGCACCGTTGCTGACTTCGTCAAGGCTGGTATGCTTGCTGGAGTACAATCCCATTGGCGGAGTCGGAACCTGCACAGCTCCAATCAGATCAATATTCTCCCGCTTATTCATAGAATCCAGATAGAGCGAATGTTGGAACACATTAGCATCAATATCTCCATTAGCCACAGCTACATTGGGCTGAACGCCGTCTGTAAATTCTTTATATGTAATCTTGTAGCCCTTCTTCTCCAAATACGGAGCCACTCCATTCTTGAACTGATCACTATAAGGACCTGGATTAAAACTGATATGCAGTGTCTTCTTTTCTTCACTCGCAGCATTTCCCGTCGTATTCTTACTGCCACAGCCAGAGATAAAAAGTGCGACTGCTCCCACCAGCAGTATAAATGGAACCCATTTTTTCTTCATTTCGATTTCTCCCCCCTGATATCATCTGTTTTTTGTTGAGCTAGAATGTTGCAGCCCAATCAAATTCCGAGTAATCTTATGTGTTTATAAATACTACAATGATATTTTGATAACTGTCAACAATATTTGATAACACATCTTCTGCATAATAAAAAAAGGACCGCTTTTCGCAGCATGGAAAAAGACGCTCCCATTTCGGAAGCGCCTTTCAACTGTACTATTTACTTCGCCAGATTTAGCTTGGCATCCTTAATATCATACAAGGCTCCTTGATTGCTATCTACGAGCTTTTTCATTTGTTTATTGGCCAGTCCGCTTGCAGGAACTATCGCATTAAAAGTAACGCCATTTTTCTGTAATTGCTCGTTTATTTCGTCCACTGAAAAACGGGCTTTACCCAGCGCTGTATTTTTATCATGTACGGGTGCATCTGTAATGAATATGATGGTTTTGGAATTAGAGCTTTTGGAAAATTTACTTACAGCCAGCTGGATGGCCTCCAGCCCGGATTCTTTCAGATCCCCGCCAGCAGAAGGACGTAACGTATTCAAATTCCCTTTTAGCTTGCTCTTATCCGCTGTAAAATCAAAATACTCCAAATCTTTATCTGCTGTTAAATTAATGTCCCGAAACGCAACGACGGCAAATTGGGAGCCTGATGGAACCGAATCAACAAAGCCCTTAACCTTCTGTCTTACATAATCCAGCGTTCCTGTCATACTACTCGTAACATCAATAACGAAAACGATATTAGAAGATTTGGTGATGGTACTGGATATATTGTTCAGTATGGTAGGCTTCGATTGTGGCTCAGTGTTGCCCTCGTCTTCATCCATTAATTGTTCACTTTCATTTGTTGTTAAAATCTGTTGCGGGGCAAGAAAGATCACAACACTCTGAGCGGCAATATTCCATTTCACCTTGGCTCCCAGAGCCTCACTTACAAATCGAATAGGAACCATCACTTTGCCGTTAATTAATCTCGGCGCCGCATTGAGACGCACTAACTTACCATTGATATAGGCATCTCTGGAGCCTACGGTTAACTTAATCGTTGTATTCCCTTTGGTCGCGGTAACGGTCTTCGTAGCACCATCCCATTTCACCTTCGCTCCAAGCGCCTCAAAAACAGCACGAAACGGCACCAGCATGCTTCCGCTAATCGAAGTCGCAGGCTGCTCATATTGTTGCAGCTTCCCATCAATAAACACCAAAACCTGAGCTTTATTATTATTTACGGGAATAAACTGGGGCACAGACGCTGCCGAATTGCCCGACTGATCCATCATTTTAATATAAAAGTAGTACCCGCCCGTAGACAAGTTCAGGTTACTCAAAGGGTAGCTAAACGTTGTTGCCGGATCGAACTGGATGCGTTTAACCAATTGTTCTTCCGAATTTTTCACCATAACGTAGGAAGTGTACGTGGGCTGAATATTTTTCATCTTCAAACGAATCGTAAACGAAGTACCCGAAGAATTGATCGTAAACGTACCCGGAAAGTGTTCTCCAGACGGTATAGACAAAGGAATCTCGGGCGATTCATCTACAGCTTGATCCTCTTTAGACTCGATAACGGGCTGCGTTACTTTCGTCTCATCAACAGATGGAGCAGCCACTGGTTCACTGACCGTTGGAGCCATTTTGGATTCCGCTTCAAGCTGAATGATTCTTGGATCACGGAAAAATGATATTATTGAGAATTTATCGGATGGCTCTGTGTCGATGGTTTCCAATTTATTGTAGTAAAATTCAATTTTCGCCCCAAAAGGAGGTGCTGGTGCTTTATTTTCAATCGTTAGTGTTTTGTTCACGTAATCAACTGTGAAATTAGAGGGAGAAATGTGCGTATTGTCAATAATTAAATGGGTCTTGGTGCCCTCTTTAATCACGTTGAGGGTCTTTATTTTAAAAGTACGACTCAGACCATCTCCATTAGGAAGAGCTACACCCCACATTTTTCCAGCAGACCATTCCATGTCTGGTTCAATCGGAAACTCAATATAATTCTTTGATCCTGGATAAGGTGCTGCGTGAGTATCCGAAATTGTTATCGTAGAATTAGCATAATCAACCGAAAAATCTCCGGGGAAAATTTCAGTAAGATTGCTGTACAAACGAATTGGAGTACCTTGCTTAATACTATAGTCCATATTAAATTTAAACTCTTTGTTGATCCCGTTACCATCATCAAGAATAAGTATAAGCTTGTTTCCATCTCTTAGTACCATAGAATTGTCTGCATGTGCTCTTTCTGTTCCTACAGCAAACAAACCCATGAGCATCGTTGAAAACATAAATAAAAATATAGTCCTTCTGAACTTCATCCTTATTTCCCCTTTTTGAATCTTTCTTTTTGGTAAATCATAGCATAGGGTTAGATGAAGTTCATTCCATCTGATGACAATTATGGATATGGAACCTTACTTTTTTCACTGTTGTTCCATATTCATATTTAGCTCCTTGAATTGATTCTCATGCCTGAGTAGCCATTCCTTTCTCCATAAGCCCCCCGCATAACCCGTTAATTTCTGGTTGGAACCAATAATTCGGTGGCATGGAATCACGATACTCAGCTTGTTTTTCCCATTGGCGCTGCCTACAGCTCTAATGGCTTTTTCATTTCCAATCGAAAAGGCAATGTCTTTATAGGCCGCTGTTTCACCGTAGCCTACTTTCACCAAAGCATCCCATACATTTTTCTGAAAATCTGTGCCCTCAAAAGCATAAGGAAACGTAAACTCATAGCGCGTACCTTTAAAATACTCGTCAAGCTGACTAGCGCACGCCTCTAAAACGGGGTGTGAAGTCTCGTCCAGCATCGTGGTAGTTGATGTATCCCGATCAGAGAACATGATAGAATGGACGGCCTCATCTGTGCCCCATATTTCTATCTCTCCAATCGGGGATGCATAATTCAATAAATATAGCCTGCTCATAAAAGGATAACAACCTCCTGTGTGTATAGATCTACAGCATCTATTCACCTGTTCAGCTTCCTGTATTCACTAGGGGAACACTGCTTCAAACAGCGAAATGCCTTATAAAAATTCGAAGGACTTTGAAAGCCCGTCTCATAGCAAATCTCAAGATTGGTACAATCCGTGCTTTTAAGCAGATATGCTGCTTTATCCACTCTTATTTTTTCCAGATAGGTACGCGGGGTTTCTGAGGTTTCCTGTTTAAAGATTCGATCCAGATAAAAGGGACTTGCTCCAGCATAATCCGCAATATTCTGCAATACCAATCTTTCCTTATAGTGATTGACCAGAAAGGTAACCACAGTCTGGACAAGCCTGATATACGGTGAATGATCAATATGAGGCTGACATCTTTTACAGGCACGAAACCCCGCCTTTTCCACAGTGTCGATGTCATCATAAAACTCAACATTTACTTTTTTCGGCTTTTTGGATCGACAGGAAGGTCGGCAGTATATTCGGGTTGTTTTCACCGCGGTAAAAAACAACCCGTCATATTTACGATCACACGCCATAATTTTCTCCCACATTTCTTCAAAAGAAAGATTGATTTCAGCCATGAGCGAATATCCTGTCCTTTCCTTTCTAAAGTTCATCATCCCCCATATAAATGCGAAGTATCTTGTAGCTCTATTAACTGCTCGGCGTTCTTTTGCAAAGCAACCATGATATGATCCGAAAAGGCATTGCCAAAGCTAAACCGTTTCACTCCCAATTGCTGAAGCTTACTGACATTCGTCAGACCCGGCAAGGATAAAATATTAAGCGGAGCACGTACCTGATATACCACTTCCCTGATCTCATCGTCAACCTTCAAACCCGGAACAAAAATTCCGCTGACTCCACTCTCCACATACGCATTTGCTCGTTCGATCGTTTCCAAAAGCGGGGTATCCTTTTGCAAATATGTATCCGTTCTTGCATTTATAAAAAAATCGTTAAATCCATGAGCATCCAGTGCTGCTCTAATCTTGGACAGAAGGTTACTATGCAGAACCACTTCTCGAAGTCCCTTTTGCTGTTTTAATGAATCTTCAATATTAATCCCTGCGACTCCCACATCTGCTGTCCTTAAAACATGCTCGACAATCGTTGCTGTGTCCTCCCCATACCCTGCCTCAATATCTGCCGACACCGGAATCTGGACATGATCTGCAATCGTCTGAATAATCCTTATATGCTGGTCAAAATCAATAAGCTCACCGTCGGACAATCCAAGCGTATTTGCAATCCCCCAGCTCGTCGTGCCAATCGCCTGAAAGCCTGCCTTCTCCAAAGCCACGGCAGATAACAAGTCCCACGCATTCCCCAAAAACAAAAGTTCCTCTGATGTATGAAGTGCTTTAAATTGCTGTATTTTATTCATAAATATAGCCTCCTGATATGTGATGTAACTCATTTTATCAAGAGGCTGTATTTGTTTCGTCCTCATTCTTGCGCTTATGGTCTGTGGGAATCTTATTTGCTCCGAATCCATTAAGCAAATTGAAAATATTTTCGGCATTCTGTCTTCGGAGGTTGCGAAGCATCTTATGCTAATTGCTCAAAGGATGCTGGCTCAGAGCGGAAAAGACTGCCCTGGAAGCCCGAAACTTGCAAGCTCCTGAAACAGTCTTGTAAAATGTTCCTTAAGTCGAAAGGGAGGTCGTTAGATCAAACGATAGCCGGATGGAAGTTTCCCGGTACTGCGGATATTACGGATTTGCTGCAACGTCAAACGTTGATTGGTAGAGATAAGAGATTCTACATCATTTCCACGAATCAGATCATCCAGGTCGGCGAAGCGGCGATTGCCTCTAAAGACTTGAAAATTACCTTTAAAGCGCGTGCGGGTAAAGAGTACCAGTGTAGCATCGCTACTTGTAGAAAAGAAACGCAGGCTCTCTATGCCATCGAGAACGGTTTCCGTATCACGAATACCTGAATTTCCCGTATATACTCTGCTGGCCCCCCGAAAATTTTCTTCACCAAAGACAGTAAGACGCGGATACGTTTGAGATACAAATGCTTTGCAGATCATGTTGTAATCCCTCCTTTTCAATTCTAGCTTATGTCCACTGGAAGAATTGGTTTGGGCCTGGGATTACCATTTCACAAAATCATTCTATGATTTCATAAACACGTGACAGACTTGAAAAAGGAACATACGTTCTGTATAATCTAGCTTAGCACATTGTATAATCCTGAACTAACGGAGATGCGGACATGGACACTAGATTTATTGAGGAACTGCGTGAAATTAGCAGAAATGACAAGCGGAGATCCGAATTTCTCATCAAGGGAATGAAGGAAACACTTCAGGAAAGAAAAGAAAAAAACTTTATCGAAAGATGGATTTGGCGTCAAAAGAATAAGAAGCGTATAGCGCAGAAGTTCAAATCCTGATAGATTCAACAAGCTTTCTCACTAACTGTTTGCAGCCTTCATCCAATCAAGTTTATAAGGATTTATCGAGGGTGGTAAAATTACCAACATTCAATTTGAGTAATAGTCCGACTATATAAGCCTAACTTGAAAAATTCACATCAAAACGAAGTAGGCGGAATGGTGCTGTACAAGCGAAGCGGTTGCGATGGGAAGCACCATCCGACTGCGCAGTGGCACCATAGTAACTTTCCAGTTCGGCTTATATAGAGGAGATATTGCTGCTAAGTTTAAGATCGCCTCCAAACCACCTCCATGGCCGGGTCCCCTCTTTTCTACTTACCAATAAACCTTATTCCGTAACACTCACTTGCGTTTGAACTGAGGATCTCCGTGAGAGCAAATACGTAGCCACAATGGCGATAGCGACCCCTGCTGCTCCAAACCAGGTGATAGAAGCCAGCGAAACCTGACCTACAACCACGCCACCAATTCCGGCTCCAGCTGCCATTGCAAGCTGCATCGTAGACTGATTAAGACTCAGCATCACGCCAGAAGACTCTGGTACAAGAGTGACCAGATTATATTGTTGAGTCGGCCCCGATGTCCAGGCTGCGAACGACCATAGGATCAGTAAAGCGAATACTGCGATCAGGGAGTGAGCTGCAAAAGGAAGTAAGAGTAACGAAATCATATGCAGCACCATGCCTCCGAATAACGTAAAGGGAATGCCCTTTTTATCTGCAGTGTATCCACCGATTTTCGACCCGATCAGACTGGCAATCCCGAAGGCGAGTAATACGATGCTCAGCATATCCTCTCCTACACCTGATACATCCAGCAAGTATGGTGAGATATAGGTATACGCGAGGGAATAACCCCCAAGCCAAAAGAAGGTAATGCCTAATCCCAAAGCGACTTCGGGCTTTTTTAGAAGAGAAAACTGTTGCAGTAAGGGAACGGGTTTATCACCTTTTATACGGGGAATCGTCATAGCGATAACAATCAGGGCGATAATCCCTGCCAAAGCGATGCCGACAAATACGGTTTTCCATCCATATGCCGAAGATATCATTCTGCCAAGCGGAATACCGATAATTAGCGAGGCTGTAAAACCCATGGTGACCGTAGCAATGGAGCTGGCCTGCTTCCCGGCTGGAGCAATTTTCGCTGCAATACTCAGTGCTGTAACCACGACCATCCCCGCCCCGAGTGCCATGAGAATACGTGCGGCAATAAACATGCCAAAACCCGGCAAAACAAAGGAGAGCAGATTGGCAACTACGAACAATCCGAGGGAATACAGGAGCAGTTTACGTCTGTCCATTTTAGCAGTGACTGCCATCAGAATCGGCGTGCCAATCGCGTAGGCAAGGGAGAACACTGTAATTAACTGACCTGCGGCAGCCACCGTAATTCCCATTGTAGTTGCAATTTGATCCAGAATTCCTGAGATAATATATTCAGACGTGCCTACCAAAAAACTGATTATTGCCAAAATGTATACTTTCCACGTGCTCTGCATTTTATATAACGCCTCTTTCCTATTATATTTTTATATTTTTATATTTTTACAAATATCGAAATTAAGACTAAAAAAATTATGTCATCAGGTATGGGGCATATTTCTTCGCTACTTCAACATCCAGGCTGTAGTAAATAAAGGTTCCCTCTTTACGGAACGTCAGCAGTCCGGTTTCTGCCATTTGCTTCAGGTGATGCGATAACGTTGAAATTGCAACACTGTTCAGCTTCTCACCCAGAACAGAGCAGCACTGGTCATTTTCCTCTTTCAGCAAAAATGCTATTTTGAGACGAGTCGGTTCTCCAAGCGCTTTATATATTTTTACAGCTTGCTGCATATCTGTAGCATCTTTCACCCTGTTCAGCCCCCTTCTGCTTCCAGTCTTAATTTCGATGTTTGTCGAAATAAAAATATCATAAACGTTTATGAAAGTAAACCACTTATTTTTTTAATCCTACTTTTTTCACACTCCGCTGCCGTAAATACGATCTTTCTGATTACACCATAAAATAATCCCCCATTCACAAGGGATGGAGGATAAGTCACATGGAAGGCCCATGCTAGCACAATTGCGTTGCGGCCAGCAGCAGTGCAGTACAAGCTACAGAAACGGACATGATACTTTGTGACATGACCTAACATTCCTTTTACAGAAAAAAAATAAAAATCTCTCTGCTCAATCACGTCCAACCATAGGCTTGCGGATCACGGACACGCTCGATTCCCTGACGATCAGACGAGGCTCGAATTGCACACGCTCGTAATCGCCCGGTGTCTGCTCCTGAATCCGCTTGAGCAGCAGCTCCGCAGCCAATCGTGCCACCTCTTCTCCCATAATGGAAACAGAGCTGATCTGCGGCGTCGTTACCGTAGCCCATAAATTGTTATCAATGCCGACCACAGCAACTTCTTCCGGCACCTTTACACCCAAAGCCTTAAATCGGTTGACGATTCCTATCGCTACCATATCGTTAACTGCATAAATGGCATCCGGCATGTGCTTCAAGCTATAAAAATAATCGGCTGCACGCAGCCCTGTCTCAAAAGAGAAATCATCGCCAAAATAAACAAGGGAAGGGTCCACATGCTGGAGAGACTGCTCATAAGCGAAGTATCTATCCTCGATTTTATCCTTCGCAGCGCCTGCGTAGGCAATTCTCGTTCTCCCGATTTTAAGCAAATGCTCCATCACAAGCCGCCCCTCTTGTCGGGCCAAGCTGACGATATCGGCTTTGACGTCTTCGCCCAGCTTTTTACCATAGTTAATAATGGACACCGGAACGCTGGCTTTGTTGATCAGATCGACCAGCATTTTGGGATACGCCAGCGGCATAATAATTAGCCCGTCCACATGCAGCTTCTTGACCTCACGTACCGTTTCAAGCTCCATTCTCGCGTTCCCGGCGGTATTAATTTGCACGACACGGTAACCATGCTGCTTCGCGGCCTGCTCCACAGACCAAGCGATCTCGGGAATAATCGCATTACGAATATCCGGCACAGCCAGCGCAATTTGGAATGTCTGACGCACCTTCAGGCTCTGAGCCGAGGTGTTGGGCGTAAAGCCCATTTCTTCAATCACTTGCAAAATCAATGCTTTCGTTCTCGGGCTGATGCCCTCACTATCGTTAATAGCCCTGGAGACAGTCGCAATACCGACCCCTGCTCGCTTGGCTACATCCTCTATGGTTACTTTTTTTTGATCTGGCACACCCAAAATCCTTTCACGGTCGGAATCGTTTTCTGACTTTCAAAAATAAAGTCTCTATATTGATATTATACCATAGAATGAGTATCTAAAAATTGAAGTAGTTTTCTCCTCATCGCCGCTTCACTAAAAAAAAATATAAAATCTCTTTATTCAAAGCGATAAGCCAAATATAGCACTGTAGTAACAAGTGATTATATTCACACAAAAATCAAGTGCTTTTTGTATGAATTTGGTTTGACAATGTGTAAAAATTGTGACATATTATTTTTCGGAAACGTTTCCTAATTCATTCGCTTTTATAGCAATTAAGGATCATATATTCGTCAAGGAGATGACAGACATGCAAGCATTGAGATGGCATGGAGTAAAAGATTTACGTTTGGAAAACATTGAGCAGCCCGCTGCTCTGGCAGGAAAAGTAAAAATCAAAGTAGAATGGTGCGGCATTTGCGGAAGTGATCTTCATGAATATGTAGCAGGACCTATTTTCATTCCCCAAGATGCTACTCATCCTTTGACTGGAGAAAAAGCGCCTATCGTAATGGGACATGAATTCTCTGGACAAGTAGTCGAAATCGGTGAAGGTGTAACCAAGATTCAGGTTGGCGACCGTGTTGTCGTAGAACCGATTTTTGCGTGTGGAGAATGTGCTGCATGTAAACAAGGCAGCTATAACCTTTGCGATCAATTGGGCTTCCTCGGTCTGGCAGGCGGCGGCGGTGGATTTTCTGAATATGTCGCAGCTGATGAGCATATGGTACACAAAATTCCGGAAAGTGTGTCTTTCGAGCAAGGCGCTTTGGTAGAGCCTTCGGCCGTTGCTTTGTACGCTGTTCGTCAAAGCCAGCTGAAAGTCGGCGACAAAGCCGTAGTATTTGGCGCTGGTCCTATCGGATTGCTGGTTATTGAAGCTTTGAAAGCTTCCGGAGCATCTGAGATTTATGCAGTAGAGCTTTCCGAGGAACGTAAAGCTAAAGCTGAAGAGCTGGGTGCTATCGTGATTGATCCTAAAACATATGATGTTGTGCAAGAGCTGCACAAACGGACTAACGGCGGCGTAGATGTAGCCTATGAAGTCACTGGAGTACCTCCTGTGCTGGCTCAAGCTATTGAATCCACTAAAATCAGCGGACAAATCATGATCGTCAGCATTTTTGAAAAAGAAGCTCCGATCAAACCGAACAATATTGTCATGAAGGAACGCAATCTGACCGGCATTATCGGCTACCGAGATGTATTCCCGGCTGTAATCAGCTTGATGGAAAAAGGATATTTCCCTGCTGACAAGCTCGTTACCAAACGTATTAAGCTCGAAGAAGTGATTGAGCAAGGTTTTGAAGGTCTGCTGAAAGAAAAAAATCAGGTTAAAATCCTGGTATCTCCAAAAGCCTAATTTAGAATGAAAAATCAGATGTCTGCCATATGCAGGCATCTTTTATTATAAAACCGGGCAGCAAGGCAAGAATACATGCGAAGTTAAAAAGACAAAACAAACAGCGCTCCCCTTCTGCGGCATCTGCCGTTAAGTGGAGTAGCGCTGTTTGTTTGCAATCCATATTATTGAGTTACACTTTTCAGGACATCATCAATCATTTGTCCATTTGCGATGGTCCCCGTATACAACCAGCTGGAATCTTTCCCAAAATCGTATACATGTCCTGCTTTTACGGCCGAAATCCCTTCCCAGACCGGATCTTTAATGATTTCGTCCTTGCTTACACCTTTGCTGTTCACGATAAAAATATAATCCGCATCCAGCTTCGCCAGTTTCTCCAGGGATAAGTTGCTCCAATTCGCCTTGGCTGTTTTGGAAATCTCCTGTACGACTTGCGGAATCTTGAATCCCAAATCTTTATATAATACATCACCGCTGGATAAATGCTGGTTCACGACATACACGTTTTTATCCGTTACCCACAAGGCTGCTGCGGTTTTTTGTCCAACAGTCTGGATCAGCTTGGCTTTAGCTTCTGCTGCTTTTTTGTCATAAGTGCTCAATGCCTGCTTCGCTTCACTGCTCTTGTTCAGCACCTCACCCACGGTCAGCAACTCTTGCCGCCAATCGTTGTTCAGATTACTGCCTACGACATAGGTTGGAGCGATTTTAGAGTATTGATTATATTTGTCACCCTCCACCATACTCGCACTGTCCATAATGATTAAATCCGGCTTAAAGTTCAGGACCGCTTCAAATGGAAGGTCAGAGGCGATGGTAGGAACGTCCTTCAGCTCTTTTTGCAGGTAACCTTGAACCGAATTTTTACCTACCGACCATTGAGCTACAGGCTTAACACCCAGTGCAACCAAATGATCCTCCAGATAAGAAGCAATCACACGCTGAGGCTGAGCCGGAACCTTCACCTCATGCCCAAGTACATCCTTCAGCACCCGCTCCTGTGATGCCTGTTCCGCCGATGTATTGTTGCTCCCTTGTGCAGTGCTGTCCGTCGCTGCAGGATTGGATGTGCCCGAGCACGCACTGACCAGCAGGGTAAAACTAAGCAATAAAATAAATGCCATGGAATGCCTTGCGTTTCTATTCATTCGTAAAATCCCTTCATCGTAATTTTGATAATGATTATTATCCTCAATACCAGTATGCAGGGCGCCACTTATCGAATCAATGGAACATTCGGACAGGCTTAATGGATTATCCAGACCTATATCTCTCACAAAAGCAGATGAATATAAGCTGTCCCGGTAATGAACCGGGGATACGCCAGTATATTTTTTGAATGCCCGGCTAAAGAAATAGACATCCGGGTACCCCACACTGGCAGCGATATCCTGTAAAGTGCCATCTGTCTTCCGCAGTAGCTCCTTCGCCTTGTCCATTCGCAGCCGGATCAGAAACATAATCGGACTGCAATCTGTTTGTTTTTTAAATAACCGGGTCAAGTGCCTTGGACTGCATTCCAACAATCTAGCCAATCGTTCCAGCGTTATGGACTCCGCATAATGTACCTGCATAAATCGAATCGCCTGTGTCACCATATCCCGTGAAGGCATTCGAGTCTTCTGCTCCTGCCATTGCCGCATATATTCATATGCAAAATCATAGAACCTGCCCTGAGCCTGCAACCTGGACATCGTATCCTTATCATACCATGCCTGCTCCAGCAGTTGCAGCTTTTGATACAACATAACCGGATACGGCGGCACAAAGCCATGAGCTACAGGGGCAAGGTTATACACCGTATGTCCGGATAGAGAAGCCACTTTATATAGTACAAGAATATATTCGATCCCTCGTTCCGAGGCTGTCATATTCAGTTCCAGGCCTTTGCTGCCATGCAGCACGTACCATGAATGTCTTATATCATCCTGATCCTTAGTAGGCAAGCGTACACTTCCCTGTAACACAAATACGAAAGCCTGCGCCGGAAGACGATACGGTTGAAGCCGCTCTTCCCGCTCCAGCCGAATATGTCGGACATCCATAACACGGATCGACGAATGGAGCCATGCGGAAAGCAGCTTGTTCAGCTCATCAGCCTCATGCTTCTTGCCCGTCCCGGTTTGGGAACCTGTCCGCTTTTTCCGTTCCTGCTTCACTTGTCAAAGCCTCCGCTTCATAAATACCATCCTATTTTTCAAAACCAACCTCATTATATATCATCTTCTACTATGTCTACCATGAGACAAAAATTCCTGCTCGAAATAAGGCGAATAAACGATTTCCATGGTACAATTTGTATAAATATAACGATTTTGAAATACATAGGAGGTAGACAGCATGAATGGTTCAAAAATGGTATTAAGTACAGGAGCTAATGCACCTTTAGGTACGGAGGATACAGTACGGATCACAATTACATGGGAGCATGCGCCAGCCGAGCTGGATGTTAGCTGTTTTATGGTAGGCCAAGATGGTAAAGTCGCTTCGGATGACTATTTCATTTTTTACAATCAACCAGCTGATCCGCATGACCATGTACGGTTACAGCGTCCGAATGACAAAACTGCTGAATTCACTGTAGCCTTAAGGGCTTTGCAAGGAACTGGAGTTGATAAATGTGTATTTGCCGCCACTCTGGATGGTCCAGGTACTTTTGCCGATATGATTGGCTGCACATTGACCGTTCAGGGCAGGCAGGTACATATCGCCTATAGCATTACCGAGGCCACCAAAGAAACGTCCCTCGTATTCGCTGAAATATACCGCCATACGTCAGGCTTCAAACTTCGCGCAGTTGGACGTGGCTTCAACGGGGGCCTGAAACCGCTTGCCGAGGCTCATGGCGTCACCGTGGAAGAAGAGGAGCCGTCAGCAGCGCCGACGAATACTGTGAATGCCAAAGCGGAGGCGAATGCTTCCTTTCCCGGTAGCGGAAAAATTAATTTACTTAAGCAGAGTGTGCAAATTTCACTGAAAAAGAAACAGATAGACCGTGAAAAGGCACGAGTAGCGGTTGTATTAGACGCTTCTGGTTCCATGGGGAAGCTGTACTCACTGGGAACCGTGCAAAAAGCCTTCGAACGTGTGTTGGCTGTAGCCGCCTGCATGGATGATGACGGTGAAATGGACGTATGGTTTTTTGCAGACAAAGCCCAACGCGCTCCAAGCGTCACGGAACGGAATTACGAGAATTACGTAAAACGAACTTTCCCAGAACCTGGATATGGGAAAATAGGAATAGGTAACAATGAGCCTGAAGTGATGACGGATATCATTTTAAAATATACAAAAGAAGTACCTAATGAAACAATCCCAACCTACATTATCTTTTTCAGTGATGGCGGCGTGTATGAAACGAAAAAAATATCAAAGTTGCTGATCAAGTACTCGAAAGTTCCGATTTTCTGGCAATTCGTCGGACTCGGTAATGCCGATTATGGAGTCCTTCAAAAGTTGGATGATCTGCGCGGTCGCGTAGTGGATAATGCAGATTTTTTTGCCTTGGATGACATCGACTCCGTGACAGACGCAGAATTGTACGACCGTCTGCTAAACGAATTTCCTGGTTGGCTTAAGCAAGTGCGGGCCAAAGGAATATTGCGCAGCTAATCCTTCACCACAATGCGATACCCCTGCATGATCACTTAAATATCCGCTGAGAGTAGTAATAAAAGGCAGAATGACCGCAGACAAATCAATCGTCAGCACCATCATTCTGCCTCTAAACTGCTCTTCTACACATTTCTCATCAGTATCCCTCCCATTTTAGTCATCGTAGAATAATATATGGTTAATTCCTTGCCAAATCCTATTTCTTTCATTTCCTAATTGGATATTTTCATGTAGTATAAATCTAATTGAAGCAACCCTGTTTGGGCTTGCTGAAGATCGACTTGATGAAGGAGGATTTCGGATTGAAATCAAATGAAGCAACTTTGCACAAAAAGCTGCTCCCTAGGCATATTACCTTTATGGCTATGGGTGGAGTTATCGGTACCGGCATTTTTAAAGGAAGTACCGAAACGATCAGCTTGGCGGGGCCTGGAGTTATTTTATCCTATGTCTTCGCGGGACTTCTACTCCTGGTCGTCATGGGCGCGATTGCCGAGATGGCTACCGTCTATCCCAACATGAATATGAAGGATTTTATTCGCAAAGCTTTTGGAGAACGGCTTTCCTTTATCATCGGCTGGTTGTATTGCTTCATGTGGCTGGCCGTCTGTATCATTGAGGTTATCGCAGCGGGAAGCTTCCTGCAATACTGGTTACCGGACGTTCCCCTATGGGTACTCAGTTTAGCGAGTGCAGCCTTCATTATTGTGGTCAACATGCTGAGTGTCGGCGGTTTCGGGGAACTGGAATTTTGGCTTGCGGGTATTAAAATTGCCATGATTATCATCTTTATTGCATTGGGTGGCTGTATCCTGTTCGGCATTATCCCAACTGAAACTCCGCCTTATCTGAGCAATTACTTACAGCATGGCGGATTTCTCCCCAATGGCTGGCTGGCTATTTTCTCAGCGCTGCTGGTGGTTACCTTTTCCTACGGAGGCTCTGAGCTGATTGGCCTGACGTTAACAGAAACAGAGAATCCGGAAAAGGTACTTCCCAAGGTGGTTAAAAGCTTTATTTTTCGCGTTGTGTTGTTCTATACGCTGCCGATTCTCATCATTTGCGGCTTGATTCCCTGGAATCAGCTGGATGCGAATACCAGCCCGTTCGTACAGGTGCTGTCTTCGGCAGGACTTCAAGGCTCGGCCCATGTCATGAACTTCATTTTGATTACCGCCGTACTGTCTGCCGCCAATTCGGGGATTTACGGGGCTACACGCATGCTGCATTCGCTAGCAGTCAACGGAGAAGGTCCTAAATCACTCGCCCGGGTATCCTCGAATGGGGTTCCGGTGAATAGTCTCAAATGGTGTGCCGTGATCCTGATTGTCGGTTCGATGGTCGCTTATATCGCTCAAGACGGACTGTTCCGTATTCTGATGGCAGTACCGGGCTTTGTCGTTTTGCTTGTCTGGAGCTGTATTTGCCTGTCCCAGTTAAAGCTGCGCAAATCTTACCCGATAGAGCCAAGCTTCAAAATATGGGGATTTCCTTATATCACAGCGTTAACTGTCGGATGCCTGTGGGTGATTGCATTCCTGTTCTTGCTTGATCCGCAAAATCGGATCAGTATCAGCGTATGCGTGGCTTTCATGGCGTTCCTGATTATCTGGTCTTTGGTGAAGTTCCGGGGAAAGCAGGCGTAAGCAGCTCATGATTCAAGCGTATTTATTTCCTGTTTCTTACGCCTTTCTTGCCTTTCCTTTTGCCGCGTTGCTGTTTACGCTGCCTTTTCTAATCGTACAGTACCGCAGGCATGGTTATATCCATAAAACGAGAGCATTGCTGCTTTACCTGTTGCTTTTATACTTGATGAATGCTTTCTTTCTGGTAATTTTGCCACTTCCGGCATCGCGTCATAATACGGCGTTAACCGGAGGCGCATTGCAGCTAATGCCCTTACAGTTTATTCACGACATTATAAGGGAGACATCCCTCTCTCCCTCCCAACCCTCCAGCTATCTGCATTTGCTGAAGGAACGCGCTTTTCTCCAGGTCGTTTTTAACGTTCTTATGACTGCGCCTTTCGGTATGTTCTTACGTTATTATTTCCGTGCACGGTGGGGATGGTGTCTGGTCCTGTCCTTTGGCCTTTCCCTCTTCTTTGAGGTGACGCAGCTAACAGGACTGTACGGATTTTTTGACCATGCGTATCGTGTGTTCGATGTGGACGATCTGATGGCAAATACATTGGGCGGCATGCTGGGCTTTCTTTTGGGCGAGTGGTTTTCGCGTTTTCTCCCGCGTCTGGAGCATCTGGACAAGCATTTGGACATCACAACCAAGCGGGTATCCTATACCAGACGGGGCGTAGCCTTTTTCGTGGATTCCATTATCTGGACAGGTTTGCTTGGTGTTATGGAATACCTCCGTGTACCCGCCGCCTTCTGGGTATCCAGTGGAGTATACTTCGTGCTGATTCCTTACCTGACGAATGGACGAACCCCGGGTAAATGGCTGGTGCGGATACATCTTGCGGGGACAGGAAAACGTATTTCCCTGTGGGAGCTCATGAAGCGCTACAGCCTCTTGTACTGGGTGTATTTTGGCATTAATTACGTACTGGGTGGACCCGTGTTTTGGCCTCAAGTCCCTCCATGGGCGAGTGTTCTGATCAGCCTGATATTGTTGGTCATCAATACGTGGTTCTTTTTCCATCTGGTTATACGTCTGTTCAGGAAAGACCTGTTATTTTATGAGGAGCTTAGCCATACTACCCACCGAATTACATGGCCCAAGCGACTTCACAGCCCTCTGCCTGACCCTGTTGACCCTGCCGATGTGTCGGAAAGTTAATACGAGAACTCGATGATCATAGGATTAAAATAAGTTTTATTGCACTCCAGCAGCACAAAAACAGGCGAAGCAAAGGATTGTTCCTTTGTCCGCCTGTTTTTTTTATATATAGGTATTAATTCGTTTCTATTATTTCCACTGTGCGATTTGGTCAATCGGCAGACGAGTGGATGGATGGCCTTCATTGGTTCCTTTACCTATGGAAATGAGCATTACAGGTACATAACGATCTTTATCAAGACCAAAGGCTTCAGCGATTCTGCTCTTGTCATATCCACCGATTGGATTCGTATCGTAACCGTGAGCACGTGCCACCAGCATCAACTGCATGGATACCAGACCACCGTCGATCAGGACGGTTTCTTTGTTCACGACTGGATCAAGCGCTGCAAAATGGGCTGCCACTTTCTCCTGCTGCATTTCTTTAATATCTTTTGGCATATAGCCCAATTCTACAGCTTCTCCGAAAATTTGCTCGAAATTATCAAAGTTGTCCAAATCTCCGAACACGGCAATCACTGCCGAAGATGTCTCGACTTGACGTTGATTAAAGCTGGCGAGCGGTGCCAAGGTTGCTTTACCTTCCGGGCTGTCAATCACAAGAAAACGCCAAGGTTGTAGGTTAATGGACGATGGAGCGCGTGTCGCTTCAGTCAGAATCTCTGTCATTTCCTCGCGGCTGATTTTCACGGACGGATCGTATACTTTGACAGAACGGCGACCCAGTGTGATTTCTTTAAAATCATTTGTTTTAACGATATTGGATGGGTTCGTATTACTCATTCAAATCTCTCCTTATTTCCCCTATGGGTGTAATATAATTGGGGTCAGTCCATCTCGGACATATGACCATTCATAACTTGCAGCATATCGGCTAATTGGTGTCGCTGGGCCTCGTCGAAGCTTTGGAGCAGCCGGGCCACAAACTGCGAGCGTTCCTGTCTAAAGGTAATAATACGCTCACGTCCAAAATCGGACAGGCTAACCAGCGTAACCCTGTTGTCCTCCGGCTTGGTGCGTCGTGTGACCATGGCTGCCAGTTCAAGCTGCTTCAAATGGCGGGTTACGGCTGCACCGTCGATGCCAACCTCTTTTTGCAGCAAGGTTTGACTAATCTCCTTCACCTGATACAACTTGCACAACAGCTGTAATCTGGATGCGCTGATTCCTGCACAACGCTCAAACTTGGAGCTAATCTGCTTGTTCAACAGCAATAGCGCGTCAAAAATATAGTCAGCCTCGGGTGATGTCTGGGTGATCGTAATCTCTCCTCCCTTAAGCATGTCACTGGGCATGACGATCCAACCTTTGATCCATCAATTATTGATCCATCAAGTAATATACATCTTCTTTAAAAATAAATCAAGACCTTGTGAAAAATAAAGTGACCCTATCAAATAAAAGCTGAGCACCCCTGCAAGGGCACCCAGCTTCTTCTTGTATAACTACTTATGAGATCACGTATAAACTACATTCATACGATAGCAGATCAGGAGAGCCATACAGACAACGCTGTACAGCTTTCTTGCCCTCTCCAGCCCGTTTGTATTATCCCCGATTAAATGATCCCGTGAGACAGCATAGCGTCAGCCACACGGACAAATCCGGCGATGTTCGCCCCTACAACCAGATTCCCAGGCACGCCGTATTCCTCAGCCGCCTTCACGCTGTTCGCATAAATATTCTTCATAATATCATGCAGCTTGGTGTCCACTTCCTCGAAGGTCCATGACAGGCGCATGCTGTTCTGTGACATTTCGAGCGCAGAAACCGCAACCCCGCCTGCATTGGCCGCTTTGGCTGGTCCAAACAGAACCCCATTGCCCAAAAATACTTCAATAGCCTGCAGCGTGGATGGCATATTCGCACCTTCACCCACAGCTTTTACGCCATTACTTACCAGCAATTGTGCTGCTTGTTCGTCAATTTCGTTCTGTGTGGCACACGGCAGTGCGATATCGCATGGAATCGACCAGATACCGGAACAGCCCTCCGTATAAATTGCGCCTGGACGCTCTTTGGTATACTCGCTAATGCGCAGACGATTGGCTTCTTTAAGCTGCTTCACCAGATTCAGATCAATGCCGTCCGGATCATAGATGTAGCCATTCGAGTCACTACAGGCAACGACTGTAGCGCCAAGCTGCTGTGCTTTTTCAATCGCATAAATGGATACATTCCCCGAACCCGACACGACCACACGTTTACCCTCAAAGGATGAGCCTTGAGCATACAGCATTTCATTTACAAAATACACGCAACCATATCCAGTCGCTTCTGTACGTGTAAGACTGCCCCCGTAATGAATTCCTTTACCTGTGAGGACGCCACCTTCATGTCCCCCGCGAATCCGTTTGTACTGCCCGAACATGTAACCAATCTCACGCCCGCCTACACCAATATCCCCTGCCGGAACATCGGTATCCGGGCCAATATATTTGTACAGCTCGGTCATGAAGCTTTGTGTAAAGCGCATAACTTCGTTATCTGACTTCCCTTTGGGATCAAAATCGGAGCCGCCTTTGCCGCCGCCAATTGGAAGACCTGTCAGCGCATTTTTGAAAATTTGCTCAAAGCCCAAAAATTTGACAATTCCCAGATACACCGACGGATGAAAACGGATTCCGCCTTTATAAGGACCGATGGCACTATTAAATTGCACCCGGAAGCCACGATTGACCTGTACGTTCCCTGCGTCGTCTACCCAAGGCACACGGAAGGTAATGACCCGTTCCGGCTCCACAAGCCGTTCCAAAAGCCCCTGCTGCATATACTTGGGATGCTTGGCCAGTACCGGAACCAGCGAATCCAATATTTCCTTGACGGCTTGATGAAATTCATTCTCATGAGGATTGCGCGCGATAACCTTCTCAAAAACGGACTGCACATATTCGGCTGCTGCCTGTTGACTCTGCTCTGAACGGATAATGGTCACTTTTCTAAAACACTCCTTTATATTTAACTCCTCTACTAGAGAACGGAACGGATTTATTCCGTGTTCTTGAGAGTAGGGTTTTATGTATTCATAAAATTTAGTTAACTATACATGATTTTTTATAAAAATACATCTAATTTGCTCATAAAAAAATTTTGGCCCCTTCATCAAATATCTCTATGAATCTATCATTTCTTGTCATATTACCAAGCCAAAATCCTTTGTTCTACGGGGATTTTTACGATGAAACGAGGTATTTATACCTTACTCCACATGGTACAATAATGTGAACAAAATGAGATTTACATCTATAATCCAGAATGGACGTTACATGGATAGTTTATCCAAAAGTATGAAAATAATTAAAAGAAGGCTACACACGGAGCATAGCCTTCTTGGGGTTCAATCGTATCATGATGTCCTGGCACCCGTTCTTAGCGTGATTGTCTTCTACACATAGAAGGCTTCAAGCTGACGTACAATTTCCGCTTCGTCATGCTCTACCACCTGCTGTTGCTGCGATTTAGAGAACAATTGCTCAATCTGCGCTGGGAACTCCTGCTTAATGTCCACCAGACGGATCGCTTCATCGAATTTGGCCGGGTGCGCTGTTGCAAAGGTCACACATACTTCTCCCTCGCCATTATACGCCTCATACGCGGCGATACCGCAAGCCGTATGCGGGTCCAGCAAATAGTCATATTCGGCTTTGTATTTGCTAATCAGTTCCAGACACTTTTCGTTCGAAGCGCCAAGGGCTTCAAAATCCTGCTGTACCCGTTTCAAATCCTCTGCACTGATCACAATCCGTCCCTCGGTTTTGAGAGTGTTCATGTATTCAGATACCTTCGTTGCATCTTCTCCGAGGAAGTAGTACAGGTATCTTTCGAAATTGCTCGCCACCTGAATGTCCATGGAAGGACTATACGTGCTTTTGAAGTCACCCGGCTTGTATTCACCAGTCTTCACGAAGCGCTCCAAAATATTATTTTCATTCGTCGCAATAATCAGCTTATGGATTGGCAAGCCCATTTTCTTCGCAAGAAAGCCGGAAAAGATGTTGCCAAAGTTACCGGATGGCACGCTGATATTAATCTTCTTCGTACCCGCAGTCTCCTGTGCCCGGAAATAAGCATAGAAGTAATACACGGTTTGCGCCAAAATACGTACAAAGTTGATCGAGTTAATCGCCCGCAGATGATGTTTACCTTTGAAATCCAGATCGGCAAACAGGTCCTTAATGACCTTCTGACAATCGTCAAAGTTCCCTTTTACGGACAGGTTTAGTACATTTTTATCATCAACGGTCGTCATTTGCAGCTCTTGTACCTTGCTCACCTTTTGGTGTGGGTGCAAAATACAGATTTTAATGCCTTCCTTGCCACGCACGCCCTGAATCGCTGCCGCCCCGGTATCGCCCGAGGTTGCGCCCAAAATGTGAATGATCTCATTCTGTTTCTTGGACACGTAGGAATAAAATTCACCCATAAATTGCAGCGCCACATCCTTGAACGCGAACGTAGGCCCGTGGAACAGCTCCAAAATATATAGAGAATCGTTGATCTTCTTCACTGGCGTGACTTCGGGATGACGGAAGCTCGCATAGCTACGCTCCACCAGTTGCTCCAAATCTTCACGAGGAATTTCATCATTGATATACAGCGCAAAAACTTCCAGCAGCAGCTCTCTGTAGCTCAATGTTGCCCATTGCTCCAGCGTAGCTGCCGACACCACCGGAATTTGCTCCGGTACCATCAGGCCACCATCATCAGCTAACCCCATGAGCACGGTATCAATAAATCCTTTGGCTTCTACTCCACCTCTAGTGCTTATATATCTCATATCCATCCCCCAATAAAAATTCAATTCGAAATTTTTGTCGAATATATTATTGTCTATAATACCCTGTCGCGGTGCTGTAACCAAGCCCTTTTTAAATATTTTAAGAACTTTCTCCTACTTTACCATACCCCGATGTCCCAAACACCTGTAATCCGCAGGCAATCGGGGCATCAGTAACAGGCTGTGAGTATGGAAAAAGAGGAGGTTGCTCCTGTGATTATGACCCTGAAATCGAGAGTGCAGCCAGCTTGAGCGAAGGTGAAGTGCAGCTTCCCGTAAAACGCAAATCGTTGCCAACTTCCTCTACCTGCTGCAGCACGTCAAAGAAGTTGCCCGATACGGTAATTTGATTGACTGCTCTGACCACTTTCCCCTGCTCAATCAAGTATCCCAGACAAGCCAGCGAAAAATTACCAGACGCCGTATTCGTACCTGCATGCAATCCTTGCAGCTCCACAATCATCACCCCGCGATCCATCTTGCGAATCATGTCCTCCAAGGTAGAAGAACCGGGAGCCACATACAGATTATGATAAGAGACGCCGATTTTACCGTTGTAGCCGCCTTTAGAAGCATTGGAGGTACTTTGTACTCCGGCTTTGCGGGCTGTCTTGCGGTTATGGAAGTATGTCCGTAGTACCCCGTCCTTGATAATCTCGTTGCGACGTGTAGCACTACCTTCAGCATCGAATGTGCTACCTGCCGGAACATTTTCCATCAGCGGATCATCCACCAGCGTGAGCTTGGTGTTTGCCACCTTTTCCCCTAATTTCCCTGCTAAACGTGAGAAGCCTTTATCCACTGACTCCGCTGAAAATACCGACGTATACGCAGCCAGCAATTGCGCTGCTGCATCATGACGGAAAATGACGGGATAGTTATCCGATTGAATCGTGTGCGCACCCAGCTTGGAAACAGCCTCTTTTACGGCTTTATGCGCCACATCTGCAATATTGATTTCTTCCACACTCCGCAGGGAATAATCATGCCAGCCCCCGGTAACCGTCTCGTCATTTTCTTTGGCAATCACGTAGACATAAGCGGTCGCCAGACTTTTGCGGCGATGACAGTGCAGCCCCTTCGTGTTCACAATCAGGACTTCATTTTCACGAATGCTGACCGAGCAATGTCGAGCCATTACAATCCGTGGATCTGCGGCAAGCGCTGTACGCTCCATCTCCATTGCAGCCTCAATGAGAATTTCAGGAGCCGTGTCAGCTAACGCGGCGGCATGGGCAGCCTGCTCGGGATAGCTTGCAGAGCCTTCGAACAGTTCATCCTGTTCCTCGCTCTCCAATATGTCCGCGTTGCTGCGTGCTTCCTCCAATAAAAAGTTGATCACGTCCGGCTCCAGCTTCTCCGTAGAGGCATAGCCCATTTTCCCGTTCATGACGCCCCGGAAGGAAAGTCCGCCATTCTCAACGATTGTATATTGTTCAATTTCTCCCTTCAGTACCTTTACCGAGGTAGAACGTCCATTTACATAGTAGATTTCCATATCCGCGTAGCCGATTTCCCGACCTTTCGTGAACAACGCTTCCTGAAATTGCTGAATATTCATCGCCTATTCCCCCTTCCGTCCGCCGACGGTCATTTCGGACACTCGAATCGTCGGCTGTCCGCAGTTGACCGGAAGACTTCCGCTGACCGAGCCGCACATCCCCTGACCATGATCCAGATTGTTACCGACCATATCAATATTTTGGAGTGTTTCAATCCCTTTTCCGATCAGCGTTGCGCCTTTGACCGGCTCGGCAATCTTGCCGTTGCGAATCATGTACGCCTCTTCGACCGCAAAATTGAACTCGCTCGTCGAGGTGTTCACTGAACCGCCGCCCAGCGATTTGGCATAGATCCCGTACTCCGTATTCGCAATGATCTCTTCACGGGTCGAATCTCCGTTAGCAATAAACGTATTATTCATGCGGGAAGCAGGCGCGAATTTATAGGACTGTCTTCGTCCCGATCCTGTCGCAGGTACACCCATCTGGCGCGAGCCCATGCGGTCGATCAGATATCCTTTTAAAATACCGTTCTCAATCAGTACGTTGCGCTGTGTCGGCGCTCCTTCATCATCTATATTGAGCGATCCCCACGCGTTCTGAATGGTTCCGTCATCCACAGCCGTGACGAGCGGCGAAGCCACCTGCTGCCCGATCTTATTCGCAAACACGGAAGTTCCATGTGCCACCGCCGTAGATTCCAGCCCGTGACCACACGCCTCGTGAAAAAGAACACCACCGAAGCCGTTCTCAATCACCACGGGCAGTCTGCCGCTAGGCGCATATCCTGCTGTTACCATTGTGGTAGCAATACGGGCCGCATCTCTCGCATTTTCTTCGATATTCAGATTCTCCAGGAATTCAGTCCCCGCATAAGCTCCCGGCCCGCGAAAACCGGATTGTCTATGCTCCCCAGCGGTCGCAATGGCGCTTATTCTCATCCGAGTATACGTGCGGGTATCCTCCACCAGCAGTCCGTTGCTATTGGCGATCAGCACGTTCTGGAACGAGTTGCTAATCCCAATGGAGGTTTGCGTGATAGAAGGATCGTATTGGCTTGCCGCCTCATGCGCACGTCTCATCATGTCGATCTTGGCGCGTTTCTGTGAGCCGTCGGGAATGATAGCAATCGGATGGTGATTAAGGATCGCGTGGGGATGGAGTGTGATCGGTTGTGTACCTGACGCTCCACCCCCGCGAATGGCCTTGGCAGCCGATTTGGCCAGTCGAATCAGGCTCTGCTGGCTCATGTCACTGGTGTAGGCGTACACCGAAAAATGTTCCTTCATGATCCGAATACCAATCCCGAAATCCCGGCCTGACAGCGCCGTATCGACGACTCCCCCGGTCATACCTAATTGTCCATTGGTGCGGTCCTCGACGAACACCTCTGCAAAATCTCCGCCCGTCTCCAGCGCGGCTTGCAGCATATCCTGAATCTGTGTTGGATGTATCATCACGTTCCTCCTCGTTTTTGCATTATAGAAATAGTACGGTTAAGCATAGTGGTCTGCGGGTTCATGTTCATTTCCCATAACTTTACTATACATGATGTTGGGAGTGGGTGTAACTATCTGGGTGTCGGCGTTGGGAGGGGCGTGAAGATCTATGCGCGGGGATCGGGAGAGGGATAATGGGAAAACCCGATTAGACCGTGAAGGGTCATATCGGGTTATTTGACGCATTTTGATTACGGGCTGGATTGAGAAAGTATGTGCATCTAAGGCCGCTACGTGGACGGATCATTCTTTCGATCGCTGTTGCCCCCCAGATTTTTTATTATATTTTAACGGTAAAAATCCGGTGAAGGTTTATGCTTACGAAGCAGTTTTCCTACGGAAAGCTTTCAGCCGAACGCTCCGCTTCTCCAGAACGATTCCGTTCCTTCCGCTGCTATGTTTGGATTTGCTTCATTTGTATAGCAAACATGCAATACACTCCACATGTGTCGAGACGATAGAAGGGATATATTCCTTTTAATTATATATATTACCTATATTATCAAAAGCCACTCCATCTCACAACACCCCTTTTTCAAGATGATGCCCGTTCTCCCTTCACTTCTATCGATCCCACTAATTCCATATGAACCTGTATTTAATTTACCCGAATCCATAATCACAATTAAATCAGCCCCGTTCCTGATTTTGAAAGGCAATTGCTCAAAATTACTGTTAGCTTTCTCTATTCCAGTATTACACATTGAAAATACCCCAACGAATGGGTCATTTTGTAAACTAAATCTCTCTTTCAACCGATATATACATATGCTGGACTGTTATTTAAATATCTCCTCTTGCCCTTTTGTACCTTGAATGAAAGCTTACTTGGAACGCCTGTATCCGAATAAGCACGTTTTATACCCAACAAACTCAATGATACATATCGGTCTTAACTCAAAGTTGTATCCATCCATTTCTTCTATTCGTCAGACTCGTTAAAAATGCTGCACTTTACTTTTGTAATTAGCCATCGCATCTAGAAAGGAGACTTGAACTCACTTGAGCTTACTATCAGATGGAATCGGCTATGAAAGCCTACGCTTTTATGGTCCCTTTCAGCCACAACATATCGAAAAACTTCAAATAACACGTGCCATTAATGATCACACCTTTTTACATATTAGTGGTATGCTCTCCGAAGAACAAGGAGCCGCATGTATCGGTCAAAATATAGAGCAAGAGCCGATTGTGATTCGTCAATTGAATGATCAGGGACAATCGCTGAGAAGACTGTTCCACGGGATCGTTACGCAAATGTCTGTGAATTGCACACGTGGAGTATACACCTTTGAATTGGAGGCCGCTTCCCATTCCTATCAAATGGATATCAAGCTGAAAAAACGTTCCTACCAAGATATTCACCGCACTTATGATGATCTGGTCACCTCGATGGTTCGTAAATATGAGTATGGGACGCCATTGATACCGTAACTAATTATGCCAAACTGGATACTTTTGTTTTACAATATGAGGAGACGGATTGGGCTTTTTTAAAGCGTCTTGCTTCCCGCTTTGGCTCCGTACTTGTGCCAGAAGTGACCGCAGCCTCACCCAAAGTTTTTTTCGGGATGCCAGAAGGCAAACAGCACAAAGTGGAACGGGATGTGTTTTACAGGGTACGAAAAACGTTTCATGAGCTGGATGCGGAAAAGCCCGGAGAACAACGTGCTGGCTCGTATGTCACCTATACAATTGAAAGTCTGCAATACTACGCGCTAGGCGACCTCATCACGTTACCCATCGGACAAGGCAAAGAGTTGGTCGTCGTTCGGGCAGTGACACGGTTAGAGGATGGCTTACTGCGTACCCGTTATGATCTCCAAGCGGAACAGAATATTCGCTATGCCCGGTATGAAAACGATCAGGCCACCGGGATTTCACTCACGGGAACGGTGCTGAAGGTACAGCAGGATTTTGTGCAGCTTCAACTGGACTTCGACCCGAAGCAAGATCCTGCCAAAGCCTGTTGGTTTCCCGTGGCGACTCGATATGTAGCCGAAGAACATAGCGGTTGGTACGATATGCCTGAGATCGGTGAACAGGTAGAACTGTATCTGCCTACACACCGCGAACAGGATGCCTATGTAACGGATTCGCTACGACAACAACACCACGCAAATGGACAGCCGAATGTGAAGATATGGCAACATGTGCAAGGTAGCGGGGTAGAAATGTCTGAGCAAGAATTGACCCTTTCTACCTCGGATGGATTTTCAATTACACTAAATGAAGATGGTGGAATTACCGTTAGCAGTCCGGGGAATGTGCAGATTCAGGGTGGTCATGTGAAGCTGGAAGCAGGTAAGGAACTGTCGTTAGAAGCTGGAACAGCCCTTCATCTAAAAGGTGGAGAAAGTAGCATGGTGCTGGATGGTGAGACAGATACCAAAGCTCCAGTGATTGATCAGGAAGGTACGGTGAAAGCTCCTGTTTTCGTGGCTGACCTCCCTCCTGTGCCTGAGCCACCATTGATGAGTATAAAAGCATATGAGGCCGCACAAACTGCAACAGCCAAGAGCAGCCAAGCCCCTACTCCTAAAGCAAAAGTTACAACTCCAGCAGCGCTTCAACAGGCCAATGCTTTGATGGGGACGATATCCAAGCTGTTAGGTTCCATTCCCGTAGTTGGGAACGTAGCCAGTGTGATGTTGAATGCTGTTGGTGGGCCAGCAGGTAAAGTAGCAGCAACGGTGTTACAAGCAACTGGAGCCATCCCTATTCGTAGTAAAGGAACGCCCACGGTTGGAGGCAGTAAAGAAACGGGGTTGCACCCGCTCAAACACTTGGCTGGCTTAGCACTCCAAGGACTAATCAGTCAATATGAGCATGAGCAAGCGAGACAAGCTTACTATAGCAAGTGGATCTTAGGAAAAGCATATACAAGTGCGCGTCATATAGCTAATTCCGGCGGCCCACTGGAGCTGGTGCAGAACCTACTGAAAGAATCAAATGCTATGGCTCATGCCTATCAGCAGATTCCTGTAGATCTGAGACAACGTTGGAAGGACAAGCACGATAGCTACATGGCAGCTGAAAAAGCCAAAGTATCCTATAATTTTGATGAGTATGATAAAAAAATAGTAGGAACTATGTGGGTTCTCAGCAAAAATGGGGTTACCGATCAGAAAGCTGCCCAAGCCACTCTCGCCTATAACGAAGCTATCAAAAATGGAGAAATCAAATTACATCACGAACCAGAAAATGTGGATATTTTCGTAGAACAGATTAAAGCAGCTAAAGAAGGAAAGAACTATTGGACAGGCGAAGAAATACCAAAATGGCAGGCAAATGCGATTATTGTAAGTAGCGTATTTTCTGAATTTCAGATGGTAGGAAGTTTATACGGTGCTAAATTTGGTGGGAATATAAAGATACCTTCTAAATCAATTAAAGTTCCAAAGTCTACCGTTAAAGAACCGCCAATCGGAAAGCCTGCTCCTTCCAAACCTATTGAAGCACCGAAAACTGAGGGAACAGCTAGTGGTAAGCCTAAGTTACCTTCTGATAAAAAATTACTTGATGCTGCAACTGAATGGTCAAGTATGCAGAAAAAGCTTGCTCCTTCAAAAAGAAAAATGGATAATTTCAATACAGCTGCTGTTGCCTATGACGCAAGAACAGGAAAATATTATTATGGAATGAATAAAGGTATACAGCTTAGTGGAGATAAGAAGAATACAATTTTATTTGGAAGCAAAGACAAACCAGGATTATTACCAAAAGATTCTCTTAATGAATATGCAGTAGGAAATTGTGCAGAAGTAGATGCAGTGAATCAAGCGCTAAACCAAAAGGCTAATGTGAATGATTTATATATATACACTATTAAAACAACGCCAAACGAGTTTGGATCAGCAAAAATAGCTTGCGAAAACTGTACATTTACTTTTAAAGGAAATGTTGCTGACGCACTAACCGGGTGGTATAAAGGAGACTAGTGATAATGGATATGGAAAAATTTAAGCATATTTCAATGAGAGGTAGAGTTGCATATGGAGTTAGCTGTTTTGAGAACGCTATAATAGCCTTGAAATATGATGTTAATGATTGGAGAATCGTTTTGAATTATTTATGGGAATTCACTAGTATCCAATACTTAGATGATTGGAATGATATAGTTGTTGAATTAATCCCTGAGAATTTAACGGAGTTTAAAACATATGAGGAGGAAGAGTTTGAGCGGCTGAGTAAAGATGAATTCATATATTTGTATAGCTTATATCAAAATATTGATGGATCAGTGGATGCCTTACTACGAGAAATTTATGATCTTGGTATCAGTCATACTTATACTGTAATCGAAGGATACGGCGAAAGCAGTTTGAAATCTTTGGAGAGAATTATTAAGTTCATGATAGATTACAACTTTCCATTGCCAAGCATCGATCCATTCCTAAAATTTTCTATAGAAGAAAATAGAGGATGGGGTCACAAGTTTGATGGTACAAAATTATCTAAAATTCTGTAACATAGAAATTGAATAGGTTTATGTGTACCTTAATATTAAAATTTCAAAAGCTTATTCCAACTTGAATCATGAGTAGGGATGAGCTTTTTTCCACACTCAAAAACAAAATGACTTGCCATCCCTCCCCATCAGAGTTAACATACACACACTCAAACAGCGGGAGGGAAATGTGTTATGTCAGATTGGCCAGATTGGTTTCAGGAAGCATTACGCCAACGTTTTTATCAATTAGAACTTGTTAGTGAACAACAGGCTTCAAATTTATCAGAGGATGAACATCTATTTACTCAAATGGATCAATTCAAAACCAACCAAAACGAAGATATTCAGCAACTGCTATCCGAATGGGAAGAAGCCATAGGTTATCAGCTAAGTCAGGATAAGCAATCTATCTATATGGAAGGAGTAAAAGACGGGATTGGATTAATTCTTCCCGTCGTACAACCCACAGTTACTCGTTAGCTTTTGGTTACTTTAGTCTATGATTTTTTTAGTCCAATATTTCATCTATGCTCATTCCACTTTTCAAAGTAAATACAAAATGCGTTGGTGAGAGAACGGTTATCTTCTCCACCAACGCATTAATAGGTTATCATCAGCGGCCCATAAAAACGGTCAATTTCCATTATTGTTTACTGTTTTTCTTACGAATCATACCAAATAAAAAAATTAATAATAAAACAGAGAACAAGAATGTATACCCTATTAACAAAGATTTTAAATTAAATTCTCCTATATTGGTATATATTCTTCCTAGTAGAATAAGAAGCATTGCCAATGATAACCCAAAATTCTCACGGTTATATTTCCTTATCTTATATTTAAAAATTCTATAAATCAGAAAAAATAGTAGCAAGAAAGATACTATTGAGATGATAACGAAAATCATATTTGCATGTCCCCCTTTAAAATAAAATTAGCAAAGGTTTAATATCACCTTTGCTAATTTTATTACTCTTCATTCGAAAATTACATACGTTGAATATAGTTATATGCTTGCTTAAGACTAGATCTAGCTTGTGAACGATCATTAACTACACCAGCGGCCGATGCCGCTCCAACAAGTCCAGAACCGACTAATCCCACTACTGTTTCCCATGTAACAGCCGCTACACCAAGAGCAATCAAAGTTTGAGCCAAATTATATTTCATACTGGCGTGAGAAGTAGCAAACGCGTTTATGTTACTTATAGCCAGGGATGTATACGGGCCTGAGATAGAGACATTTGTTTTGGAAACATGGCTTCCATCTGGTCCCCAACTAGTCCATATTTTGAAATCATTATAACTAAAAAAGTTATATGTTTTATAGTTACCATAATAATGACTTATTTCAGGTATACCACCTGAATCATTTGCTGCTGCAAGAATAATAGATTGAGGTGCACTAAATGATTGCGGGGTATCTAAACTTTCTTGAGTAATCGGTTGTTTCAACTCTTCCTCTGTTAATTTTTCACCATCAATGTAATATTCATCTCCCTTGATTTTAATATCAAAGGAATTTTCAGAATCTTTAAAGGCTTCTTTTTGTTCTATAGATGCAGATGGCAAAAAATCAAAATGTTCCTTCGAAATGACTTTAGTATTTATAGTATCTTCTGTAACTTCTCGATACGTTGAGATATCAACTGTTCTTATAGCAATTGTTTTTCCTCCCACCACAACATCATACTTACTAGTATTTGAATCTGTAAGGGCTTTAGGGCTTGCAGAAGCAGGGCTTACAAAAGCGGTGCTTGTTACAACAAGAGCAACTACCACAACTGATGAGATCATTTTCTTTAACTTATTTTTCATTTCAAACCTCCTATTAATATTTTATGTCCTTATTGTAAATTATTATCATATTGAATTCATATCGTCCAAATTAACTATATATATTCCAATATGCAACAAAATGTTACAAAACAAGTTGCATATTAATCTCTATTTTTTCATATTTCGTTTTATAAAATGCCTATATATATACAGTTAACCTTCCATTGCCGTTCTTCTAAAAGTACTACCTCCAAGCCCCATTTCCAGTAAAATGATATAGCCAAACTCCCCTAATAACTTGATTATGAAAATTCTTAAACTTTTAAAGGCTTATTCCAACTTGGATCATGAGTTAGGAGTGAGCCTTTTTACACAAAACAATGACTTGCCATCCCTCCCCATCAGAGTTAACATACACACACTTCAACCACGGGAGGGAAATGTGTCATGTCAGATTGGCCAGATTGGTTTCTCGAAGCATTACGTCAACGTTTTTATCAATTAGAACTAGCTAGTGAACAACAAGCTTCATGTTCATCAGAGGACAACAATCTATTCACTCAAATGGCTCAATTCAAAATGAATCAAAACAAGGATATTCAGCAACTGCTATCCGAATGGGAAGAAGCCATAGGTTATCAGCTAAGTCAGGACAAACAATCCATCTATATGGAAGGAGTTAAAGACGGGATTCGATTGATTCTTCCCGTCATGCACTCCACAAATATTCTCTAGCCTATTGATCGTTTCAGCCTATGGTTTCGTTAGTCCAGTAT
>NZ_JBIYCV010000013.1:0-117524 GCF_044908085.1 Paenibacillus sp. RC73
CCACACGTACCCATCCCGAACACGACCGTTAAGCCCTCCAGCGCCGATGGTACTTGGACCGCAGGGTCCTGGGAGAGTAGGACGTCGCCAAGCAATGTCCCTTTAGAGGATAATGAAGACATACATATTAGGGCCTTTAGCTCAGCTGGTTAGAGCGCACCCCTGATAAGGGTGAGGTCGGTGGTTCGAGTCCACTAAGGCCCACCACTTCTTGATTAACACAAAATGACTGGGGCCATAGCTCAGCTGGGAGAGCGCCTGCCTTGCACGCAGGAGGTCAGCGGTTCGATCCCGCTTGGCTCCACCAATATTCCCTGATAGCTCAGTTGGTAGAGCACTCGACTGTTAATCGAGTTGTCACAGGTTCGAGTCCTGTTCGGGGAGCCAAATCTTGAATATTTTTCAATTTTATATATAAGGTGGCGGCGTAGCTGGTTGAGGACTACAATCCATTCCAGTTAGGTAGGGTTTAATCCATATGTTGCTTGTTAGAGAGATACCCAAGTGGATATAAGGGGTTAGACTGCGAAAGTGGTGCAAGGGTTTGAATCCCTCTCTCCGTCATAAAGTTTGAAAATTTCAAGGATTCTTTTGTAAGGCCCGTTGGTCAAGCGGTTAAGACACCTCCCTTTCACGGAGGTAACAGGGGTTCGATTCCCCTACGGGTCATAGTATGGAGGCTTAGCTCAGCTGGGAGAGCATCTGCCTTACAAGCAGAGGGTCGGGGGTTCGAACCCCTCAGCCTCCACCATTTATGTTATACAAGTATTCCCTTTTAATGTCGCGGGGTGGAGCAGTTCGGTAGCTCGTCGGGCTCATAACCCGAAGGTCACAGGTTCAAATCCTGTCCCCGCAATTGATTTTCCTTAGGATTATCTATGGAACTGTGGTGTAGAGGCCTAACATGCCTGCCTGTCACGCAGGAGATCGCGGGTTCGAATCCCGTCAGTTCCGCCATTTTATGAAATATATAACTGGCATTTTTGTGTATTCTACATATAATGTGGGTTTGTATATTACAGCTATAAAACAACATATGGCTCGGTAGCTCAGTCGGTAGAGCAGAGGACTGAAAATCCTCGTGTCGGCGGTTCGATTCCGTCCCGAGCCACCTTTCAAGTGGGAATGAGTAATGTGCCGGTGTAGCTCAACTGGTAGAGCAACTGACTTGTAATCAGTAGGTTGGGGGTTCAAGTCCTCTCGCCGGCACCATTTTGGAGGATTAGCGAAGTGGCCAAACGCATCAGACTGTAAATCTGCTCCCTTACGGGTTCGGTGGTTCGAATCCATCATCCTCCACCAGTCTTTTCATAATCATTATGGCGGTCGTGGCGAAGTGGTTAACGCACCGGACTGTGACTCCGGCATTCGTGGGTTCAAGCCCCATCGGCCGCCCTTTATTTTCATTTAATGGGGATTAGCCAAGCGGTAAGGCAACGGACTTTGACTCCGTCATGCATAGGTTCAAATCCTATATCCCCAGCCATTAAGAGCCATTAGCTCAGCTGGTAGAGCACCTGACTTTTAATCAGGGTGTCGAAGGTTCGAATCCTTCATGGCTCACCATTTTTGTTTATTTTGCGGTCGTGGCGGAATTGGCAGACGCGCACGGTTCAGGTCCGTGTGGGCTAACCCCCGTGGAGGTTCGAGTCCTCTCGACCGCACCATATTTTGCGGACGTGGCTCAGCGGTAGAGCATCGCCTTGCCAAGGCGAGGGTCGCGGGTTCGATTCCCGTCGTCCGCTCCATTATCCATTCGGCGCCATAGCCAAGTGGTAAGGCAAAGCTCTGCAAAAGCTTCACTCC
Source organism: Paenibacillus sp. RC73 (assembly GCF_044908085.1). Classification (NCBI taxonomy): domain Bacteria; kingdom Bacillati; phylum Bacillota; class Bacilli; order Caryophanales; family Paenibacillaceae; genus Paenibacillus; species Paenibacillus sp. RC73. The sequence goes on from NZ_JBIYCV010000013.1 coordinate 1,807, forward strand.
CCAGTTCAAATCTGGGTGGCGCCTTTACTGCTCATTATGGATTATATTATGCGCCCTTAGCTCAGCTGGATAGAGCGTTTGACTACGAATCAAAAGGCCGGGAGTTCGAATCTCTCAGGGCGCGCCATTTTCTTAAAAAATGTATAATATCGGGATGTAGCTCAGCTTGGTAGAGCACCTGGTTTGGGACCAGGGGGTCGCATGTTCAAATCGTGTCATCCCGATACTGATTTGCGGGTGTAGTTCAATGGTAGAACTTCAGCCTTCCAAGCTGATAGCGTGGGTTCGATTCCCATCACCCGCTTTTTGCTATAGCGGATTCTTGTTGCCTCAGTGGTGACACCTTATAAATAAAGAGAGCCTGTCTGGGGACAGCGCTCTCTCTTTTTTTATTTATGCTGTTGTATCTTTACACAGGAATGGTCAGTTGGATGGAGGTCCCCTGTTCTGGTGAAGAGGTTACGCTCATCCATCCTCCTACGCCTCTGGCTCGTTCCTCCATGCTGAACAGTCCCACGCCCTCCCCTTGGGATTGCTCGGAGAATCCAATACCTTCATCCCAAATAGTCACTTGTATAGTCTCACTCTGATCCTCTACGTTGACATGTGCCTCTGCTACGTCCGCATACTTGGCTACATTCGTCAAGGCTTCCTGTACAATCCGATAAATCGCTATTTCTTTGCGGATATCAAGGCGTTTACGTAAATTACATTGAAAATGTACCTCAATTCCGTAATGAGAACAATAGTTTTCAATATAGGTTCGTATGGCCGGTACGACGCCCAAATCATCCAGAACCGACGGACGAAGTTCCCATGCCAGTCCACGGACATCCTTAATAATGTCAGTCACCTGTGAACGCAGCTTTTCCAGAGCAGGACTAGGCTGTTCAGCAAGCTGGCTATCCAGTTGAATAATCAGCGCAAACAAGCTTTGCCCAATTCCATCGTGAAGCTCTCTTGAGAAACGCTTGCGCTCTTCCTCCTGTATTTGCATCACTTGCGTCATCATCGTCTGAAGCTCAGCCTCTACTTTTTTTAGTTTGGTTACCTCATTACGGATCGCCAAATACTGATAGGGCTTACCTTCTTCGTCCATGAACGGAACGATGGTGGTATTCACCCAATAGTAGGTGTTGTCTTTGGCTCGATTACGTATCTCTCCCTGCCATACCTCGCCTGAACGAATTGTGGTCCACAGGTTTTTCATAAAGGCAGGGGTATGATAGCCCGAATTAATGAGGCGATGATCCCGACCGATCAGCTCTTCACGACTGTATTGCGAAATCTCGCAGAACTTGTCGTTGACGTACTGAATAATGCCCCGGTGATCGGTCAAAGCAACGATAGAGGACGTATCCAACGCAAATTTCAGATTGGATAGCTGGTGAAGTGAGTTACGCAGTGCATGGAGAAAAGGGGATTCGGGTATATGCGCTTCCAAATTATCCAGCAGCTTATCGGCTGACTCGCCAAAAGCATGCTGGAGCAAAGGATTAGAAGGTTCATTCATAATGCAGCAGCCCCTTTTTTAGTGCAAATTTGACCAGCTCGGGCCGTGTTTTCAGGTTAAGCTTCTCCATCAGGTTACTTTTGTGGGACTCAACAGTTTTGACGCTGATCACCAGACGCTCGGCAATTTCCTTGTTTGCATATCCCTTGGCTACCCACGAAAGGATTTCCTTTTCACGTTCAGAAAGGGACTCATACGGGCCGGCTATGCCTTCCTTTTTGATCTTATCCAGATATTCACTCATTAGCCGTTTGGTTGCATTCGGGTACAGATAGGCGCTACCTTCGGCCACAGACTGAATGGCAGCAAGTAATTCCTCGTGAGGTGCGCTTTTTAAAATATATCCGGAAGCTCCGGCCTGAATGGCCCGGAACAGATATTCTTCATCGTCATGCATCGTTAAAATAAGCACTTCCGTATCGGGCAACTGTTTTTTCAATTCAGTGGTTGCCGTAAGACCGTCTTTGCCAGGCGGCATACTAAAATCCATGAGTACAACATTGGGCTGTAACTCTATCGCCTTGCGAATCGCTTCATCCCCGTCCGCTGCATCTCCTACCACCTTAATACCGTGTTTGCCGTCCAATAGGGCCATGAGGCCGGAACGTACGACAACATGATCATCCACTACAAGTATACGAATCAATTTGTCATCCCCTCGAACGGTAGAACCGTACGTTTTGTCATCATCATAGCAAATTTAAGGGATTCCAATCAACATAAACAGTTAGATACAATTATATTTCGTAATATATATCCGTCTCATTTTCTATAAAAATGCCATTAATCTTATAGAGTAAGAGTGTGGGCACATAGCTGACCAAGCTGCTCGGCGACTTGTGTGGCCCCTGCGACGTCGGAATCGGTGAACACTCTCACATCACGATTACCGAGAAGCAATACACCGTTCGGCAGATCCCCTGTGCTGGAAAAGGGAATAGCCACAGCAGAGTGAAGCTGCTCCGCCAGCATCAGCGCACATTCCTGACGTAAACGGATGCTGCCGGAGAGCATAGCACTTACGGTCACGGTACGCCCCAGACGAACAGCCATCCCGGCAATACCATGTCCTACCTTAAAAGAAATACGCCGATAGCGTTCGCTACGGCTGCCAGAGGCATAATACCATTGCAACCTGCCGCCCGGCTTGGACATGAGCGCAAGTGCTGTGAGATCCCCATAGATACGATCTCTCAACTGATCCAGTGTTTTGCGCATTTCATCCGTTATTTCTAGCATAGAAGACACATCCTTTTCCGTAACAAAACTGTAGCTCTAACTTATTGTAGTCCCGGCAGTTACAAAAGTAAGTCAGGGAACCCCCTGATCTATAGGTGCAGGAAACACTGACTTTTGAACATGCGGGGCAAGGAGTAGGAGGAAAGCCGTTAAATTAGGCTCTGCTTGATGGCAGGAGTGATATTTATCACAGCGAATCAGGGAGTAGGAAGGTGTAAAATCAGGTGTTCTCCTGATAACAACTGATGCGTCAAAACATTATGATATAGATATCAGGTAAACACGAGGAGGACACTAACATGCAAGCCACTTGTACGGAACGGTTTGGGGATGAAGTGGAACGCACGGGAATTCAGCTTTTTTTGACTGAGGAACATTTTGGGCTGCTGAAGGATATCATGTCCTGGAAAAAGGTAAAGGCGGGTATTACGCTTTTTAGAGAGGGCGAAGAATCGGAGCAGCTATATTATATACATTCGGGCCATGTTAAGCTTCGCAAGTCGACAGAAGACGGAAAAGAATTGATTTTGACCATTCAGCATCAAGGCGACTTGATTGGGGAGTTCAGCGGGATAGATGGAGAAGAGTATAGCTGCACTGCAGAAACAGCCGATGCCTGTGAGCTGGGCGTCGTGCGTGTTCAGGACCTGGAATCGCTTCTGTCCAAAAATGGAGCGATGGGGCTTCAATTCATTCAGTGGATGGCTATGAAGCAACGGATTATGCAATCGCGGTTTCGGGATTTGCTGCTGTATGGTAAAACAGGTGCATTGGCCTCTACGCTAATCCGGGCGAGTAACACATGCGGTGTAGCAGTGAAGGATGGCATTTTACTGAATATGAAGCTGAGCCACTCCGAGCTGGGCGAAATGATTGGAGCGACGCGGGAGAGTGTGAATCGGATGCTAAGCTCGTTGAAGGAGCAGGGGACGCTTGATACGCGGGATGGCAAAATAGTCATTCATGATCTCAAGGTGCTGCGCATGATGTGCTGCTGCCCTTCATACGGCCAATGTGCGCATGAAATTTGCCGACTCTAAAAAATATGAACATAAATAAGGCGGAGTCCCTGAGGACCCGCCTTGATTTACGTTTTCTGACAACCTGCACTTATACATCAGCATTTTGCATAATTCGATTCCGAACGCTTAAAAGTACTATATATAGACGAAATAAACCATTTCGATCTTTATATTGCTGATTTGAAATCGCTCTTGGGATTTATGTAAAATGATCACATTTATAACACAAAAAAAGCTAATCAACGCCGTATAGCGGTCAATTAGCTGGGGAGACGATTATTGATCTATTTCAACCTGTTCTGTCTGGAGGACACTTAAGGCTTGAAGTTTACGTGTAATTTCCTTTTGCCACTTTATATCTCCGACTTGTACCGCAAGATTGAGAAGATCCAAATAATCATCAATATGCAGGGAGGTTCTACTAAAAGCTTCTTTCACTGCGGTCCTGCCTCCTTTGGAGTCCATGTATATTTCCCTTTTAATAATGAGAATCATTATCAAAGAATGAGCTTATTCATATTATGCCTGTGTTCGAGATAAATTGCAAGTTATGATATGAATGAATTTTGAAGCGCACGAATGAGGGCTTGAAAAAACAAACCCTTCTCCTTAAGTTCACACATTGTTCACTTCTTTTCTATAGAACATAATGAAAAAAACAAGCGGGCATTGAGTGTTCACAGACGGGAGACAATTCGCGCAATGCTTCAACAAGAGGAGGAAAAAGATAATGGGCATAACAAAAATGAAAGCGTTTGCTATTTTGATGGCGAGCGCCTTGGCATTGACGCTGACAGCTTGTAATAACGGACAGAGCGCAAGTCCGGGAAACTCGGGCAGCAAGGGTGGAGACATTGCAAGTAAAGAAGTGACGATCACCTTCCAGAACATTAATCCTGATCCTAGCACTCCTTCATACAAAATGATAAAGCAAATTGTAAGTCAATATGAGCAGAATCATCCGAATGTCAAAATTGAGCTGGATTCGCTGAATACAGATCAACAAAAGCTAAAGCTGAAAACACAGGCGGCGGCGAAGGAAGTTCCGGATATTACGATTGTAAACCCGGCCGCACAGATGAAGCCCTTCGTAGATGCCGGGCTGCTGGCTCCTCTGAACGATGTGGCGGATAAAGATGGGTTGAAAGATACATTTCAGGATGGACTGCTCAATTATTATAGTTTTGATGATAAGCTTTATGCTTTTCCCGACGGCAACAATATAGAAGTAGTGTTTTACAATAAAGAGCTGTTCACGCAGGCGGGAATTCAAAAGCTGCCGACCACCTTTGATGAGCTGATAACGGCGGTTAAGGCGCTGAAGGCAAAGGGGATTACCCCGATTGCGATTGGGGAAAAGGATTCGTGGACCGGATCACTCCTTTTCATGAATATTTTGCTGCGTACGAATGAAGGGCCGAATTTCCTCAAGGATGTGCTGGACGGCAAAAAGACGTTTAATGATCCGGCCTTTGTGGAAGCAGTGGATGCATTTCAGGAACTGGTGCAGGCAGGGGCTTTCCCGGATGGAGCTACATCCATTGACTATAATGCGGGCGGCAATATTTTTAAAACAGGAAAAGCCGCTATGTATATCATGGGCACATGGGAAACAGGGTCTATTGATGCTTCTTCGGTAGCAGGCAAAGTGGGCGCGTTCCAATTTCCTACGGTGAATGGCAAGGGAGATGTGAATGAGTATGTGATTGCGCCGGGCAGTGCGTTTGCAGTATCGGCGAACAGTGAGCATTTGCAGGAGACGAAGGATTTTCTGCACTATTTTATTACAGAGATGCCCAAGATTCAGTTTGATCTGAAAAATGCGATTGGCAGCGGCCAGAAAATGAAAGGCGATCTGAAGGAGGCGGGCTACTCCGAGCTGGCAATTAGCCTCAATGAGCTGTTCAAAAATGTGAAAGGCGGCGACCTCGCATTTGATAATACGATGAATCCAGCTATCGCGCAGGCGCATCTGAGCAGTATTCAAAACCTGTTCGTGCAAAAAGAAGACTCCGCACAAGTTGCCAAGGAGCATCAGAGCGCTTTTGAAGCGAACAAATAGTTTCAGCTTAACAGGGGAGGGGCGCATTAGTTCCTTCCCTGATTTGGGATAACCATGAGCTGCCCATTCTTAGAAGATGTTCAGAAAAAACACAAAAGGGGATTGGAGCATGAATGTACTGAAGGTGCCGGCACGCACCATTGCCGTTTTCGTGCTGCCCTGCCTGCTGCTGTACACCTGTATGGTGTTTGTTCCGATTCTGGTGTCGGTGTACTGTGGACTACTGGATTGGAACGGAATATCTGAGGCGAAGTTTGTAGGGCTGGCGAATTTCGAGCGAATATTTACAGCCGATCCGGTGTTCTGGCCGTCTGTGAAGCGGACGATGATGTTCGCTTTGTTTTCCATGCTGGAAATTCCGTTCTGTCTGCTGCTGGCTATTTTGCTTAATCGCTATGTGCGTAAGGCGAATACGCTGGTTACGATGTATTTTCTGCCAGTCATTCTGTCGGTGGTTATTATCGGGCAGCTGTGGAAGACGATCTATAATCCGGCCTCAATGGGTGGGATGCTGAACGGTATTTTGATGTCGGTCGGGCTGGAAAGCTGGACACGCTCATGGCTGACAGAACCGCAGATTGCCATGTACGCTCTCTATTTTGTGTCGTTGTGGCAGTATTTTGGCTATCATTTGCTGATTCAGTTTACCGGGGTGCAAAATATTCCGAATGAGTTGTACGAGGCAGCCAAAATGGATGGAGCTGAGGGTTTTAAAGCAGACCGGTATATTACGCTACCGCTCATTGTGCCTATTTTCAAAATATCAATTGTATTGGCCTTTATTGGTTCTCTGCAATCGTTCGATCTGATCTGGGTGATGACGGGTGGAGGGCCTGCTCATGCAACGGATACGGTGTCCACGTATATGTACAACATGTCCTTTTTGTCCATGAAATATGGATATGGGAGCGCATTGGCTTCGTTTCTCGTGATTATCTGTTTGTCATTTACAATTGTGATAAATTTTGTTTTCAAACGAATCGAAAATAAGGTAAGCTAAGGGGGATGAAGCTGTGAACACCATGAAAAAAACATGGGTCTTTTCCTTGCTGGCGGTCTTGATCGTCACGCAGCTGTACCCACTCTTCTGGCTGCTGACCTATTCGTTGAAGACGAATGAAGAGATTTTGAGCGCAAGCTTCTTTGCACTCCCTCAAGTGCCCCAGTGGCACAACTATCAGGAAGCTTATGAATCAGGGAGCTACTTGCGCTATTTGGGAAACAGTGTGCTGGTGACCGGAGTTACGATGCTATTCGTCATTTTGTTAAGCTCGATGACTGCTTATGCGATTACGCGTTTCCGCTGGCGCTTTGGGGCTGCTGTGCTGACCTTGTTTCTGATCGGAATGATGATTCCGATGCAGGCAACGTTGCTGCCGCTGATGGTGATGTTCAAAAACATCAACATTCTCAACACGTATTTCTCGCTAATTTTACCCTACATTGCTTTTCAGACACCGATTGCGGTTTTCATCCTGTCCGGCTTTATGCGGTCCATTCCCCACGAGATTGAAGAATCCGCTTACATTGATGGGGCGAGCATTTATCGTATTTTTCGCAGTGTGATCTTACCCATCTCGATTCCGCCGATGATGACGGTGTGTATTTTGACCTTTATTAATATCTGGAATGAATACATTATGGCTGCCACCTTTATCTCGTCAGAGAAGCTCAAAACACTCCCTTTCGGCGTCTATACATTCGTCAGTCAGTATTCTGTGAATTACGGCAATATTGGCGCTTTTCTGGTCATGGGGGCCTTACCGGTCATTATTATTTATTTTGTCCTGTCCGAAAAGATTACCAAGGGCATGGTAGCGGGGGCGGTTAAAGGGTAGGCGAGCGATTCGAAAGGAGCGCACGGAGGTATGATGCGCCGTTTTCAGTCTATTCACCACCGCTTGTTTATTCTATTCCTGTTGAGCATGTCCGGTATTGTGCTGGCGATCAGTTTGTTATTTTATAACCGTACTACAGTGCAGTTCCATGATAAGGTCAGTGAGCTGGCTCGTAAAAATGTTTCCCAAACGGCAGGACTGTTCGAATTACTGCTCAGCAGCTATAACAGTCTGTCCAAATCGATCAGCAACAATATGGATTTGGTTCGTCTGCTAACGACGGATACCAGTGATTTACCCGCCGTCAATTACATCAATGAACGTACAATTACCAATATTCTGGGAGCTATCTATTATTCGCGGGAGGACCTGATAGGCATTCATGTCATCACAGACACAGGCAAGGTATACAACTACGGTAATTATATGAATGTTATTGATACCGATTACGAACACACTGAATGGTATAAGGAAATTCGAAAGTCAGCGGGCAAAATCGCATGGCTGGGCGTTTATCCTCACTCTGTCATTGACCAGGTGGAAACCAGACCGGTGTTTGCGTTCGGGCGCCAGCTCTATGATCTGGATGAGCATAAGCCGATTGGTATCGTCCTGTTTGAAGCTGAACCGCGCTCGGTTCTGTCCGCCCTCCACAATTTACGGCTGGGTACCAATAGTCAGGTATATCTGGTAGGCAATGAAAATCGGATTGTGTCGGCTACTTCCTCTGAACCGCCACCGGATCTGCAAAGTCTGGAGCAGCAGGTACCTGAGGATGATGTCATTGTAAATCGGAGTAATGAGAAGGTTGTAATCGCTTCCAAGTTGCCGTTTGCCGATTGGTCGGTCATTAGTGTGACACCCAGCGGGGATTTGAACGTGGAGCTGGTGCAAAATCAAAGGTATTTGCTCATCGTGGTGCCTGTACTCATTATTTTATCCGCGCTGATTGCGTCCATCGTCTCCAGACGTATTTCGCTTCCGCTGAAGCGGGTCATTCGGGAAATGAAACGGGTAGAGACGGGGAATTTCCGCCATACGTTGGAGATTGAATCGTATGAGGAAATCAACCAATTGGCGACATCCTTCAACCATATGGTAAGACGGATTGCCGAACTGATCGAGCTGGTTCGCATATCATCGGTCAGTGAAAAAAATGCCGAGCTGCACGCGCTCCAGACGCAGGTCAATCCGCATTTTCTGTATAATACGCTGGATATGATCTATTGGATGCTGGATGAAAAGGGGCAGGACCAGCTCGGGGAAGTGGTGCTTTCCTTATCCCATATGTTCCGCTACAGCAGTCATTGGGAGGAAGGGACCGATGTCAGCCTGCGCGAAGAAGTGGAGCAGATCGGGCATTACCTCACGATTATTCAAGCACGGCTGGAAGGCAGGGTATCCGTAGACATCAGTATTGATGAGCGCTGGATGGATATCCGCTTGCCGAAAATGACCTTACAGCCGTTGATTGAAAATGCGGTCAAGCACGGACTGGAGCCTCTTCATGCAAATACAGGCGGCAAGCTGCTCGTCAGGGCAGAGGAATATGACGGTGTTTTAAGCCTGCATATTATGGATAACGGCGCAGGGATGGAGTACGAACGATGGGAGGTGGTTCAGGTTGCTTTGGCAGAACCCGGCAAGCAGACGGGCAGCGGGCAGGCGGGAGGCATCGGCCTGCAAAATCTAAATTTACGGCTACGGCACATGTTCGGAGAAGAGTACGGCCTACGGATCTCCAGCGTACCTGGGGCCGGAACGACAGCCACTGTAAGTGTGCCTCTGCCACAGAAGGAGGAGAAACATGAATATTCTGATAGCTGACGATGAAAGTATGATTCGGCAGGGGATTCGGCGCACCATTGGCCAGGCTCTGCCAGCCTGCGGCATTCATCTCGCTGCTTCCACCGAGGAAGCAGCAGGCATTCTGGCGGAGCATCCCGTGGATATTGTATTGACCGATATCCTGATGCCCGGTATGGATGGTCTGGAATTCATGCGCATTTCCAAGCGAAAGCATCCTCATCTGCAGTGGGTTGTTATTTCGGCCCATTCCGACTTCCAATATGCACAAAGAGCAGTAAAGCTGGGTGCCAAAGACTACCTGTTAAAGCCGATCGGCAAAAAAAAGCTGCTGGAATGCATTGAAATGCTGGCAGCCGAAGCACTTGTCGCTTCACAGCAGGCGAACGAGGGCAAGCTTCTCAAGTCCAATATGGTCTATTTGCGTGAAGCTGTTTTTCAACGCTATGCACTCGGACTGGATACTGGGAAGCTCGATATACAGCCGTTTGTGGAAAACTATCCGGAGTTTCATCTCTTCATGGTTCGTATGGAACCTGATCACAAGCAGACACACCTGGAGCATTTTATGATTGAAAATGTACTATCCGAGCTGGTTGAGGCAGGCGGCAGTGGCTTTGTCGTCAGTCTCGACCGCCATAGCCTGCTGGGTATTGCACGGCTGCGGGATGAGGCAGAGGCGGCACGGCTGGAAACGTTGCTCGAATCCCACTTGAAGCGTTATGTGAAGGTACCGTTACAAATTACGCGTTCGGGGGTTCACCACAATTTTGCGTCCATTCCCGAAGAAGTGGCACGGCTAAGACGAACGCCCGAGGAGATTGCAGCGGCGGCGGTGGACGCCGGAGAATGTTTGCGAAAAGGCATGCATACGGTGGATGTGGCGTTGCAATATATTCGGACACATTTTACAGAGGAATTGTCGCTGGAGAAGGTGGCTTCGGTCGTCTTTTTGAATCCGGTGTATTTCAGCCAGTTGTTCAAGCAAAAAACCGGACAAGGCTACAAGGATTACGTTATTTGCTTGCGGATGGAGGAAGCGAAGCGGCTGCTCGGTGATCCTCATCTTCGGCTGGCTGATATTTCCGAGCGGATTGGCTATCAGGACATGCGGCATTTTACACAGGTGTTCCGGCGCAAATGTGGAATGACTCCGACCGAGTATCGGCATCAGGGAGTCAAATAAGGCGGTATCAACGAAGGAATGATGGAAGTTCCTCCAGCATAAGGCTGTTTCATGAGTAGAGCTGTAGAGCATCTACTCGGGAGCAGTCTTTTTCGTGTCTCCAGCCTGTAGCTGTTCAACCAATTTGCGAGCTGCATTGGATAAATAACGATCCTTGCGCCATACGACGGCAGGCCGTGTGAAGGGGAACGGCTCTTTAATGGAGAGTGTGCGAAATCTGTCCCCGTATTCTTGTCCCAAGCGAGTGTCTGGAATGATGGTAATCCCCATGCCTGTGGATACGAGCGCGAGAATGGTCGATATTTCAGGACAGTCCAGTACGACGCGCGGAATAAGATGGTGTTCCTGAAATTTGCGGATGACGGTTTCGTATAGCCCGTGTCCTTCTGTTCGGCGTGCCAACAAAAGGTCATAGCTGGCTGCTTCCTGTAACGTCATTTGTCTACTCGGATGACGATCTGCCCATTCACACGGAAGTACCGCAACAAAAGAGACGCCCTCCAGTTCAATCGTATGGTACGAGTTGTCGTCTACCGGAAGCAGCAGCAGAGCCAGATCGACTTTATTTTGATGCAGCAGTTCCTCCAGATGATGTGTGTCTCCGTGTCCTATTTTAACGTATACCTCTGGATATTCCTGGTGAAAGCGGCTGAGTTGTTCGGTAATCAGAGACATACAGACCGATGAAGTGCCTATGGACAGGGTGCCGGTTACGTTGCTTTCGAACTCTCCAATTTCTCTACAGGTATCCTCCATTTCAGCCAATAATCGCTTGGCGCGGGTGTATAGTGCGTATCCGGCCTCGGTGACCTCCCACTTCTTTCCTTCACGGTAAATCAGCTTTACGCCAAGCTCATCCTCCATATTTTTTAGCTGTTGGCTCAGTGGTGGCTGGGCCATGTTAAGCATTCGGGCGGCCTTCGTGATTTGTCCTTCCTCCACGATGACGCAAAAGTAATGCAGCTGCTTCATATCCATTAGGGGATTCCACCTCATTTCTGAACAACCACTTCGATTTGAATACTTTTAAAGTATGCATTACATATATTATATATATTTTTCGTGTGCAAGGAACAGGCGTATAATTTTTGACAGTGATGCATTGGTGAACATAAAACGATGGGGTGGAAGGAGGGAACATATGAAAAAAATCATTGTAGGAATATCGGGAGCGACAGGGTCTATCTTCGGTATCCGTATATTGCAGCAATTACGGGAGGCCGGAGCCCAGAGCCATCTGGTGCTATCCCCGTGGGCTATTGCGAACATTCCCTATGAGACAGGCTATACGGTGAAGGAAGTGGAGGCCATGGCGGATGCAGTTTATTCGTATAAGGATCAGGCTGCGCGTATTTCCAGCGGCTCCTTCCGGGTAGACGGCATGATCGTCGCTCCTTGCAGCATGAAGACGCTCGCCTCCATTCGTATCGGTATGGCGGACAACCTGCTCACCCGATCGGCGGATGTGATGCTGAAGGAGCGAAAGAAGCTGCTGCTCATGACCAGGGAAACACCATTAAGCAGTATTCATCTGGAAAATATGCTGGAGCTGTCACGCATGGGCGTGATGATCCTGCCGCCGATGCCTGCTTTTTATAATCATCCTGCAAGTATTGAGGAATTGGTGGATCATATTGTTTTTCGCGTATTGGACCAGTTTGGTATCGTCACAACCGCAGCCAAACGCTGGGATGGAATGAAGCAGACTGACTCCAGACTGCACCAGAATTGAGAAATCGGAAGACGAAGGAGAATGAAAGATGGCTTATAAAGACTTTCGCGATTTTCTGCATACCTTGGAAAAGGAGGGGCAACTGCTCACGATCAGCGATGAGGTAAAGCCGGAGCCAGACCTCGCAGCAGCTAACAGAGCGTTAAACAATTTAGGTGATAAGACGCCTGCTCTCTTTTTCAACAATATCTATGGATATAATGCTGCTCGTATTGCAATGAATGTGATGGGCTCCTGGCCCAATCATGCCCTCATGATGGGAATGCCCAAAAATACACCGCTCAAGGAGCAGTTTTTTGAGTTTGCCAGACGCTATGAACAATTTCCAATGCCCGTGAAGCGGGAAGAAACCGCTCCTTTTCATGAAGTGGAGATTACAGAGGATATTAATTTGTTTGATATTTTGCCATTGTTTCGTTTGAACCAGGGAGACGGAGGGTTTTATCTGGATAAAGCGATTTTGGTGTCACGTGATCTGGATGACCCCGACACCTATGGCAAGCAAAATGTAGGCTTGTACCGGATGCAGGTGAAAGGCAAAAACCGTTTGGGTATCCAGCCTGTACCGCAGCATGATATTGCAATCCATATTCGTCAGGCAGAGGAGCGCGGCGAAAATCTGAAGGTAGCTATTGCCCTCGGATGTGAGCCTGTGATTACCACAGCTGCTTCTACGCCGCTGCTGTACGATCAATCGGAATATGAGATGGCGGGCGCCATTCAGGGTGAGCCTTACCGTGTGGTCAAAGCGAAGGATGCGGATCTCGATCTGCCTTGGGGAGCTGAGGTTATTCTGGAAGGTGAAGTGTTGGCGGGTGAACGTGAGTATGAAGGTCCATTCGGTGAATTTACAGGTCACTATTCCGGCGGCCGCGCGATGCCAGTCATTCAGATTAATCGTGTATATCACCGTAAGCAGCCTATATTTGAGCATTTGTACATCGGGATGCCTTGGACGGAAACGGATTATATGATCGGTGTGAATACAAGTGTACCGTTGTTTCAACAGCTCAAGGATGCATTTCCTAATGAAATCATAGCCGTTAATGCCATGTATACGCATGGGCTGGTCGCTATTATTTCCACGAAAACCCGTTATGGCGGCTTTGCGAAGGCTGTGGGGATGCGTGCGCTAACGACTCCGCATGGATTGGGGTATTGCAAGCTGGTGATTGTGGTGGATGAGGATGTCGATCCGTTCAATCTGCCGCAGGTCATGTGGGCGTTATCCACCAAGCTGCATCCGAAGCATGATGCTGTCATTGTGCCGGGCTTGTCTATTTTACCTCTTGACCCCGGCTCTGATCCGGCAGGTATGACGCACAAAATGATATTGGATGCGACGACACCCATAGCACCGGATATTAGAGGCCATTATTCCCAGCCGCTCGATTCCCCGCTTGGTGTAGCAGAATGGGAGAAAAAGTTGAGTCACATGCTTCGTTAAATATGTTTGAAAATAAAGAAAGATTAAAGGAGTGCTGACAGATGCATATTTGTCCCCGTTGTGAATCTAATCGTTCGGAGGTCGTTACCCGTTCGCCAGTTAAAGGCGCCTGGGAGGTCTTGCTGTGTCCTGTATGCATGTTCACATGGCGCACCTCGGAACCAGATAGCATTACTGATCCGGCAAAGTATAAATCGGCGTTCAAGGTGAACCCCCAAGATATTCCGAATGCTACCCATGTCCCTCCTATTCCAGAGCGGGTACAGCGTCGTTCGTAACCAGATGTAAATTGTGGTACTTTGAAGATATAGGCCAAATGTAAAGGGGAGTATACTTCATGCAGACACCAAGGATCGGCAAGGAGCTGTTCACGCTGTTGGACGGCAAGGCATTGGAGAACAAGCAGCATGAAGCGATGATGCTGCTGACGGTCACTGAGGATCAGTGGCCGCATATTGCAATGATTAGCGTAGGCGAGGTTGTAGCGCTGGATGAGGGAAATCTGCGTCTGGCACTATGGCCGGGCACGACTACGACGGGCAACATGATTCGTACCGGGAAGGCGACACTCGCGGTGTTCATCGGCGGGAAGGCGCATTATGTCCGATTGTCGCTGGAGCATTTGCCGATGTTGCCCGGAGCCAAGCATGTACGCGAACGGTTTGCGGCACAGGTATTCGCAGCCCGAGAAGATTCGGCCCAATATGCGGATATTGTGACAGGTGTTACGGTCCGACTCAAGGAGCCGGAAGCAGTGTTAAATCGCTGGAAAAAAACAGTGGCAGAACTGTTAATGTAAAGCCATTTGGTTATGAAAATAATCTTTGTAATTACTAATTTTACCGTTAAAATAAATGCGAGGGGATAAGCGCTTACAAGAAATTCAGGTTGGGCTTGTTGTTACAGGAAATTAGAGCACGAGGGAAAGCTTGTTTCTTTTGAAAGCAAAACAGGAGGAATGAATATGTCTCGTTTTGAAAAGGTAGATCAGTTATTACAACAATTCATAGCGAATGGGCCAGCAGGTTGTGGTTGTGCCATTGCGCAAAATGGCCAAGTGTTGTATGAAGGGTATCACGGATATGCTGATCTGGAAGCTCGAAAACCAATCACTGAAGATACCGTGTATCGCTTGTTTTCCATGACAAAGGTTATTGTATGTGCGGCTGCACTTATGCTGTATGAACGCGGACAATTTTTGTTGAATGAGCCTTTGTATGAATATTTACCCGAATATCGTAATTCGTATGTATTCAAAACCGCTCCTAACGGACATACCTATATGGATAAAGCGGAGACTCCCATTTTAATTAAGCATATATTCAATATGAGTGCGGGTCTTCCTTACGCTTCCGAGTATTCAGATACAGGAAAAGCTATGCAAAAGGTCATTACAGCGTTAAAGGACAAGCAGGGGAAATATGATCTGCGCGCAGAGATTAAAGCGCTTTCTGAAGTTCCGCTTGCCTTTGAACCGGGAACACGATGGTTATACGGATATGGACATGATCTTGTTGCAGGTCTTATTGAAGTCATTTCAGGAAAATTATTAGGACAATTCCTAAAGGATGAAATTTTTGATCCGCTTGGAATGAAGAATACAGGTTACCGTTATCGTGGAGATATTGAATCGCGTATGGCCTCTTTTTATCAACGGACAGACACCGGAGAGCTTGAAAAAATTGAGGGTTTCTTGGATGAGCATCATCAGCCGGACGCTGTATATGAAAGTGGAGGGGCAGGTTTATATTCGACAGTTAAAGAGTACCTCACATTTTCACAAATGCTGTCGAATGGCGGTACGATAGACGGTGTGAGGCTTTTAGGGAGAAAAACAATTGATTTAATGCGCACCAATCATCTGAGTACAGCCCAATTATCCGATTTTACGAATTCATATCATACAGGTTATGGTTACGGATTGGGCGTGCGCACGTTAATTGATAAAGCGGCTGGACATGCAAACAGCTCTATTGGAGAATTTGGCTGGTCGGGAGCAGCAGGTACTTGGGTTTCTATAGATCCAAGCGAGCAGTTCTCGGTCGTTTATATGCATCAGCTGGCCCCAAATATGGAAGAATACCACCATTTGAGGCTTCGTGCAGCAGCTTACAGCTGTTTGTAAAAGTGAGGTTATATGTAACGGCTTAATCTTTGTCAGTACCGATTCTAGTTAATAAGGACCAAATTTTCTTTAAAGCCTAAACTATTCTTTTCCACATGTCGACATAAAACGTAGGTATAAGGATTTTGCGAAATCCTTAATTTTAAGTTTCGAAATGGGAGGGAATTAGATTTTGAAGAATAGATGGTCCGGTTTCTTGGCGTTGGTCATCCTGATCTCAAGTTTTACATCATACGCAGGGTTTGCATCCGCAGCTGATCCGGTGCTTTCCAAGATTGTCCTTTCCTCTAACGAGGTGACTGTGCAGCAGGGAGATACGGCTGCGTTGACGGCTACGGCTATTTACGCCGATGGGACGACTTCAAATGTAACTGTAAGCACGGATTGGAAAAGTGATAATACTGCTATTGCTACGGTATATAACGGTACAGTTTCTGGTAAGGGCGAAGGGGATGCGACTGTGGTTGCAACCTATAAGGATAAGATACAATCGGTTCAGGTACATGTAACGAAAAAGGTTAAGGCGCTCACATCCAGTGTACAAAGCTTGAGCTTGCGTTCAAGCGGCACAGGACAGATCAATCTGACAGCGACTTACAGTGATAACACGACAGCTCAGGTATCGGGTGATGCTACCTGGACCTCGGATAACCAGAAGGTAGCAACCGTAGTTAACGGATTGGTTACCGCTCAGGGAGCAGGTACAGCCAACATTAAGGCCGTATACGGTCAACAAACCGTAACGATTGCTGTGCAGGTAGAACAGGTTAAACGTTTGGATGTCAGTCCATCTGAGGTTTCCCTTTTGCTGAAGGATACCGAGAAGGTCAAATTGACAGCGACCTTCCCGGATGGAACCGTGCAGGATGTTACTGAGTCCGCCGAGTGGAGCTCCAGCAATGCAGCCGTGGCGGATGTACTGAAAGGCACGATTACGGGCTACAGCGCAGGTAAAGCGACGATTACCGGTAAATACGGTACGATGTCTGCTACCATTTCGGTGGATGTCGATCAAACGAATAAGCTGAAAGCCAGCGAATCCAATATTTTTCTCCGTTTGGATGAATCCAAAAAAGTACAGGTTTCTGCGGTGTACCCGGATGGAACGGTAACGGACGTCACGGATAAAGCTACATGGTCCACAAGCGATGAAAAAATTGCGACGGTGACCAAAGGAACGATTATGGCGATTGGAGCGGGTTCGGCTACGGTGACCGCGAAGTATGGCGATAAGACGGTTTCGATTAAGGCAGACGTGGAAACGTCCAGATATCTGGATTTGAGCGAGGACAAGTTGAGCCTGAATGCCAAGGAATCCAAGAAGCTCAAGCTAACCGCGACGTACGTAACAGGTACGGAAGAAGATATCACGGATAAGGCAGAATGGAAATCCAGCAATGAAGATATTGCTTTTGTCAGCAAGGGTGAAGTGACGGGCTATAAAACAGGTGAGGCAACGATCACTGCTTCTTATGGCGGCAAAACAGTCACAGCGACGGTATCTGTGAATGTGCCTGGTGACCTGTCCCTGTCCTCCAAAACAGCAACGATTGATATTGATGAGGATTATGTTGCTACTCTGACCGCTACGTATGCGGATGGTCGTAAGGAAGATGTGACACAGGATGCAGAATGGACTTCAAGCGCGGAAGATGTTGCTTCGGTGTCCAAAGGAACAATTACGGGTAAAGCAGCGGGTAAGGCGGCTGTTACCGCCACTTATAATGGCAAAAAGCTGACCATTAATGTACAAGTCGGTCTCGTAGACCGTTTGGAAACAGACACACGCGTGATTGCGCTTGGTGCCCAGGAAACGAAGCAGTTGAAAGTAACAGGCATCAAGAGCAGCGGTACAAAAACAGATGTAACCAAGGATGCCACCTGGACTACCAGCAATGTGAAAGTGGTCGAGGTTAGCGAGGGCTTGATCAAAGCGAATGGCAGTGGTAAGGCTACTGTTACAGCTTCTTATGGCAAGCAAAGCATTACATTTACAGTAGAAGTGGATGTAGCGCAACAGATTGAGGCGGATGCTATCGCGTTATCGCTTAAATCAGGAGATCAAAAAACCATCGCAATTGTGGTCAAATCCAGTGATGGCAAAGAAAAGGACGTTACGGCCCAAGCCGAATGGAAAACGTTAAATTATAAGGTAGCTACAGTCAAAAAGGGCCAGGTTACCGCGGTAGGCTACGGTAAAACCAATATTCAAGCGAAGTTTGGCGGGAAATATATCACCGTACCTGTGGATGTCGATACGCTTAAATATTTGCAAACCGACGAAGTCTCGCTGAATTTGAAAGCAGGACAGGTAGCTAAGGTTACGGCTACAGCTACGTATAAGGATGAGTCGGAGAAGGATGTATCCAAGCCGGCAGTCTGGTCCTCGTCCCGAATTATTGTTGCCACGGTCAAAGACGGCAGCATTAAGGCACAGGGTAAAGGTAAAGCTGTGATTACCGTGAAATATGCAGGGAAAACGACGAAGGTACAGGTGAACGTACAGTAAAAAAAAGAGCAAGCATACGTCTAAGGACGACATGCTTGCTCTTTTTTTATAAGGCGACTGTTCTCTCCCCATGTGTTATTTGGGGTGGCAGTCGCCTGAAAGCTACGACTTATCCTTCTTGGCTGGTATGTTGCGCGTAAGCGACTCCGTCAGACGCTTGCCGGTCGGCGTTTGGGCCAGGCCGCCCTTGGCTGTCTCGCGGTGCTTGGACGGCATCGCGCTGCCGACTTCTAGCATCACGTCGATGACTTCGTCAGACGGGATGGCGCTGCGCACACCCGCCAGAGCCATATCCGCGGCGGCAAGCGCGGTCACGGCTCCCAGCCCGTTGCGCACGATGCACGGAATCTCCACGAGTCCGGCGACGGGGTCGCAAATCAGGCCGAGCGTGTTCTTGAGCGCGAGGCCCACTGCATGGATGGCCTGCTCTGGCGTACCGCCGCGCAGCTCGACCATGGCCCCTGCGGCCATCCCGATGGCTGAGCCAATCTCGGCCTGACAGCCTCCCTCCGCACCGGAGATGAAGGAATTGTTGGCGATGACGTAGCCAATCGCTCCAGCGGCGAACAGTCCGCGCACCATATGCTCGTCATCCCAGCCGAACCGCTCCTGCGCGCTGATGAACACACCGGGGATGACCCCGCATGAGCCTGCGGTGGGTGTGGCGACAATGCGACCCATGGACGCATTGACCTCTGACACGGAAAGGGCGTACGCCATGGCGAGTGCCGAGGCATCGCCGGAGCAGGTTTCCCCTGCACGCAAATATTCCGCCAGGCGTTTGCCGTCGCCGCCTGTCAATCCGCTGCGGGATACAGTGTCCTGTGTTTGTCCGCGATGAACGGCCTCCTTCATGACTTCATAATAATCAGCCATTTGGCGGAAGATTTCTTCCTCCGGTGTGTTCGTCTCTTGTACCTGTTCCTTGATCATCAGGCGACCAATCGTAGTGGATTCCTCGGCGCACAAGGCACCTAATTCATGCAGATGGCTAAACCGCATCGGATTCAGCTCCTTTTTTCAAGTTAATCATTTTGATTCCATACATATGAGGCAAAGCCCGCAGCTCGGCAATTAATTCAGCCGGAGCGGGGCTATCGGTTTCAATAGCAGTGAGCGCTTCGCCATCCCGGCCTTTGCGATCCACGTGCATATAGGCAATGTTAATGTCAGCCGCGCCCAGCGCTGAAGTCACCGCGCCCAATGTTCCGGGCTTATCCGAGTGAAGAAGCACCAGCGTAGGCAACTCTCCGGTTAGATTGACCCGGAATTCGTTGAGCTGTTGAACATGAATGTTTCCACCGCCGATGGAGGAGCCTAGCAGCGTGCGCTGATCTTCACCCTTCCATAGCTCGAAGCGGACCGTGTTCGGATGAGGGGCGGGCAGTCCGCTGACAGCGAACTCTACTTCCATCCCGGCCTGCTCTGCACATTGCTCAGCATCCGGAATCCGGTAGTCGTCTGTATCGTAATTCAGCAGTCCGGCAATGAGTGCCAGGTCTGTGCCGTGTCCCTTGTACGTATCGGCAAATGAGCCGTACAGCGTCATGCGGGCACGGTCAGGTTGCACACCGAGCCAGTGCCTGGCAACACGTGCGAGCCGCACCGCGCCAGCGGTATGTGAGCTGGAGGGTCCGGTCATAGCCGGACCGATAATGGAAAATACATCTTTGAAACGCATGGTGTGGCCCCCTGTATGTTTGAATATCATAGTATATGGTGCTGCCGCGCCTTTGCGCGGGTGTGACGGTTTCTAATGCTGACGCAGCATGTAAGCACAAAAAAGGACAGGATAAGGAAATTTCCCTTATCTCTGTCCTCGTTACCTGAGAGTTTCGTGCGGTGTATACCGCCTTACCCCTTGGGTGGCTTGCGCTCTCTCCAGAGTTGCGTCAGATGACGATACATGGACCTGAGAGATTATCCGCCAGCCGGGTGCTGACGTCTTGCTCCTTCGGTGCTGCCGGGATGTGATTCCCGGACAGGCTCTCCCGTCATCTTCATTCGCGTATACCGTTCAACAATTCCTCCTAAGCGTAATGTATGCCATGCCCGGTGTCAATCACAGGTTGGTATTTTACAGAATCAGGAATCTTCTCAATAAAAAAGATTAAATTTTACATAATTATGGATGAAATCAGGAAGGAATTAGAAGGTTGATAGCTAATCTGATAGAGGACAAGCTAATTTATGGAATAATGGGAGGGACATTTACGTATGGTAAAAGGTTTTCGGTTCACAGGTTCACGCTTGAAAGGAATGCTGCATCTGGCGGCAATCGTATCACTGCTGGTAGGACTCTTCGTTCCATTCGGCCAGGTCAAGGCAGAGGGCGCGTTGACGGTAGCGGAAGCGCTTCAGCGTCAAAGCAGCGGAGGTACGGTGACGGTAGAAGGCTACGTCGTCGGA
Source organism: Paenibacillus sp. RC73 (assembly GCF_044908085.1). Taxonomy (NCBI): domain Bacteria; kingdom Bacillati; phylum Bacillota; class Bacilli; order Caryophanales; family Paenibacillaceae; genus Paenibacillus; species Paenibacillus sp. RC73. The sequence continues at coordinate 22,695 of NZ_JBIYCV010000013.1, forward strand.
CATGCCACTGGATCGAAAACGGCTAATTTCTCTGCCCCATTTGCAAATGATTTTAACGTACTGATTGCGGATCAGGCGAGTGAACGCAATACATCTAATCTGTTAAATGTGCAACTGACATCCGCGTATAGAGGACCATTCGGGCTGTCAGGCCATCCTGAGCTGATCGGCAGCAAAATTCGCGTGACGGGTGCGCTGGGTGCCTATAACAATTTTGGTGGAGTGAAAAGCCCAAGCGCTCTGGAACTGGTAAGCGGAAGCGAGCCTGGGAACCCTGGCGAACCTGATCCTGGTACTACATTGCCGGATGGAAAAGGCAAAAAAGTGCTGTTCGATAATACGCACGCACAGACAGCCGGAGCGGCGGATTGGGTTATAGATGGAGCCTTTTCCGATTTTGCCAGCGGACTGCGTAATGCTGGTTTTACCGTGGACCCGTTGAACCGTTCCATTCCTTTTACCTATGGCGAGCAGGCTATAACGTACGACAAGCTGCGCCCATATGATGTGTTCATCATTGGTGAAGCCAATGTTGCCTTTAAGGCATCCGAGCAAGCTGCTCTGGTTCAATATGTGAAGAATGGAGGCAGTATTTTCTTCATTTCTGACCACTATAACGCAGACCGGAACAAAAACCGTTGGGATTCCTCCGAGGTTATGAACGGCTACCGCCGTGGAGCCTATTCCAATCCGGCCAAAGGGATGACTACAGAAGAAGCTGCATCACCAGCTATGCAGGGACTAACCAGTTCCGACTGGCTGGCAACGAACTTTGGCGTTCGTTTTCGCTACAATGCACTCGGTGACGTAAATGCCACGGATATCGTAGCGGCAGATCAATCCTTCGGCATTACGAAGGGTGTACGTTCGATTGCCATGCATGCTGGTTCTACATTGGCGATTATGGATCCGACCAAGGCTAAAGGAATCGCTTATATTCCTACAGGCACGAAAAAATGGGGCAATGCCGTGGACCAGGGTGTCTATAACGGCGGGGGCCGTGCTGAAGGGCCTTATGCTGCTGTAGCCAAGGTAGGTCAGGGCAAGGCAGCATTTATCGGTGATTCTTCGCCAGTTGAGGATGCCACGCCGAAATATGTACGTGAGGAAAACGGACAGTCGAAGAAGACGTACGATGGTTTCAAGGAAGTCGACGATTCCACCTTCCTGGTACAAACCGTCCAATGGCTTGCATGGAAGCAGGACTATACGAAGCTGTCCGATGTGGCGGGTCTGACGCTGGACCAGCCAACACAGCTGCTGCCGTTCGAGGAGCCTGCGGCTTCTACAGAACCGCAGCCTGAGCCTTGGGCTGCTCCGGCAGCGGGCTACAAATGGTACGATCCAAGAACGTTCAAGTCCGGCTCCTATGGAGCGGCTTCGTAACCAGCGAAGAGAGTACAATTTGAGCTGGACCAGCCAGTCGCTTGATCCCTTTAAGGGCGTCAGGCGGCTTTTTTTGCGCTGAAAATTAACCTGTGGTTGGTTATTTCATTACATTTTGTGCCAGAAAGGTCGCGCTGCTGCTGAATCATTGGTTTTTTAAATGATCATGATAGTCTAATCTTAATTGATATATCCATATACTGGTGATAGGATGAATTCAAATTATTCCGACTAAATCGGTATGTAATGTTGATGAGAGGTTTAACATCAAGCGTGGCGTGCATAAGCAGGACAAGGCCATGGAGAACGGAGGAAGCACACACATTGAGTATCGAGCCGGTGTTGGAGATCAAAGGGTTAACGGTATCTTTTCGCATTAAGGATCAATATTACCCCGCAGTTGACCATCTGGATCTGACGGTCAATCCCAATGAAGTGCTGGCTGTGGTCGGAGAGTCCGGCTGCGGCAAAAGCGCGCTGGCGCTTTCGATAGCACAACTGCACGATCTGGAGCGTACCCGCGTGGAGGGACAGATTCTTTTTAAAGGCACGGATCTGAATCGTCTCTCCACAGGGCAAATGAACAAAATCCGCGGAGCAGGCATCGGCATGATTTTTCAGGACCCGCTGACAGCACTGAATCCGCTAATGAGCATTGGTAAGCAAATTGAGGAAAACCTCGATTATCATACGACCCTCTCTACGAAGCAGAAAAAGGTGCGTGTGCTGGAATTACTGGAGAGTGTGGATATTCCGAATCCCGTACGTGTATACGACCAGTATCCGCATGAGCTGTCAGGGGGGATGCGGCAGCGTGTGATGATCGCCATTGCCATCGCTTGTCGTCCTGCCCTCATTATTGCAGACGAGCCGACTACAGCGCTCGATGTAACCATTCAATCTCAAATTCTCGACTTGCTCAAGCAGCTTCAACAGGAGACTGGAAGCGGCATTATCCTGATTACGCACGATCTTGGCGTTGTGGCAGAGGTGGCGGACCGCGTGGTGGTCATGTATGCCGGAGAAATCGTGGAAAGCGCCAATGTTTTTGAATTGTTCCGACAGCCCCAGCATCCGTATACGCGCTCTTTGCTCGCATCCATGCCGGGATCACATACCAAGGGAGAACCGTTGCACGTCATCGGAGGAATCGTCCCTTCCTTGCAGGATATTCCCCGCAATAGCTGCCGCTTTGCTCCACGTATCCCCTGGATTCAGCATGAAACGCATGAGGATCATCCCCATTTAAGTGAGATTTCTCCCGGGCATTGGGTCCGCTGTACATGTTATCAGCATTTTCATTTTGAAGACGAGGCAAAGGGGGAAGCTGCTCATGGCACTGCTGGAGCTAAATGATCTGAGAGTCCATTATCCGGTGCGCGGTGGTTTCTTCCAGCGTGTGGTCGATCAGGTAAAAGCAGTGGATGGTGTGTCCATCAGCATTGAGGCGGGTCAGTCGTACGGGCTGGTTGGAGAATCCGGCTGCGGAAAAACGACTACAGGAAGGACGATCATCGGTCTAAATAAGCTGACGAGCGGGCAAGTTCTTTTTAACGGAGATGACCTAACGGCCTTAAGCCGTAACAACCTCCATCCGCTGCGGAGAGACATTCAGATGATCTTTCAGGACCCGTATTCCTCGCTCAATCCGCGTAAGCGTGTGCTGGATGTCATCGCCGAGCCGTTGCGGAATTTCGAAAAGCTGAGTAGTGAGGAGGAACGCCGAAAAGTTCAGACGCTGCTGGAAAAGGTCGGCTTGAACGCCGATGCGGCCTACAAATATCCGCATGAATTTTCCGGGGGACAGCGACAGCGGATCGGCATTGCACGTGCGCTCACGTTGAATCCAAAGCTGATCATTGCTGATGAGCCGGTATCAGCGCTGGATGTGTCCGTTCAGGCACAGGTGCTTAATTTTATGAAGGATGTGCAGCGGGAATTTAATTTGACGTATTTATTCATCAGCCACGACCTCGGTATTATCCGCCATATGTGCGACCAAATCGGGATTATGTACCAGGGGCGTCTGGTGGAACAGGGAAGCGAACAGGATATTTATGAGCATCCGCAGCATTTGTATACCCAGCGTCTTATTGCAACCATTCCGAATATAGATCCTGCCAAGCGGCTGGACAATGCTCAAAAAAGGCGAACGCTGTTGTCCTCCTACAAAACAGAGCTGCCCAAACATCTGGATGAGAACGGCAAGCCGTTTGCGCTAAAAGCGGTAAGCCCGTCCCATCAAGTCGCTTTACCATAAAGGGGGGACAAAATATGTGGAAATTTATACTGCGTCGGCTGCTGATCATGATCCCTCAGCTGTTTGCTTTGAGCATACTTATCTTTTTTCTGGCGAAGGCCATGCCGGGGGATGCCCTGACAGGACTCATAACCTCGACACCCAATTTGAATCCGGCGGCGCTGGAGGAGCAACGGCAAAAATTAGGGCTGAATGATCCGGTGTGGGTACAATATGGCAACTGGCTTGCCCGATTGGCTTATGGGGATTTGGGAAAATCATATGTACATAAAATCGGCGTCACCGATCTGATCGGTAGCCGTCTGGGGAACACGTTCTTTTTGGGCGTAGTGATCCTGATTTTGACGTATCTGATCGCGATTCCACTCGGTGTACTTAGTGGTCGTTATCAGCATAGTCCGCTGGACAAAACCGTGGTGGGTTATACCTATCTCAGCTTTGCGACCCCCTTATTTATACTCGCGTTGCTGCTACTGTACGTGTTCGGCTTCAGGCTTGGCTGGTTTCCGACCAGCGGCAGTGTGGATGTGGGCGTGGAGCCGGGAACCTCGGCATATTACATCAACAAGGCTTACCATCTTATATTGCCAGCGGTTACAGGAGCATTGCTTAGTACGACAGCCACGATTCAGTATTTGCGCAATGAGGTCATCGACACACGGTTAAAGGATTTTGTAAAAACAGCGCGTTCCAAAGGGGTACCTGAGGGGAAAATCTATTCCCGTCATATTTTCAAAAATTCGCTGCTACCGATTGCTGCCTTTTTGGGCTATGACCTGACGGGAGTGATTGCGGGCAACATTTTCCTTGAATCCATCTTTGGGTATCCGGGGCTGGGTCAGCTATTTCTCCAGTCCATCACCCAACGCGATTTTTCAGTCGTGACAGCGCTGGTGATGATTTCCGGCTTTCTGGCATTGTTGGGAACCCTTTTGTCTGATGTCATCCTGAGCAAGGTCGATCCTCGCATTCGGATCGAATAACGAACAACTTCAGAGGAAGGGGAGGGATGTAAGGTGTCCATACAGGTAGAGGAGGTTTTCACGCCAGAGATTATTCGTAAATCACCATCCAGCTGGTCTGTACTGCGCCGCGAGCTGGTGCGTGACAAAACGGCGCTGGTATCCATCGCGTTTGTGGTTTTGTTTTTGATCTTTATTTATTCATCCGTTCTGTTTGTGAATCAGGATGTAGTTACGACGGTGGATTTGGGCGCGATCCGTGAGGCTCCAAGCTCGGCGCATTGGCTGGGCACGGACCGGGCGGGCAGAGATATTTTCGGTCAGCTGGTCATTGGGGCACGCAATTCCTTCACGATTGGCTTCACGATTACGCTATTATCCGCTGCCATCGGCTTGACGCTGGGACTGCTGGCGGGTTTTTATGGCGGCTTGGTTGATAACATTATCATGCGGATCATTGATTTTATCCTGGTGCTTCCGTTTTTGATGCTGGTGATCGTATTCGTCAGTATTGTCCCCAAGAGCGGCATAGGATCTTTTATTTTCATCATGACCGCTTTTTTGTGGATTGGAAAAGCACGTCTGATTCGAGCCAAGGTACTGTCGGAGCGGGAGCTGGACTATGTGCAGGCCTCCAAAACGCTCGGCACACCCAATTGGAAAATTATCTGGTTTGGCGTACTGCCCAATCTCAGCTCGGTCGTGATCGTCAATCTGACGCTCAGCCTCGCGGGAAATATCGGGATTGAAACTGGACTTTCCTATCTCGGCTTTGGGTTGCCAGAATCCACGCCAAGCTTGGGTACGCTGGTGAGCTACGCCAATGACCCGGATGTATTACAGAATAGCTGGTGGATGTGGTTGCCTGCATCTTTACTTATTTTGGTGCTAATGCTGGCGATCAACTTTATCGGCCAGGCGCTCAAACGCGCCACGGATGCCAGACAACGATTGGGTTAATCGAAGTTCCATAATAAGGACAATGACAAGGAGGGGCTTACAATGGTTAAACGCTGGAAAAAAGGAATTCTGCCTGTTCTATCTGCAATTTTGGTGCTTTCTCTGGCCGCATGCAGCGGCGCGCCTTCCGCTTCAAATGGAGGAAAATCGTCTGATGGTACAGGCGGCTCAGGATCAGACAGCAAGCAGGTGAATGCGACAGCGCTGGCGAAGGCGGTCAAGAATGATAAGGCACCGATTAAGGGCGGTGTCATCAATTATGCACTTGTGTCCGATACCCCTTTTGAAGGAATTTTGAACCCTGTATTTTATGATGGAAACCCGGATTTTGAAGTCTTCCAATTTTTCTACCCTTCTATGTTTTCGATTGATTCCAATCTGAATATTGACGATAAAGGAGCGGCGACGATTTCCTTTTCCGCAGACAATAAGGCGGTGACTGTCAAAATTGATCCCAAGCTGAACTGGACAGATGGTAATCCCGTAACGGCGGAGGACTATGCCTTTTCCTATGAAGTCATCGGTCACAAGGACTACGAGGGTCCGCGTTACGATAGCTTTATGACGAATATTGTGGGTATGGAGGAATATCACGCGGGCAAGGCCAAAACGATTTCCGGCATCAAGGTGTTGAATGAGAAAGAGGTTACCATTCAGTTCAAGGAGCCTAATCCATCGGTGAAATCGGGACTCTGGTCTACGCCACTGGAGAAAAAGGTGTTTCAGAACATTCCCGTGAAGGATATGGCTGGATCTGATCCTGTCCGTAAAAATCCGATTGGCTATGGGCCGTTCAAAATTAAATCTATGGTCACAGGTGAATCTGTGGAATTTGTCAAAAACAAGGATTATTTTCACGGTGAGCCCAAGCTGGATGGCCTTCATTTGAAGGTTGTGAACCCGAATGTCATTACAGAAGCGCTGAAAAGCGGAGAAATTGACTGGGCCAGCTATCCAACCACCCGTTACGATGAAGCCAGCAATCCGAAAAATGTACAGTTTCTCGGTCAGGAGGAATTGTCTTATAGCTATGTAGGCTTTAAACTGGGCAAATTCGATCAGGCCAAGAGTCTAAATATTATGGACCCGAACGCCAAGCTGGCGAACAAGTCATTGCGTCAGGCGCTCGGCTATGCGCTGAATAATGAGCAGGTCGGCAAGCAGCTCTATCACGGGCTTCGGGTTCCGGCAACGTCCCTGATTCCGCCTGCCTTTAAGGGATATCATGACACGAACGCGAAGGGCATCACATATGACCCGGACAAAGCGAAAAAGCTGCTGGACGAGGCAGGATATGTGGATACCAATGGAGATGGCTACCGTGAGGACCCTAAGGGTAAGGAGCTGGTGCTCCATTATGCAGCGATGAGCGGGGATGCGACAGCCGAATCACTGGCGAAGTTCTATTTGCAAAACTGGAAGGATGTCGGGCTTCATGTGGAGCTGGTGGACGGTCGTCTACTGGAGTTCAATTCTTTCTATGATCGTGTGCAAAAGGATGATCCCGGCATCGATATTTTTGGCGGCGCATGGGGAACAGGTTCAGATGTAGATCCTGGTGGGCTGTATGGACGGGGAGCCAGCTTTAACTATTCGCGCTTTACGAGTGAAGAAAATGATAAGCTGTTGAAGGAAGGCGTGTCGGTCAAAGCCTTTGACGACAACTATCGTAAAGATATATATAATCAGTGGCAGGCGTATATGAGTGAGGAAGCTCCAATCGTACCGACGTTATTCCGCTATTCGCTGGAGGCTCTGAATAACCGGGTAGCCAATTACGACATTACCCGTGGCAAGGAGTATGGTGCAGACACGTTTGCCAATATTACGTTGACGGCGGAAAAAGCAGAAGTAGCACAATAATCTAAAAAGAAGCGCGAACCGGAGTGATCCGATCTCGTGCTTCTTTTAGCCTTTTAATGTAACCATCTGCGGAATTTCGAAGGGAGAGAAATAAGACGGAAATACGCCAGCTTCAATACTTCATAGCCGTATGTGAGGAACTGCATTTTACGAAAGCTTCTGAAAAGATCGGAATCTCCCAGCCTACGCTCAGTTTGCAAATTAAGGCGTTGGAGGAAGAACTGGGGATGACCCTCTTTAATCGTGCAGGCAAAAAGATCAAAATGACAGAGGCTGGAAAACTGTTGCTACAGCACAGCGCTCATGCGCTCAAGGATCTACAGCAGGCGAAAGCTTCCATTGAGGAGCTTCGCACCGAGCAACGGGGAAGCTTACGGATCGGTATCGCGTTGCCGGAGCTGGAGGAACCATTGCAAGAGATGTTTATGGATTTTCATCGTTTGTTTCCTAAAATCAGTCTGCACATCCACCCATCCTTTGAATTGCTGGAGCAGGTGCTGGATAACCGGATGGACCTTGGCATTACGCTGCACTCAGGTATGGATGAAAGGCTCGTCCAGCTACCGCTTCGGACGGAGAGCTACTGTCTTATTGTCCCGGCAGGACATGCGTTTGCCAACCGTTCTTCGATTGCACTGGACGAATTGAGGCACATGCCTTGGGCTATGCAGCCAGGGGATCATCCGGGTAGAAGGCACATTGAAAAATGCTTCTGTGATCGAGGGTATCCCTTTACCACTGCGATGGAGACCCATTCCATTCCTGCGATCCTGCGCTGGGTACAGGAGGGACTCGCAGTGACTATCCAGACCAAATCCCTCGCAACATCCCTGGACCGTTCATCCCTTTGTGCAGTACCTATTTCACGGGGAGTACCCGAGGTTCGGCTGGAGCTGATTCATCGGTCAGACCGTTACAAGGGAGAAGTAATCAAGAGGCTGATTGAAAAAATACATGCTGTGCTGACAGAACGTTCAGGCTGGCGGCAGCCCTGATCAAGCTATGTGTAATGAATGCTAATGAGTACGCACCTCCAGCCTGCGTGCAAGCAGCGACATGCTGTAATTGACAGCGAAGTACAGGAAAGCGGCGAACAGCAGAGCAGGAATGACGAAGGACTGATTTTGACCGCCGACAATCTGAATGTTATGTGTCAGCTCCGGCAGACTGATAATGACCGCGAGAGAAGTATCCTTGAGCAGGGAAATGAACTGGCTGACGATGGGCGGCACCATACGGCGGAGCGCTTGCGGCAAAATGATATGCCATAACGTTCTGGAATAGCTCAGCCCGGAGGACCGTGCGGCTTCAATCTGTCCTTTATGAACGGAGTTCAAACCGCTACGGACAATCTCGGCGATCATGGCACCCTCGAAGATCGACAGGCCCGTAATGGCTGCCCATTTAAGTGAAATGGAAAGACCAATGGACGGTAAGACCATACCGATGAAGAAGATAATGAGCAATAACGGAAGATTGCGAATCAGATCGATTAAAAAGGCCGCTACTTGTGAAATGACAGGTAAGCGCGTATAGCGCAGGATACCGAACACGATACCGAGCACGAAGCTGAACATGATGGAATAAACGGAGACCTCCAGCGTCAGCAGGAAGCCCTCCAGTATAAAACGCACATTAGGCCATGCAAACATACCACTGAAATCCATACGGGCTTCCCTCCTTAGGATGTTTTGGACAGGCGACGCTCCATATACAGGACAAGAAAGCTAAGTGGAACCGTCAAGGTAAGGTATAGCAACGCTGTGATGGCATAGACGGTGATGGGCATAAAGGTATCCGAGTTAATCAGATCCGAATAATACATCAGGTCCAGTCCGGCTACTATAGCTAATACGGAAGAGTTTTTGACCAGATTGATGAACTGGTTGCCAATCGCAGGCAGTACAATTTTAATCGCTTGTGGCAAAATAATACTGATCATCGTCTGGTTGTAGCTCAGCCCGGAGGAGCGTGCGGCTTCGAATTGCCCCTTCGGTACGGACTGGATACCGGCACGTATCGCTTCTGCAATAAAGGAGGCTGTGTACACAGTCAAGCCAAGCGTTCCAGACACAAACCCGTCCAAGGGAACGCCCAAAGTGGGAAGTCCCAGATAAAAGAACAATACAACGATCAGTAACGGGATATTACGAATGACCTCTACATAGACAGTCCCAATCCAGTTAAGCCATTTAAAGGGCGCAATTCGGAGGATAGCGATGATCGCGCCCAGAATAAAGCTTCCGATCAAGGCAATGACACTGGCTTGAACGGTATGAAGCAAGCCTTCTATGAAGCGGTCGCTATGGTCGAAAAGTACGTTGATATCAAAAGTAAGCATCTGCGGATGACACCCCCATTATTCGGGTTTAACCCCAAGCCATTGCTCGTGGAGCTTATCGTATTCACCGTTGCTTTTCAGTTCCTTGAGCGTATCGTTAATGGCTTGCAGCAATTCCGTTTGTCCCTTCTTCACCGCAATGCCGTAAGGTTCCTCAGTGAAGTTCCCGCCTACAAGAGTGTAATTCGGGTCTTGTTGTTGCATGCCGAGCAGAATAGAGTTATCGGTGGTCAACGCCTGCCCTTGACCTGCCTTGAGTGCGTTGAATGCATCCTGGTAGTTTTCGAACTCCAGTATAGTCGCTTTGGGTGCTTTTTCGCGTATATTTTTGGCGGAGGTGGAGCCTTTAACTGCGAGTACCTTGGTAGCCGGGGTCAGGGACTCCAGACCGGTAATCGGGCTTCCTTTTTTCACGAGCAGGGATTGCCCGGCGTTAAAGTAGACATCGCTGAAATCAACCTGCTTTTTACGTTCGTCCGAAATGGTCATGGTTGCGATAATGGCGTCGATGTCCCCGTTTTGCAGCAAGGTGATTCGTGTTTTGGATGTGACTTCCTTCAATTCAAGCTTGGTTTCGTCTCCAAAAATATGTTTGGCTACCGCCTTGGCAATGTCGATATCAAAGCCTTCTACTTCCCCGCTAGCCGGGTCTTTCAGACCGAACAGCTTGGTGTCGTATTTCACCCCAACAACCAGCTTGCCACGTTGCTTGATGGCTTCCAGCCCGTTGGCTGCCGCCGCCTCATTCCCCGACGTTGCCGTTCCTTGCTTGCCTCCACAGCCAGCCAAAACGAGTAGACAGGACAGCGTAAGCAGCATAAGGGCACTCCATGAATATCTTTTTCTCATTTGAACAATCCCCTTTCGATTTACATTCTGAATTTACACTCCAGAGGAGTTTGCAAAAATCCTGACTCCATTTAAAGGTCTGCTTAATGATGAATCAGACGGCTCAGGAACAGGCGTGCCCGCTCTTCACCCGGATTCTGAAAAAACTCGGCAGGCTGACTGTCTTCTAAAATCTGTCCTTTGTCCATGAAAATGACGCGATCCGCTACTTCACGGGCAAAGCCCATTTCATGAGTCACAATGACCATAGTGATGCCCTGATGGGCGAGCGAACGCATAACATCCAGTACCTCCCCAATGGTTTCGGGATCAAGAGCGGAGGTAGGCTCGTCAAACAGCATGATCTTTGGATTCATCGCGAGGCCACGGGCGATAGCAACCCGTTGCTGCTGTCCCCCGGACAATTGGGCGGGGTAGCTCTGTGCTTTTTCCTCGATTCCAACACGCTTCAAATAGGTGATGGCTGTTTGGGTAGCCTCTTTCTTTGAGATGCCCAGCACCTTCATGGGTGCGAGTACAATGTTCTCGATTACCTTTTTATGGGGATACAAATTGAAATGCTGGAATACCATACCGATATTGCGCCGGAAGGCGTTAATATCAATCTTTTTGTCATGTACAGGTATTTCGTTGACGATCAGTTCCCCGTCCGATATGGTTTCCAAACGGTTGATGCAGCGTAGCAGGGTGCTTTTACCCGAGCCAGAGGGTCCGATGATCACGACGACCTCGCCCTCCTTAATCTGAAGATTGATGTCTTTAAGTACATGGAAGTGACCAAAATGCTTGTTGACGTTGCGAAACTGGATCAGAAGGCTCACCCCTTTCAGGCTTGGATACATAGCTTGGTAGATTGGCTGGCATGATCAAGCTCTATCAAAATTTCAAAATTTTCTCTCATGATACTATAAGCTTACAATAAAAAACAAGATTTTATGTCATAAAACTTCACGTAAAATATATTTTTATGTAATTATTCATGAGTGAACCGGTATTTTCACATGTAAACGAGCATGAATGCATAAATTAATGTTATTTTATTTGACATAAAATAATCTCCTTCGACATTCCAAGGGAGAAACGTGACAAAAGCAACGCTATGTTTTACAGTAGGGGAGAAGGAATTTAGGGTAAAGGAAGGTTAGTACAATGACGAAAGCTATTTCACCGCTGGTAACCGCATTGGGCATGGAGCCCCATCCGGAAGGCGGCTGGTACAAAGAAATGTGGAAGTCCCATTTTCAAATTCCGAAGCCTGTACTGCCGGATGTGTATTCCGGTCCGCGCTTTGCAGCTTCATCGACGTATTTTTTGCTGCATCCGGGCGAGTTCTCCGAGTGGCATGTCGTGCATTCGGATGAGCTGTGGCTGTATCATAGCGGAAGCCCTGTGGAGTTGAAATTGGGTGGAAGCGGAGAACAACCTGGTGAAGAAACGGTGATTATTGTCGGTGCCGATGTGGAGGCAGGACAGCATCCACAAGCGCTGGTGCCGGGCACAGTATGGCAAACGGCGCGTCCGCTTGGGGATGAGCCTGTGCTGGTAACCTGTGTCGTTGCTCCGGGATTCCACTTTGACGATTTCAAGCTGATTGCAAAGGTGTAAAACTGAATAAGGAAGTTTTTATTGGCGGGTGTGTTCCTTAAATCAACAGGAATGACCCGCCTGATTTATATTCTCAGCCGGGTTTGGATAGTTTCCTGGCTTATAGAGGTGCAGGTTGTTTTTTGACATGGACATTATGGCGCTTTCGAATGTCTTTTGCGAGGTTTTTGATCCGTGTAGTGTTGTATGAGCTGCTCTGTTTCCGGCTAATCTTGGAATACACGGCATAACGATTTCTTCCCATTCGTTTGGCATGGTACATGGCGATATCCGCCTCTTTGAGCAATGTCTGCAGATTGTCCTTCTGGGATGGATTCAAGCTAATACCAATACTTCCTGTGACAGATAGTCTGTGTCCATGAATGCTGTAGGCGCTGCTGATTTTTCTTAGGAGGAGTTGCGCCAAAATTTTTACCTGGTCGGAATCAAAATTTTTTATAATGAGTAAAAATTCATCCCCTCCAATTCGAAAAGCCTTTTGGTTCGCATTCATGACTTGTAGCAGATGAAGGCTAACTTCATGTAACAACATATCGCCAACCTTGTGTCCATAAGCATCATTAATGGCTTTGAAGCCGTCCAGGTCAATGTATAAAATAGCAGTGCTTTCTTTGCCTTTATGTTGCTGCCAAAAGTGGTTGAGCGCATTCCGATTGAACAAACCTGTTACAGGGTCTTGGTAAGCAAGTTTCCTTAGCATAGTTCTTTCCACAAATACAGACCTTAAAAAAATCCCAAGGCATGTCCATACGATCAGGTTTAAGATCAATAAACATAAGAGCATGTAGGAGTTTTGAGCTAAATTCAAGTTCATGTCACCACTCATATCATTGATAGTTGTTCCCCTTCCTCGTTTTGTGTAAGCCGAGAAAGGGGATTGTTTGATTATTTTATTATTTAATTCTTTTATTTTTATGCATCCGTCTGTATTTCAAATAGGCACCCAGAAGAATGAAAGACATTCCGCTCAAATAGAAGGGAGCAGGACTGTTTTCTCCTGTCTGCGGTAATTTATTTACCTGCGGAGTACGACCTGGATCACTTGGGTCCTCGGGGTCCTCAACAGGGAACTTGATGCCTCCTTTGGGTATGGGTTCATCTTCAATCTCTACAGGTGGAGACGATTTCTGAGGAGGATCAATTTCTGGCGATTCCGGCAGCGCATCGGGTTCTGCAGGAGGCTGCACAATCTCTGGAACACCCAATGGCACATCTTCATCTTTAACGATCTGTGGCTCATTGGTTACTGGCTTAACGGGTACATTCGGCGTTTCTGTGGGTTCAGGATCTTTATCGTGCTTTTTACCTGAACCCGGATTCGTAGGCGTTCCTGGATTCGTAGGCGTTTCCGGATCAGTAGGTTTACCCGGATCGACAGGGGTCTCTTTTTCATTAGTTACCACAATCTGCTTAATACCTGAGCTTTCTTTAACCGTGGCGTCTATTTTGACCGCTGTCTTCGAGGCTGTTATTTTATAGCCTGCTGGAGCCGCAAGTTCCTCCAGAATATATTCATCATACAGCAATGAATTGAACAAAATTTTCCCGTCTGCATTGGTAGTTTGAATGAGCGGGGCTCTTTTTTGGTTCTTATCATAGAGTGCAAAGCGTGCTCCAGGCAACACCTTGTCAGGATGATCCTGGTCAACCTTGGTCACTTCCAGGCTTCCTGTTATGCCTCCCCCTGAACCTGAACCGGAGGATGTCCGCACGATGATTTCTTTACTGGTTTCTCTCAGCTCCGTAGTTAAGCGGTCGCCTTCAAAATAGACGTTGTTACTCACTTTCGCTTTATCATCCGCTTGAATAAAAGATTGATATTCCAAAATATAGCCGGATGAAATGGCCTGTGTGAAGCCAAGCTCAAAGGATTGCTGACCTTGATCGTTTGTCGTAATTTTCAGCTTATAATCCTGATCTTTGACTAATTCAGTGTCTTTGGCAGCTTCTCCGTTGGCTGATACTTTGGTGGAATACAAATGAAAGGAATCTTCAATCAGGATTTGATTGCTGCTGGGTGTATCCACGATTTTGGCGTTGGAGACATAAGATTGCCCTTCATTGATCCGGATCTGCCAGTCAATCTTATTACCATTCTGGCTACCGGCTTTTGTAACGTATTCTCCCCCATGAGGCACAGTTACTTTGGCTGCCCACTCAGAGATCATGTTTTTTCCATCCATCAGCAGAGCCTTATTGTTGATTTCTTTATCAATAAGCTCTCCCTCTAATGTGGTCTGGAAAGTGATCCAGTAGGGAGTGTTGATCTGTTCATTAAAACGGATACGCAGCTCATTGCCGTTATCAGCGGTGGGAAGAACAAGGGTGTATTGGTCTGCCGACAGTTCAGCTCCCTTTTCCACACCATTCCACCATCCAAGCAGTGTCATGTCATACACTTTGGCAGAGCCGGGAACCAGCTTCTGACCTTGCTGTAGCGTATCCTTTATTTCAGCCTGATTCAGGGTTTTACGGTTATAGTTCGTCAAGATGTCCCATGTGATGTGCTTGGAGGTAGCGTTATAGCTTCCTTGCTTGGCACCGTTCTGCTGTGTCAGATTGTCAGGCCATAGCCGGGCTTCGGCTTCAGCAGAGTAGGGCGTTCCATTTTGCACCCATGAGATGGAAGCTTTATTCCAGAACTCCGGCTTGCTCGTATCCTTTTTCCATTCATTGTTAAATGTTGTTGAATAGCTGATGGTATACGCGTCCTGGATCGTTTTATGGAAACGTATCGTGAATCCTTGCTTATAGTCTTGCGATAAAGGAATCAGTTCATAATCTGCTGGTGATGTTAGCGTTGATTTTCCGTCCGCGCTTTGGATCTTTAATGTATCTGGTAAGAGAGCCAGACCGCCATTCGGAAACGTATCGTTGATCACAACCTGATTCATCGTGTATTTATCCGTATTGATGGCAATAACCCAGGGAATCGTTTTTGTGTTGTAGTTCGGTTCCTTGAAGCCTTTGACAATGACCCCGCTTTTTAGCTCAGTGGTGGTATCTTTGGTTACTCCATCAGACGTTACGGTATTCGTTATCCGTTCATTTTTAAGTACACGATCTACCGCCTTGGTTTGATAACGGATCGTGTATGCTTCCTCCACATCGGAGTTGAAGCGTAAATCGAAGCCGTTGGCCGTTTCATTGCTAACCAGTGAGACGGTATATTCGGAGGAAGAAAGTTCCTCAGAAGTAGCTCCTTTGTACACTTTAAGTGAACCGGCCACGAGCTGCTGGCTTTTGTTGAAACGGTCAGCTAACACAGCTTTCCCGGCGGGAATTTTCTTTTCGCCAAAATTATACTTGATCGCCCAGGATACCGTTTGAGTAACCGGGTCGTATTGCTCCATTTTTTTGGACAAAAATTCGCCGCGTTGAACGGTTACTGTAGCTGTTGCAGAAGCGTCTTTCGTATTGCTGCCTGAAAAAGTGGCTGTGTTGGAAAAACGGGATTCTTCGCTGGTGATGTTAGTGGAGTATTGGATTCGGTATGCGCTGCGGATGTTTTCATCTTTAAAACGGATGATGAAGCCGGTACCAGCCGAATCGGCTTCCAGCGTATACTTATCCTTATCCACCGGATCACGCAGCAAGGTTGAACCATCCACGTTGATTTGTAAATGGTATAACCGGATAGAATCCCTCACCAGCTCCAATCCTTGGGGAGTCGGGTCGGTGACTACAGCATGTTGAACCGTATCCAATTGTTTATTTACGTCAATCGTCCAATCAATCTGATGGGTTCCATTGGCTTTCCCTTGCTTATCCAGGGAAGAGCCTGCCGCAGGCTTGATATTTACGACTGCTGTTTGTACGCCACCCTTGATCGGGATGGCGATAATGACCTCTGTACTGCCTTTTTCTATTTGCTTGCTGAACTCGGTCTTAACCTCCAGTTTTCCGCTGACATTGGAATGGCTCTCCACGTAATCGTTAAAAGTCATGACCACTTTGCCTTGGCGGTCTACCGTGAAATGGCCAACATTTCCATCTGTCGTAACCAAAGGAGAGGAGATATCTGTGTAGATTTCAAATTGCTCGGGCAATTGAAAAGTAAAAGTGTCTCCGGCTTTGTACGTATTGTTGGGAAGCTCCCAGTCATAAATGAGATGGACTGCATCGTCAATGTCCAAGCGGCTATCGGGATTGTATACCGCATCAATCACTTGACCAGTCGCATCGGTCAGGGTAAGTTTCGTTAAAATACTTGCTTGAGCAGCTTCTTCAGAATTCGTGGTGGCCGCTGCCTGAACAACAGGAGCTGGTAGGGAAGGAGGCTTCTGCTGTTCTGGTTCTATGACTGGTTCTGTTTCGGGTACTACGATATCATATACATCATTTGTAACGGTTTGCCCTGCCTCGGTTCCGGCAATCTCCGGCTGATCCGGGGCAGGGATTTGAGCATAAGCTTGGGTGATACCAAAAAAGCTTTGTAAAATGAGTAATAATGCAATAATCATTACATTCCATTTTTTTCTCATACTCTATTTAAGTCTCCTTTCTAAAGATTACTGTATAAAGATTACTGTATATTGTATTCATGTCCGGGCGTTTATAGCATCCCTCCTTCTTTCCCGGAAGTAATATATTCAACGGACTAAGAGTCTGTCCAATGAAATAGAGATACCCCCTACGCTGCAAATTAAGTAAATCTGAGTAGCAAAGGGTGTTCGGATATGGCGAACAGATCCAGCTTTAGGTGCTTTGTCGGGCCTGAACAATGAGGCGATGTGTCGGATTTACAAGAGGGTCACATGTAATTAATGTGAGCAGCTTTTGATTTTCAAAGCTTTTCAGAACGGAGACGTCTGTAGGAGCGACAATCGAAATTTTATAGACTGTATAACTATATTGTTCACCCTTGGTATTAATCATGATTTTATCTCCAATCTTTACCTCGTTCAGCCGATTAAATAAACGTCCTGCTGTACGCGCACGGTGGGCTGCTATGGCGGCGTTTCCTGTCTGACCCAGAGCTGCCGTTTCCGACATATGTACAGATGCGTGCTTCATATTATCCCGAGTTGCACCCTCCAGCACAGGAAGCTTCAAATCAATGCGATTAATGCTAATGGTGGCAATGGGGAGTTGCTTAGGATCTGTTTCATTTGCAGGTACCGAAGGACCTCGTGTGGTTTCGATGCCCGTGTTTTCTGTAAGCTTGCTGGACAAGCGCTTATAGCCGTCGATAATGCTAGGGTTCAATACCTCTGCTTCTTTCAAAAGCTCGCTCTGCTTCCGATCTTCGTTCCATTCATTGGCTTTAGGAAACAAAATAATGAGTAATCCCAAGGCGATAAACAAGTATGATAGCTTACGCAATCTAAAAACCTCCCTAACATATGTAAGGTGTATCGCGTACTGATTTTAAAAATCCCCCCTTTCTCATTTAGTGTAGTCTGAGAAAGGGAGGGTATGATTATTTTTATTTTTTGCCCATCCGTCTATATTTCAGATACGCGCCACAAATGATCATAGCTAGACCTGTTAAATAGAAGGGAGCAGGGCTGTTTTCTCCTGTTTGTGGCAATTTATTTGCCATTGGTGAAACATTCGGATCTTCCGGTACATCAGCAGGAACTTTGATTCCACCGCGAGGCAGAGAGTCGTCATCACTTTCCACGGGGGGATTAGGTTCCTTATTAGGTTTAATGATTGGTAATTTCGGTTTTGCTTTCGGTGCAGGTGTAGATTCAGGCACAATACCACCCGTTGGCAGGCCCCCATCATCATCCGTCTGTTTTTTGTCAGGTGTAGATTCAGGCACGATGCTATCTAATACCGGGCTCTCACCATCCACAGTCTGTTCTTTATTGTCCACTAAAGGAACGGATATAGACGGCGTAGTTGTTGTTTCAGGCTCCTTGTCGCGTTTTTTGCCTGATCCTGAGCCGGTAGACGTACCTGGATTAGTAGGCGTACCAGGCGTACCCGGGCTGGTAGGTGTACCAGGCGTACCTGGATTGGTAGGTGTACCAGGTGTACCCGGATTGGTAGGTGTACCTGGATCTGTGTTGTTTTCTTTTTGGTTGGTTACCACAACCTTCTTTATGCCCGCGCTTTGTTTGATCGTATCGTCTATTTTGATTTCAAGCTTACTATCCATTATTTTATAGCCTTGGGGAGCTACAAGCTCTTCCAAGATGTAATCATCATGGAGCAATGCAGAAAACACAATTTTCCCTTCCGCATTGGTAGTTTGAATGATTGGGGCTCTTTTCTCCGCTTTATCATAGAGCGCGAATTTTGCTCCGGGCAGTACCTTATCAGGCTCATCTTGATCAACCTTTGTAATTTCGAGGCTTTCTTTAATACCGCTGCCTGAACTGGAGCCGGAAGAAGTCCGCACAATAATTTCTTGATTCGTCTCCTTCTGTTCTGTCGTTAAGCGATCCCCTTCAAAGGTTACTTTGTTGCTCACCTTTTCTTTGTCAGCTGCATCAATGAACGCTTGATATTCCAGGATAAAGGCGGAGGAGATCTCCTTCGTGAAAGCAAGCTCAAAAGTTTCCTGACCTTGAGCATCTGGCTTGAAAATGAGCTTGTAATCACGATCCCTGGTTAGTTCTGTACTCTTGGTAACCTTCCCGTTTTCAGACACCACAGTTGAATACAGATGAAAGGAATTCTCGATCAGAATCTGATTGCTGCTGGGATGATCCACAATTTTGGCATTTGTTACTTGAGACTGTCCTTCGTTTATACGGATTTGCCAGTTAATTTTATTCCCGTTCTGGCTGCCGCTTTTAGAAACATATTCTCCACCGTGAGGTAAGGTTACTTGGGCTGACCATTCTGAGATTATATTTTCTCCATCCAGAAAAAGGGCCTTATTGCGGATTTCTTTTTCAATAAGTTCTCCTTCCAGCGTGGTTTGGAACGTAATCCAATATGGGGTTTGAATCTGATTTTTAAATTGGATACGCAACGTGTTGCCATTTTGTTCGGATGGAAGAATAAGTGTGTACTGGTCTGCTGGTAATTCGGAGCCCTTTTCCACGCCGTTCCTCGATCCATTCAGTGTCATGTCGTACACTTTAACGGAGTTTGGCAGTAGCTTCTGACCTTGCAGCAATGGATCTTTTATTTCCGGTTGTTTCAGGGTCTTACGGTTATAGTTGGCCTTAATGTCCCATGTGATGTGCTTGGAGCTGGCATTGTAGCTTCCTTGCTTGGCTCCATTTTGTTGTGTCATGATATCCGGAAAGAGCCGCGCGTCTGCTTCTGCAGATTTTGAATCTCCGTCCTGCTGCCATTCAATGACGGATTTATTCCAGAACTCTGGCTTCGTCGTATCTTTCTTCCAGTCATTATTGAATGTGGTTGAATATTTGATCGTATAAGTATCTTGAATTGGTGCATGGAAAATGATATTAAACCCTTGTTTATAATCCTGTGATAACGGAATAAGCTCATAATCTGCAGGGGCTTGAAGTTCCGTTTTTCCGTCAGCGGATTGGATTTTCAAAGTGTTCGGCAACAAGGCCAGGCCATCGTTGGGAAATACATCCTTGATGACGATATCGTTCATAGTATATTGATCTTCATTGATGGTAATAACCCAAGGTATGAATTTTGCGTTGTAGTTTGGCTCCTTGGATTCTTTAATAATAATTCCACTTTTAAGTTGTGCGGTGGCATCCTTAGAGACTCCACCTGAAGTCACACGGTTCGTTACCTTATCATCTTGATATACACGTTCTTTGGCTTTCGTTTGATAACGAATGGTATAGGCAGTATCCACATCGGAGTTGAATTGGAGATCAAAGCCGTTGCTGTCCAAATCATTCGTAACCGGGGAGACGGTATATTCTGAGGATGGAAGCACCTCTTGAGTGTCGTCTTTGTATATTTCAAGTGAATCGGGAAGCCATACCTGACTGTTGTTGAACCGATCACTTAACAAGGCTTTGTCGGCAGGTATTTTCTTTTCGCTGAAGTTGTACTTGATCACCCAAGATACCGTTTGTGTAACAGGGTCGTAACTTTCCACCTTCTTGGACAAAAATTCTCCGCGATCAACCTGCACGGTAGCGGTAGCAGAGACACCATTCATAGAGTCTCCCGAAAAAGTAGCTGTGTTGGAGAAACGGGTTTCGTCACTTGTAATATCTGTGGAATACTGAATCTGATAGGCTTGGCTAATGCTCTCGTCTTTAAAACGAATAACAAAGCCCGTACCGGCTTGATCTGGTTCGAGCGTATACTTGTCCCCACTGATTGGGTCCTTAACTACCGTCGAGCCGTCAATATTGACTTGCAGATTATACAGTTGGAAGGAGTCTCGCAACAGCTCCAGCCCTTGAGGAGTCGGGTCTGTTACGATCGCATTCTTTACGGTGTCCAATTGTGTATTCACATTAATGGTCCAGTCAATCTTGTTTTTGCCGTTAGCTTTTCCTTGTTTACTTATTGGGGGACCGGACACGGGTTTGATGTTGACGATGGATGTTTGAACCCCGATCTTAATTGGAGTCGCAATAATGACTTCTGTGCTGCCTTTTGCAACTTCCTTACTGAACTCGGTTTTTACTTGCAGTTTTCCGCTTACGTTGGAATGATTCTCTACGTAATCGTTAAAGGTCATAATGACTTTCCCTTGGCGATCTACCGTAAAAGTACCAACCTCTCCATCTGTTGAAATCAACGGAGACGAGATATCTGTGTAAATTTCAAATTGTTCCGGTAAGTTAAAGGTGAAGGTATCGCCTTCTTTATACTGATTGTCCGGAATCTCCCATTCATAGCTCAGCTGGACTGCTGCGCCAATGTCCACACGTACGCCAGGATTATCCACAGCATCAATGATACGGCCGGTTTCATCCGTCAAGATCAGCTTGGTTAAAATATTGTCTGCTTGAACTGAGCTGGCTGCTGCCTGAATCATGGGAGCTATGCTGGGAGGTGCCTCTAATGGTTCAGGGTTCGGAATACCGTATACATCTTCCATAACTGTATTCGCAGTATCGCTTACAGCGCTTTCTGGTACAGCCGCGGTCGAAGTGTCTGCGTAAGCCAGCGCTGCACTAAAAAAGCTTTGGAAAATAAGCAATAGCACAATGATCGTTACATTTATTTTTGTTCTCATACTCTTAAGTAAGTCTCCTATTCATCATAATATTATGGAAAGTACCCGGGCGGATTTGGTTCCCCCCTCTTTCTTGTCCCGGAAATAGTATATTCAACATCTTAGTTTTTAAATGACTGACTAGATATACAATACCTTCCTTATCTCAACAATTTCTCAACAAGAATAGAAAAAAGCCCTGATCGCAGTGATCAGGGCTTTCTACAAAAAAAATTAATATTGTTTTGTTTTTGTATATTTGGAGGGTTCTTTGGCCATTGCAAACTTCTGTTTTCCGCTTTTTAGAGCGGCATCTACTGTAGTGTCAATGATAACCCATTGATTGTTGATATTGACTTCATTCCAGGCGTGGTAAGTTTTCACATAGGAGGATTCACCCATAACCAGCTTCGTTGGAACATCCACACTTCGAAGCATGGCGGCGAACAGTGAAGCGTATCCATAGCAAATGTCTTTTTGCGAAACTATTGTACGATCAATTTGTGGAAGGTAGTCTGTTGATAGGTTGAAAGGCTGGTTGGAATCGTATTTAATATGACTAATGACATACTCGTAAATACGTTTCACCTTTTCATCATCTGTCGTTGCACCCTTGGTTAATTCCTTGGCTTTCCGAATCGCCTGATTCGTATCGCTCCAGTCAATATTTTGAATAGAATTGAGGTATATGGTTTTACTGTCATTCAAATTTAACTGGACCGTTTCTTCACCTATCACTTTATACTGATTGCCAGTTAGCTGTTCCAATAAACGAATGTTATAATTGCCATTGCCCATTTGAAGAGCGAATGCTTCCTCAGATTTGCTCGAATTCAGATAATAAGAGTATTTCTCCGCATCCTTGGTAATTACGATCTTGGTTTTGACATTGGACTTGACAGGATAACGTATACTAACAATACCGTGGTTTACGTTGTTTTGATTCAGCCATGCCTGACTTTCGGCAGCAAACGCTGTCGTATGTAGGGGGATGGATAACAAAAAAACTAAAATTATTAAAAAAAATGACATTTTCCTCATAGAAAAACTTCCTTTCGGCGGCCAGGCTACCATCTTAAAAAGAAGGCCCTATAGCTTTGCGTCCCTGCCTTTCGACAGGTTTGCTATTATCGTATAAAGTTTTTCAGGAAAAAAAGACACGACAAAAAGCCTCTCCAACCGGTAGCTGGCTGCCATCTTAAAAAGAAGGCCCTGTAGCTTTGCGTCCCTGCCTTTCGACAGGTTTGCCATTTATCCTGAACAGTCTATATCTATCATTCTATCAGTTGGGCTTCTGATTAGGCAAGCACAATCTTAGATTTTCTCTGTTTTTCGACAAAGTCATCTGATAGATGAGTTTATAGTTTGGTTCGATTCCCCCATTTTTTGCGGAAGGAATGTGGGGTTTCTCCGACATGTTCCTTGAACAGGTTGATAAAATGGCTGGTGTTGGGAATACCTACAAACCGTGCGATATCCACAATGGATTCGTCACTGGTTTTAAGCCAGCCTTGAGCCGCTGTGATGCGGACATTAATGAGATAATCGATAGGAGAAAATCCGATCTGTTTCTTGAAGTTTTTAGCGAGATTGAATTTGTTTAACTCAAACATGTCTGCCAGCGAATCCAGCGTAATTCGTTCACTGTAGGATCGATCCAAATATTGCTGAACCTTGCGTATCTCGGTGATCGTATCCTGGTTTACATACGGATGATCATAGGGGTGCTGCAAAATATACGTCAGCAACTCACCAATGAGTCTGGATGTAAGCAGCTCAGCAGAAAGAGTTCTGTCAGATTGTACGCATAACAGGGAATGCAGCTTGTCCAATATGGTGCATGGATCGTTGAGTGATATTACAGGCTTGTTGTGCTTGGCAAATTGTTCGTAGAAATTGTCGATCAGATTGCCGTACACATTTACACTGATAAACTCCCATGCTTCATGACCAGCGGTGCTGTACTGTACGAATTCCTCACAATTAACGAAAAACATATCATGAGGCTTCAATATGTATTTTTTCTCCCGGTACAGTAATTCCCCTTGTCCTGATAACGTAAAAACGAGCAGAAACGAGGTGAGTTCCTTCCGTTCCATGGCATAAACAGATGTTTTTTTGAAATAGCCTATTTCCTGTATATAAAAAAGGGATCGCTTGGCAAAAGCGGAGGGAGTACATGCAATGACGACTGGATCGCTGCTCCAAGGGGTCCCGTTTCCGTTGTTTTTTTGGTCTGTTGTCATGTCCAATTCCTTTACAAAAGAGCAAATTTATCAAGCTAATCACTGTTTGTTTAACAAATAAAATGGTGGTTTACACATGATTTCCTATTAATACGATTTATTTTATCACATCACATAAATGCATGTAGCGAATAATATTTTGAATTATTTTCCATTCGAATTCAGGTGTACTAATATGGTGAAAACAGCCTCGTTTCCTCCATATTTTTAACTCATTCATCCATATGAAAAAGTTAAATCATGTTGAAAAAATTCGGAGATGCCATGGGTTCAATTCAATTCTGGAATAAAATCCAGGACAGGATGCTAAAGGTATTCTATGCCCATTCCACCTTCCAACGCACATATCCTTTCGTTTTGAAAAAAATGGGTCTTTGTTCTATCGAAATAGTTCATTAGGCTTATCGTGAAGAAAATTAGATTGGGTCCAATGTTGTGATTTTGTTCACAAATATGTAGGTGCACGAGGGAGATATATGAACTCTTTTTATGCTGATTAGTGTACTGTAAATATATGCAAATCATATGATAAATAACAGCATAAAAGTACAAAATTACACAAAGAGTGTATTCACTTATTTGCGTGATTTTCTGCTCCGGTGTGTTCTAATATAATAGGAAATAGAGTGCCGTTAGCTTTGGAATTCATACAGGCAATGATATGATGGGTAATACAGATATAGGGCTTCACTTACTCGACAGTCAGTTTGGAGGATTATAGGATGGGAAAACCAAAAAATACGAAAACAGCAGCGGCTTGGTCGCTCGTTATTCTGGGAGCGGGCTTTGCAGCTATGTTGCCTTTTCAGCAATATGGCTGGGCTCGGTTGTTAGCAGGTGCTTTCGAGGCAGGACTTGTCGGAGGACTGGCAGACTGGTTCGCCGTCACCGCATTGTTCCGTCACCCGCTGGGCATTCCGATTCCACACACGGCGCTTCTTCCCAAGAATAGGGACAAGCTAACGAGTACCTTGGTGAGTACGGTGGAAAATAACTTGCTTAACAAAGACAGTATCGCATCTAAAATTGCCGATATCCGGCTGGCCGATTTGATGCTGGATGGTGTGGAAAAGGGCTTGCGCACGCCGGAAGCGGCCGCATCCATAGATGTTCTCGCCAAACGACTGGTCCGGTCGCTTCCGCTTGCGGAGCTGGCCCCGGTAATTGCGGCCGAGATCAAGCGGCAGGTGACAGACTTCGACGCTGGACCGCTGCTGGAGGCGTTTGCCCGTCAAACCAGTGAGAAGGGCTATGACCGCCGCGCGCTGGATTACTCGCTGGAGCAGGCTGAATCCTGGCTTTTGAAGCCGGAAACGGGCTACACGCTGGGTACCTTGGGAATGCAGGCTATTAGCGGTTTGCAAGTGAGCGGGCTGATGCAATTCGCCCTGAATGCGTTCCTTGGCTATCTGAACGAAGAGCGCATGGGTGAAATGATTCGCCATTTCCTGCTGGATCAGGTTGCGGAGCTGCAAAGGGAAGAACATCCACGCCGTCAGGCCGTGCTGGATGGTCTGAAAACACAGTTGACCCGTCTGGCGACGAAAGATACGGTTCAGGAAGGATTGAACAGCTGGAAAAACAACCTCGTGGGTACCTGGGAAGGCGATGCGTCGGTGCTTCATAAGATGGAAGAGCTGCGCGTACGTTTATTGGGCTATATGGAAGATAGCAGCTATGTGCCGACCTATATTTTGCCGCTACTGGATCGGATGCTGGCTGATTTGAGAGGGAATACCGAGCTGCTGGACAAGATCAATTCTAGAATTGTGGCAGGCATTACCGGGCTGGTGGAAGCCAACCACAGTCGGATTGGTAATCTGGTACGCGAAAATGTAGATAAAATGGATAACGATTCCCTGATTGCTCTGATGGAGGACAAGCTGGGGCAGGACTTGCAGTGGATACGTATTAACGGCGCGGTTACGGGCTTCCTGATCGGTATTGTCCTGACAGGTGCCCGTATGCTGATCGGTTGATTCATTAGAGAAGAAAATGCTACAGATAAGGTTGTGGAAGCATGAGACTTTGGCACGAAGAGTTGATCGACAAGCTGCCGCGGCCGCAACTGCTGGGGCAACACCGCGAGTGCTGTGCACTGCGTGGGAACGGGTGGGAAAAGCGACATGCTACGGTTAATTATGTGTTCGACTATCACCCGATGCTGCTCGTCCGCTACCATAAGCTCATCATGGACGAAATGAAAAGTCGCGGTTACAACGTTGATCCGCTATGGGAGCAGCCGTTGTATCGCGGCAAGCAGTGCGAACCGTGGGCGACAGGGCTTGGCGAGGAACTGGAAGCTGTCGGCGCGTATGCGGAGCATGACGATGCTTATATGCAGGAATGCCTGGATAATCTGGCCTCCAAGGGTATTCTGATCGTGGAGCACGGTACAGGAAATTTAAGAAATGGATCGAATGTATAAAAACATGATGACTAAACGAAAAATATTCCTGATTACGTTGTTATTTGTGCTTGTGATCACTGGTTTCCGTATGCTGTGGTTTCATTATTATCAAGGACAGGAGTATCCTGAGGCCAAAAAAGGAGTATTGGACTTGCGGGGCTGGGATTTGCAGGGCCGTGAGACTATTCCGTTAAAGGGAGAATGGGGATTTTATGCAGGAAATCTATCAAAACCGGATCTTTTAAAATCCTTACCAGCGAAGGAGCAGCAGTGGATTCG
The DNA here is from genome assembly GCF_044908085.1 of Paenibacillus sp. RC73. Taxonomy (NCBI): domain Bacteria; kingdom Bacillati; phylum Bacillota; class Bacilli; order Caryophanales; family Paenibacillaceae; genus Paenibacillus; species Paenibacillus sp. RC73. The sequence continues at coordinate 48,926 of NZ_JBIYCV010000013.1, forward strand.
TGTTCCAGGAAAATGGAATGCTGATTTGCATTCACCTGATTCTACTGCATATGGCTTCGGGAGCTATCGTCTGTTAATCCTGGTTGATCCCCAAAAAGCACCACTGTACGGGCTTCGAATTCCGTCGATTTACACCGCATCCAACCTGTTTGTAAACGGGCGGTTAATAAATAGCGAGGGCCAGGTGGCTGATCATCCTGAACAGCATACAGGAAGTTTCTCTCCGTATTCTGCTGCTCCATGGAATGTATGCGGGTGCCATCTTTTTTATGGCGTCTCGTAAAAAGCTGCTATTCTATTTTTTATTTTTCAGGTATCGTGGTGTGTACCGTTTTAACCATCATGATGAACGATGACAAGCTGTTACTGAGCGTGTTTCGCTTTCACTTAAAATACATTTGCTTTCCTATATGGGCAGCCATATATGCATACTCAGGGTTGTGCAGTTACTATTGGGCAGGTCCAGAATTGTTCAGACTGTTTTCGTGGGACAGTGTCTTTTTGCCATCCTGATTTTATTTATACCTTCACAGGAAATCCGTTCTTATCTAATGTTGATAATGGTGTTTCAGGGAAGTACGTTTGGTGTCATCATTCCCTTGTTTGCCTTTCTTAAGATATTCAGAGGTCAAAAAGACGCCATATTTCTATTGCTAGCTACCATAAGCGCCGGGTCCAGCATATTGTGGGGCGTTTTCAAAATGATATGGTGGAATTATCTTCCATACTACCCTTGGGATGTCGTGCTGTCCTTCCTGGGCTTCGCCTCATACTGGTTCAACACTTCTTCCAAACGAACACCGAACTGAGAAGTTTGTCGGACAGATTGCAGCGAGCTGATCAGGTTAAGAATGATTTTCTGGCGAATACCTCACATGAATTGCGAAATCCTCTGCACGGAATGATCAATATAGCGCAGTCTGTGCTGGATAAATCAGACCCATACCCTGGATGAACGGAACAGGAGCAACATGCAGCTGCTCATCACCGTGGGTCGGCGGATGTCTCTGCTGCTTAATGATTTGCTTGACGTAACGCGCCTGCGAGAACGGGATATTCGCCTGGAAAAACGAAGTTTGAAGCCCCAAGGGGTAGCTTCCGGTGTACTGGACATGCTCCGGTTCATGACAGATGGTAAATCGTTGGAAATGGTTATCTCGATTCCAGATCATTTCCCCAATGTGCTGGCGGATGAGAATCGGCTGGTGCAAATCTTCTTCAACCTTCTCCATAATGCGGTCAAGTATACGAATGCAGGAATGATCTCGATTCAAGCAGATATTCGGGACGGGATGGCCCATATCCACGTTCGGGACACGGGAGTTGGCATGGATGAGGAGACGCAGCAGAGAATATTCCAGCCCTATGAACAGGGAACGACACACTTGACGGTGATTGGAGACGGGCTGGGACTGGGGCTAAGCATCAGCAAGCAGCTCATTGAGCTGCACGGGGGAACCTTGAGGGTTCACTCTTCCTCTGGATCATTCCCCTGTAGTCGGTGAGATACCGGGGGATGAGGGGGCTTATATGGAGTATGCAGCGAGCGCAAGTGAAGAGATCCGCAAGTGAACGACTTCGTATGGAGGCCGCATGGCTACAGGCACAAATCAGGCCGCACTTTTTGTTTAATACCTTGAATACGATCGTTTCGTTGAGTGAGACGGATGGAGCAAGAATGATCGTTCTGATCGAGGAATTTGGAAAATACCTAAGAGGGAGCTTCAATTCCCGAAACCTGGATCGTGTCGTTTCACTGGAATATGAGCTGGCACTCCTTCGATCCTATCTGTATATCGAGAAGGAGCGCTTTGGAAACCGATTGAATATCGTCTGGGAAGTGGATGAAGAGTTGAGCCTGCATCTCCCGCCCCTTTCGATCCAGCCACTTGCGGAAAATGCCGTTAGACACGGCATTCTGAAGCGTATCCGTGGAGGGACATTGCGTATTCGTATCACGGATCATGCGAAGGGTACAGAAATAGCAATCTCAGATGATGGAGTGGGCATGGATCAGGAGAAGCTGGACAATATACTGACCTATCAGAATAAAGAAGAAGGAGGAGTCGGTTTGCTAAATACAGATCGGCGCCTAAAGCAAATGTACGGTGACGGACTGCATATCAGCAGCCATCCCGATCAAGGAACAACCGTCAGCTTTCATATTCCCCGCGAGAAGAAAAAAGAAGACTGACGGCTTTTGTCAAGTACGGATATCATGCAGGATCGGCTGGAAAAAGCACGCTTCTGCATGATATCCGTATCATATATAGGTTGCAGCTTGTTAGTTGACGCACGCAACTAGACATGCGCCATTTTCCATCGATTATACCAATCGGTGATCTGTTCATTTGGCTTCACATGTAGTTCTTCCCATAGAACGGATAATAATAAATCATACCACTGGCTAACCAAGGTATCCTTTTTCATATCCGCATATATTTTCATCAAACCCCAATACGCATCCTCTGCTTGAGGGTGTCGGTTACAGATATCCTCATAAAGAGAGATAGCCTTGTCAGGCTGAGCGTTTTTGTTATACCATTCTCCCATTTTTAATGAGGTGGCTATCCACATTTTTTGAAGTCTTTGACGTTCGCTTTCAGCCCACCAATAATCGTATTCTTGTAAATAATCGCCTCTGTATAGCTTCATTATTTTGGTATAGTCATCAATCGTTTCCTGGCTAATCGGCGGAGCAGACGTCAGGCTGTCCTCCCATTCCTCTTTATCCAGTAGTATGTTTGTCGTATTCAGAATATATCCGCCGCTGGTATTATCAATTTTTAAATAGTCCTTATATGGGCCCATAGCTTTTCTGAGGTAATAAGCAGCAGTATATAAAAGAGAGTAAGCCTTCTCCTCATCATGCTCCGACCAGAGCAATTCAATCAGTGCTGATTTTCGAACCAACTGGTCATGGTGCAGAAGCAGGTATAGAAACAACTCCTGTGATTTTTTTGTTCGCCACTGTATAGCCGTTAACTGCTGATCTGTTAATTCAACCGCGACTTCCCTGAAGACTTGTAACCGGAGAGGAGGACCAATGGAAGGCTGGAGCGCAGGGTGACCATCACGTTCCAGAATACGGTTTAGGGTCTTAATGAGGCGATCTGTGGTGACTGGTTTGATCAAATAATCCAGTGCATTAATTTCGAAGGCCTGAATGGCATATTCATTGTAGGCCGTTACGAATACAATATGGAGACGAGGTTTTTCAACCTGAATTTGCTTTGCTAGCTCAATGCCGTTCATTTCAGGCAGGCTTACATCGAGAAAAGCTACATCTATATTTTCGAGAAGAATTTGCTCTTTTGCTGCCAGTGGATTCATAAATGAACCTACTATATGTATGTTTTCAATTTTACTAAATAGACGCTTCATATAATCTAAAGCCAGCTCTTCATCATCTAGAAGAATAATTCTTGTGAATTTATCTGATCTCCCCACAAATAGTCTACTCCTTTTTAATCGGATACATACCATTATATATGATAACTTAGCTCCAGATATAAACAAAGTATCGAAATAGAAAAAATTTTAACGAATCATTATGATCACATGAAACAGGCGGGCTGTGGCATATTCATGATTAAGATGAAATGCCGCAAGCCCGCCTGTTTGTTATTTTGTTATGTTCCAGTGTCATTGTCTAATAGGGGGATAATTAGTTACAGAATCCAGCGTGTGATCTGTTCCAGCGGCAGTCTGGATTTTTCCCGCTTGGGTTCAAGGGCCCGATAACCAAAGGCAGCGATGACCGAAATATCCAGCAGTCCGTTCTCCAACAGTCCTTCTTCCTCCAAAATGGCATGCACCTGATCGTAGTTAAATCCCTCAATCGGGCAGGAATCAATGCCGATCTGAGCCGCCGCCGTCATCATATTGCCCAAGGCGATATAGGTTTGCTTGGAAGCCCAGTCGAATAACGTACGTTCGTTTTCCAGCAGGCGTTGATTTTCACCCTGAAAGATTTTATATCGGCCCGGCAGTGAGGCAAAGTCTTCCTCGGACATCCCTTTAATCTCTTTATACATGTACTCCACATACGGGGAATCATAACGAACATCCTTGCGTGCCAAAATCAGGACAACATGGCTGGCAGCAGGGATCTGTTTTTGGCCCCCGCTTGAAACCGCAGCCAGCTTTTCTCTCAATGCCTGATTTTGTACGACCACAAATCGCCACGGCTCAAAACCGACAGAGCTTGGGGAAAGTCGTCCGGTTTCGAGAATAAATTGAAAATCTTCCTCCGGTATGATGCGATCAGGATCGAATTCCTTGGTGGCATGTCTGAACAGAAAGGCATCCAGAATCTCCTGTTTTTTAGCTGATGTATTGGACATGAAGTGTACTCCTTCCGTTTTGGGTTAAGTTGGTGCTCCATTTATTTTCTGCTACTATAATGAGAGCTGATATCGAATGTATAGTCATCATATAAAAAGTTTTTCGCAGGAACAAGTACGCACATATTTGTTCCTTGTCATAAGTCTGAGATTTCGGGTCTACAATCGGTAGAAAGAAGGGGAAACCATGACGCAAGAGATGGAAAATACAGTCAGCGTGAACTTTGGATGTCCGGTAGCGAAAACGGTAGGGGTTATAGGCGGAAAATGGAAGGGAGTCATTTTATATCATTTGACCACGGGACCGCGCCGGTATAACGAAATTCGACGGACCTTGCCCAATATTACGCAGCGTATGCTGACCTTGCAACTGCGTGAGCTAGAACGTGACGGTATCGTACACCGTGAAATCTATAACGAGAATCCGCCGCGTGTGGAATACTCGCTTACTCCGTTGGGGGATACGTTGAGGCCGTTGCTGGATTTTATGAGAGAATGGGGTATCTTCTATGGGCAACAGACCTGCGAGCCTGTGGCGGCAAATTCCAAGTGTGGGGAGCCTTCTTGTTGAAGTGAAAAATGAGGAAAGCCCGTTGATGATCTCATGAGCTTCGCATGGAAGATGCATGAAATTCATTAGCGGGCGGAATAAGAGCGAGACGTTATTGTGAGGTTTACTTATTTGAACTCGATAGATTCGTTCATCTTCGTCCAGGCGGTTTCTCCGATGATGCCCAGCCGCCAGATGGCGATGCCTTTCAGGTCATAGCGTTTGGCCAAACCGATCTTGGCGTTGATGGTGCTGTCTTTTTCGCTACCCATAGAGATCCCCAAAATCAGCTTGTCCCGCAAAGTTTCCTTCAAAGCCAGTCGAATGGCTTCGTCCACTTTATCGAGTGGCTCAGGCGTTGCCTTTTGTCCGTAATCATAGGCCATAATGATCAAATCGTCCGCCAGATTACCCAGTGTCTTGTAGTCGTAACCTGAGTAAGAGCTGTTCAGCGGGTGCAGGACGACAGTGAGCTTGAGTCCGGCCTGATGCGCTTTGGCGGACAGCTTTTGGATGAAGGCGTTGTAGTCTGAACGCGCCTTGGCTTTATCTCCGCTCCAGCCCAGCCCCTCGAGATCCAGCGTGATGCCCTTGAATTGCTTGTCAGTGGCGGTGCTAACGATTTGGGAAATAGTTTGCTCCTGAAGCTGTGCATTTTCCAAAACTTTGGTCAGCTCGTGATTGCCGTCTCCAGAATAGACCATCAGGTAAGGGGAAGTCCCCTGACTGTCTGCCTCCTGTACAATGGACTCTGGTGTCACGGTGTCGGCTGCTTGAGGCCATTTGTATTCCTTGCCGCTGGTCGTAAATTGTCCGTTCGCATCAATTCGGCTCCAGCCGAAGGCTACCGCGTTAAAATCCGGTATTTTGGATTTTTGGTCGAAGGAAGATAGCGCATAAAATCCCACTGTATACATAGGCTCACGCGGCGATGTAATGGATACAGTCCGCGTTCCCTGATTCCAGTTGACTGTGGCTCCAAACTGCTGCCCGAAGAAGCCTAACGGAATCATTGTGCTGCCACGCACGGTTTGGGGTGCGGCTGTTAGTAGCACCGTTTGCCCGTCGACTGTCGCATTGCGGCTGCTCATTTTCAGCACCACCTGCTTGGTTGCAGAGCCTTGTGATTTTGTAGCGGTAATGCTTTGGCTGGCTTGATCCCATTTCACCGTAATGCCAAGAGCCTCAGAAATAGCACGAAAAGGGACCATGGTCGTGCCGTTCATCATTGCGGGCTGTACGGGGAACGGTAACGGATATCCGTCCAGCACAATGCTGACCTGCCCCGCTTCTGCCTGTGCAGACGGGCTATAGATGCCTGCGGCGGCGCTCAGAAAGATGGCGCTGGATAACAGAGCCTTATTTACGATTTTCATCCTATACTCTCCTATGCATCATAGATTACAAAGCTATCATGTTAGAATCGTGAGGTTTCTACCATTTTACCAAAAAAAACGATAGATAGGTGAATGTTAAGTTCGTACATACAGTTTCGAATTCTATGCAAAATACAAAAAAGTCGATTACTTAGGAGTAATCGACTTTGAATTAAAAATCTTTGATGAGGAAGATGAAAAATAAAAAAAAATCTAGGGACGATGCTTAATTGCTGCATAAATATTGCAAGCTTAATAAGGAATAGAACAAAAGCAGGTACCCTTAATACAGGTGCCTGCTTTTTATTTTTTACCACTCATATAATTCATACATTCATATAACTAACTTCTATATATATTCGTAATTAAAAATTACCTGCGGCGCTTGAGCGCAATACCGACGGCTGCTGCACCAAGCACGACTGCAATGACCGACAGAACGAGTGCTGTCGTTTGTACGGCAGAGCTGGCAGGGGCAGCAGCGGCAGGTGCGGCTTCGGTAGCATTGTTCGAAGCGGGTGCCGGGCTGCTGCTATCCTTAGCCGTGTCTGTGCTTGCATGGCCTGCGGCTGCACCAGCCGAATCATGCCCATGATCTGCGGAAGGTGCCGAAGCTTCGGAGGTGGCATCTGCCGTGATTTTTGTAATGGAATGCGGATTGTTGCTTCCTTCATCGCCTGTCCATTCCACGATACTTCCGTCACTGTAATATTGGAAAGCGTTCCATGCGGCTTCAGTATTCCGGTCTGCATTTTGTGCTACGAAGCTGAAACGCATGTATTGACCCGCTTGAATGCCATCTTCGTCGGTCGTCCAGGTAACGGTGGTTACTTTGCCGGAGCTGTCTTTCTCGGTTGCTACCTTCCAGTCTGGTACAGGCTCGTACTGTTTGAAAACGACCTCTTTCGGGATTTTTAAAGCCACTTTGGTTGTTGGAATGTTTTTCTCTACAGGTACTTTCAACGTGTACGTCTCCCAAGCGTTAGGCTGTGAAACGGAAGGCTTGACCGTCACGTGGGCACTGGCCATACCCGCAAAAAGTAAAGCACCTGCTGCAATCAGACCCATGGAGGTCGCAAGCCTGGAAAATCTCGATTTTACCATTTGAATCCTTGTATTCATATAAAAAGCTCCTTTAGTTTGAAAGATTTGTAATTACGTGTCCTAGGTTATTTTACTGGGCTGACATGCAGAGTAAATTCGGCGTCAACTGCATCCAATGATGCGGTCAGAGCATGTACCTGTACAGCCCATGTTCCTTCAGCGGTCAGCAGCTCTTGAGTAAGGAATGGCTGCTGCTGCCGCGCAGGGAGAACAAATTCCTGTCGGGATTTGTCAGGGGCGTCCGGAACGAGTGTCAGTGTGACCTGCTGGATTCCCTGTACGGTGGCTCCTTTGGCATCCCGCACGGTTACCTTAAATTCATTGCTGCCCACGATATTCGGGCTAACCGCCAGCGTGACGTTATATTTGCCAGCGGTGCGAGTTTCCTCAAACGGTACCGCAGGTGCCTGACCAGGCGAAAGGTGGGTGAGCACCGCCGCCAACAGTAGCACGAGCAGGCCGATGGACAGCTCGATGCGCAAGCCCCCGGCGGCACGCTTGGCTGCCGCCGCTTGCCGTGCGCTGCGAAATTGGCTGGCCGCGAAGGCCAGCATGACCAGCAGCAGCGCTGTTTTTCCAAGCAGAACGAGTCCGTAGGACGTGTTCAGCAGCAGGGATGGAGCCGGGACGTACAGCACGGCTCCATAAATGCCGGTGGCGAGCAGCGCCGCCACCGTGGCAATGCCCCAGCCGGCAAAGCGGCGCAAGGCCGCTTGCCGCAAAGCTGTCCGCTCGGACACGGGCAGTTCTGGAACGGCAGCAGGCAGGCACAACGCCATGACGGCAAGTGAGCCGATCCAGAAGGCTGCCGCGGCCAGATGGACGAAGTCCGCTGCGATGGCTGGAGCCGGATGGGTAGCCGCCGCCGGATGGCCTATAAAGGCCTTGGACAGCATGAGGCCTAGCGTCAGGACGACGGAGCCGTAGCCCCAGAGACGGCGCTGGCGGTTAGAAATGCTGTGATCCAGCGCGTAAATCAGCGCTACGCTCAGTACCAGTACGAGAATCATCTGGATAAACCAGATTTGTCCCGCCCCCGTGAACTGGAGGGCTTCTCCAAGAATCGGGAACGAAAAGCCCTGCCCGATAGAAACCCCGGCATCCCAGGATGCCTGAAGCGGCAGACTGATCAGGATGGCGACAGACGTGATGCCGTAGCCGCTCCATAGCAGTGCGGACCAGTGTGGTAACGTGATGCCTGTCTGTTGATCATGTTTCTGCCGCTCACTTGTGTCCTTGCTTTGATCCGTTTCTGGCAGGATGAGCAGCCGAAAACAGAGCGCTCCCAAAAGCAACGACAATCCTATATACAGCAACCAGCGGGTAGCAATTAGGTCAAGCCGCGATGCTCCCGAGCCTTCGGACGTGGCGGCAGCGGGGTCCGTATACGCATTGGAGCCGTTGCCGACCTGGAATGGAATCACTCCGTTGATCGGATGTCCGTCCGCCGATAAGGCTCTCCAATTGACGGTATAAATTCCATTTTTCATCCCCGGAGTCAGCTTGATTTCCATCGTGTTTTCATGTTCCGGATTGAGCTGCGCTTTTCCTGTATCGACCCGTTTTCCTGTTTCATCGGTCACTTTCATCGACATAAAAGCGGATTGCAAATTCTCATTGAAGGTGATTTTTACCTGTGAAGGCGGCTTGTCCAAAACCTGATTTTCGGTCGGACTGGATTCAACGATAAATGCATGGGCCCATGATAAGTGAGGAAACAGTAAAAGTAACGGTAGACACAGCAGCAGAAGACAAGCCGCGCGGGCTGGTCTGGACAGGTGCAACATGCCCGTGGATTCACCTTCTCTCGATTACTTGAAGCGAGGATGTCCTAAAGTACGACATCTCATACGGTCAAGCCTAAATTCATATCTCTAATCATAGTGCATGTGGCGGAAATAGATGGAGCGAATTATGACATTTATATGAAATTTGAAATAATATGAACACCCCTACCGTTGTTGAAATCTGGACGATTTTAACAACGGTAGGGGTGATGGGCAACCTTATGTGGAATTAGTGGTCTGCTTCTATAGAATCCATGAAAGCAGGCTGCTTATGCCGGACATGGTGGATAAAAATAGCCGTTAGCTCCGGATCGAATTGGCTGCCAGAGCAGGCACGCAGTTCCTCAATCGCTTCCTCAAACGTTTTGGTGGGTTGGTAGGGACGCTCAGTGGTCATGGCATCGAAGGAGTCAATAATCGTCAGCATCCGGCACAGCCGTGGAATTTGCTCGCCCTTGAAGCCGAATGGATAGCCTCCCCCGTCATAGCGTTCATGATGTAGCTCCACAAAAGGAACCAGATCTGCGAATCGTTCGTTGGCCTCGATAATTCGTTTGCCCCACATGACATGTGCTTGCACCATCGTCCATTCCTCACAGGACAGCTTTTCTTTTTTATTGAGAATATTCCACGGAATTTCCAGCTTGCCAATGTCATGAATGAGAGCACCCAATATAAACCGCCGTTTATCCTCCGGGCCGAGCTGAAGCACCTCGCTCATATCTGCTGCATATCTGAATACCCGTTTGGAATGCTTGAAGGTATTAATATCCTTGTACAAAAACAGATTAAGCTGCTGTTCAATATCACGAATATCCTGTCCCAGATCGACTTCACGTTCCAATTCATTTAAACTGCCATGTGTGTGAACGATATTTTTTCCCTGCTTCTTGGCGTAGTACAGTGCTTTATCTGCCAGATCGACCAGCTGTGATTTGTCGTAGATGTCGATGCGGCTTTGTGCAATGCCTGCGGAGAAGGACAAGCAGCCGTGTGGGAAAATTTCCACGCCCTCGTAGCGGGAATCATTCAGCCTTTTTCGGATGGCATTGACCGTTTCGTAGGCTTGCTCCGCGGTATGGTCAGGCATAAGCAGCGTGAATTCTTCTCCGCCATAGCGGGAGACGATAATATTGGAGCCGGAAGTTTCCTTTTTGAGAATCTCTCCGAGGAATCCTAACAGCTGATCGCCTTTCAGGTGACCGAAGTGATCGTTGTACTTTTTGAAATCATCAATATCAATCAGGGCAAGGCTGAGGGGAGTATTCTGGGATCTGGCTATATTCAGCTCGGTTTCGAGTACATTTTCAAAATAACTGTGATTGTACAGCCCTGTTCTGCGGTCCATGTTGGCTTTTTCTTCAATTTCCCGATACATCGTAAACAACTGCTTGAACGCGTGGGATAGAAGCATACTTAGTGCAAGGAACAGCAGAAGCCCCAAAATACCGTTGTGGTAAATCAGTGTGGTCAGTACGAGAGACAGGATGAGTGTGCATAAGTAAACAAGCAGGGATTCAGCGAGAAAAGCCTTTTTTAGCTCATTGAGAGAGCCTTTGTAAGCAATATAAAAGTAGAGACCCAGTGTAACGGTATTCACCGCAAAGTAGCAGAACAGTGCCAGCAGGTAGGCAGTAAAATGCTCATCGTTCAAGCCTCCCTGCGTTCCGCCGCTAAGCTCAAAGACGGCAGAAGACAGGAAAATAGAAAGCGCATAGATGGAAAAATTGGCGGCATGCTTCCACCAGGACAGTTCTCTATACCGTATTGCGGCAATGAGTACATTGAACAATAAAATGAGAATAGCGATTTCAGTGCCATGTACAAAAATACAAGCGAGATACACAGAGGAATCCATCGACTGCTTGTTACTGGCTGGCGGCAGCTGGAAGGTAAAATGCTCCAAAATCAGAACTGCTCCCAGCAGGGAGTAGATCGTGACCCACTCTGTAGGCGAATAGTGCATAAAGGACCAATGATTCGTATACAAGAGGATGCCTAAGCCTGCCATACATATGAGAAAAACGTATAATCCCGTCGCGCTAACCCGTTCTTGCAGCTTTTTTATTATACTCATCATTTCATTCTCCTGCCTTGTCGTATCTTGATGTCAAAGCTACCAGGGGGTAAATGGGATAATTTACAATTTTGTAATCGAAAATTTCACATGAAAAAACAGGCCGGAATCCAGCCTGTTTTGTTGAGCCTGTGCTTCCCTTTTCCTTATCGGTAATTAGCCTCCGATTTTGTAACCGGAAGTCAAAGCGATTACGACAGAAGCGACGATAATAGCGTTGATAATCACACGGGAATATTTCAAATTTTTCATAGGGTTCACTCCCTTCCTTGGAATAAGGCGCACACTAGGCGTGGCGGGGATGGGTTTCTTGCTGAGTGGTCTTCTTTTTGTTCACGACCATGACGCTTTGAATAAACAGGAACATCCCAAAGTTCATGACGACATCTCCAATACTGATCACCTGCGTACGGGGATAGGGCTTGGAGAGTGGAATAATATCACCCAAAAATGATAAACGCGTACCCACATCCATCATGTAATGCTTCGAGATAACGTTTCCAGATTTAAGCATTTCCGTATAATAAGGGCCTAGCACCTCAGAAGCGCTCAACGAGACTGGCATCCTGCCGCCATTGACCGCCATGACGACAAAATTCAACAGGACTCCGATTAAAATAAGCTTGAATCCCTTGTGGTGCCTGTTCAGCCAGAGAAAAATCAATCCAACCCCATAGATGCCCATAAACAGATACCCGTTGATGGACGCAAGCCAGGCCCATTTTTCCTGAGCATAAAAAATAATGAACTGCACCAGCAGTAGCACAGGGAACATCCAGCCAGCTATGAGGCGAATTTGGCTAAAGCGGATTAACCCCTGCTGCCAGCCTCCTCTGAACAGACCTACAATGAGACCAAGCAGCACTCCATCATAGACCATAGTTATTCTCCAGCTTTCGCAAATTTTTTTGTTTTGGTTAAGGTATAATTCGACCTTAAATTGGTAAATTCCTGCCTGATATGTAGCAGTTTCGAAAAAAAATTGCGGATTAGCGTGTAAATGATCGAAGCAGCGTAAAATGAATGTTATCATAATATATTGAAGTGATATTTCTTATTTTCAGAAAAGGATGATTGTTATTATGAATCGGTTTTCCAATACGGTAATGGTTGCCGCAGATATGACCAAATCCCGGATTTTATGGATTGCCTTTGTTCTGGGAGCTTTGAGCGCTTTCGGACCCTTGTCCATAGATATGTATTTGCCGTCATTGCCTACATTAGCCAACAATTTGCATACAACGACTTCGCTGGCCCAGCTCAGCCTGACCGCCTGTCTGTTGGGGCTGGCAGTCGGGCAGATCGTTGCGGGGCCGCTGAGTGATGTAAGAGGACGTAGAGGTCCGCTGGTCGTATCGCTTGTCCTGTACGCTGCCGCTTCGCTGTTATGCGTGTTTGCGCCGAATATCGGCGTGCTTATCGGGCTCCGCTTTATTCAGGGTCTTACCGGGTCTGCGGGGATCGTCATCTCCAGAGCCGTTGCGCGTGATCTATATTCGGGCAAAGAGCTGACGCGCTTCTTTTCACTGCTCATGCTGGTGAACGGTGTGGCTCCGATTGCTGCTCCTGTGCTGGGCGGTGTTCTGTTGAATTTTGTATCCTGGCGTGGTGTGTTCATGGTGCTTTGCGTAGTCGGGGTGGCTATGTTAATTGCCGTCGTGTTGGGGCTACCGGAAACACTGCCTGTCAGCCGCCGTTCGTCGGGTGGTTTGAAGCAGACGCTTCGTACACTCGGTCATCTTTTTACGGATCGGCGCTTTATGGGATACGCCTTCTCGCAGGCGCTCATTACAGGAGCCATGTTTGCGTACATCGCTGGCTCGCCGTTCGTGCTTCAGGATATTTTCGGGGTTTCACCTCAGACATACAGTATTATTTTCGCGGTGAATGGTTTGGGGATTGTACTGTTTTCTCAATTGACCGGGAGGCTTGTCGGCCGTTTCAGCGAACGGCAGTTGCTCTTATCGGGTTTGGTGATTGCGGCTGTAGCCGGAATTAGCTTGCTTACTGTGGCTTTTACCGGAGGTCAACTGTTTGCTGTTCTAGTTCCGCTATTCTTTGTTGTTTCCTGCGTCGGGATCGTGAGCACCACCACCACTTCATTGGCAATGCAAAGCCAGCAGCGCTCCGCAGGCAGTGCGTCCGCTATGCTCGGCTTGCTGCCTCTGTTGCTTGGCTCCATCGCTTCGCCGCTGGTGGGTCTGGGCAGTGGAACAACGCCTATACCAATGGCTATCGTCATCGCTATAGCGGAAGTCGGTGCGTTGTTAAGCTTTATGGTGCTTGCCCAAGGAAGTGCGCGCGAAGGCCTGAAATAAGGCAAACAGGTGACATTTTTCTGGAAGGTTGACATACCCCATAGGGGTATATTATGCTAGAAGCATATTAACAAATGCATGAATGCATATACACAACACAGGAGGCTGATGTATGGCTGAAGAGCAACCTGTTTCCAACGCTGAAGTCCATGAGGCTCATTGCGGAACAGAGGGGGAAAAGACCGTCAGAAAAAGTCATCACTCGGCAGAATTCAAGAACAGCCTTACATCCCGATTGAACCGTATTGAAGGTCAGGTTCGAGGAATCAAGGGCTTGATCGAGAAGGATACCTACTGTGACGATGTGCTGAACCAGATTGCGGCTGTCCAGTCCGCCCTGAATGGTGTCGGCAAGCTGCTGCTGGAAGGGCATATGAAAAGCTGTGTCATTGAGCGCATGCAGGCCGGAGAGCCGGAAGTGATCGACGAGCTGCTGGTTACGGTCAAGAAGCTAATCCGTTAAGAGCAATACCCATACACATGAATCGGGTACATGAAGTACCCCGGAGGAGGAAACAGAAATGGCACAAGTAACGTTGAACGTTGAGGGCATGAACTGCAATCATTGTGTGAAAGCAGTAGAAGGAGCCTTGGAGAAAGTCGGCGCTTCCGGCAAGGTCAGTCTTGAAGCGAAACAAGTGGCTGTAGAATACGATGAGTCCAAGCTGAACGTGGAAGCTCTGAAAACTGCAATCGAAGACCAAGGCTACGACGTCGTTTAAGTTGGATATTTAATGCGTAAAAAAATTGGTTTTAAAGGAGAAGCTTCCGTAAAGAGGCTTTTTCTTTTGAACATGAATATACCCCATAGGGGTATGTAGGAGGAGAGTAACTATGGAAAACCGTGTGACCGACGGTGACAAGCAGACAACGCTTCATATTACGGGGATGTCCTGTGCTGCCTGCGCCAGCCGTATTGAAAAAGGTTTGAATCGAATAGACGGCGTGGCGCAGGCTAATGTGAATCTGGCTCTGGAGCAGGCGTCGATATCGTATGATCCGAAGCAGGCCGACATTCCGGATTTTCGCGATAAAATTGCTTCGCTTGGCTTTGGAACCGTGAGTGAGGAAGCCAATCTGAATGTGACGGGCATGACATGCGCAGCCTGCGCGACCCGGATTGAAAAGGGTCTGAACCGGATGCCGGGTGTGACGGGCGCTACGGTGAATTTGGCGATGGAAACAGCGCATGTGGAATATGCGGCGGGAAGTATTGCGGTCGGTGATCTGGTGAGCAAGATTGAGCAGCTTGGCTATGGAGCCATCCCGCAGAGTGCCGAGGATAACATCGCAGACGTGCGCAGCAAAGATTTGAATCGTAAAAAATGGAAGTGGATCGTATCTGCGGTGCTGTCGCTTCCGCTGTTGTGGGCGATGGTGGCTCATTTCTCCTTTACCTCATGGATTTATGTGCCTGGCTTATTTCTGAACCCGTGGTTCCAGCTTGTGCTGGCTACACCGATCCAGTTTATCATTGGATGGCAGTTCTATGTAGGTGCGTACAAAGCACTGCGTAATGGCGGCTCGAATATGGATGTACTGGTTGCACTGGGCACGTCTGCGGCTTATTTCTACAGTTTGTACCTTACATTGCGACCGTCTACCGTGATGGACAGCATGGGAGGTATGGCAGGGACGCCTGTCATGAAAATGCCTGAACTGTACTATGAGACAAGCGCGGTGCTGATTACGCTCATTCTCGTCGGTAAATGGTTCGAGGCAGTAGCCAAGGGCCGTTCGTCCGAGGCGATCAAGAGCCTGATGAGTCTCCAGGCGACAACAGCGCGTGTGGTACGTGATGGGCAAGAGCTTGATATACCGATTGAGCAGGTTCGTGTGAAGGACATTTTTATTGTACGTCCCGGCGAGAAAATTCCTGTCGATGGTGTGGTCGTGGACGGACGCTCGGCGGTGGATGAATCCATGCTGAGTGGCGAAAGTCTCCCGGTGGAAAAAGAAGCGGGTTCTATGGTCACAGGAGCTACGCTCAATAAAAACGGTGTACTTCGTATCCAGGCCCAGCGTGTCGGTGGCGATACGGCATTGGCCCGTATTATTAAGGTCGTGGAGGATGCGCAAAACTCCAAGGCTCCTATTCAGCGGATCGCGGATCAAATCTCGGGTATTTTTGTACCCATTGTTGTTGCTGTTGCCGTGGTGACCTTTTTCGTCTGGTTTTTCCTTGTGACACCGGCTGATTTTGCAGGTTCACTGGAGAAGATGATTGCAGTTCTCGTCATTGCTTGTCCTTGTGCGCTCGGATTGGCTACGCCAACGTCTATTATGGCGGGTTCGGGACGTGCCGCAGAGTATGGCATTCTGTTCAAGGGCGGCGAGCATCTGGAAACGACCCGCTCCATCAACGCGGTGGTACTGGATAAGACGGGTACGGTTACGAACGGCAAGCCGGTGCTGACGGATGTTATGGTCGGAGAAGGAAGCTTGAGTGAAACGGATTTGCTGCGGTTGTTGGCTGCGACGGAAAAAAGCTCGGAGCATCCACTGGCAGAAGCCATTGTAAGAGGGATTGCGGATCGCGGCATTGAGCTAGTAGAGCCAACGGATTTTGAAAATATTCCGGGCTATGGCGTGATGGCTCATGTGGAAGGCAAGCAGGTACTGGCAGGTACACGTCGATTGATGAGCAGGGAAGGCATCGCGATAGCTGACTCTGCCGAGCAGCATATGCATGAGTTGGAGAACGCGGGCAAAACAGCAATGGTGATTGCGGTGGACGGTTCCTATGCCGGACTGGTGGCCGTAGCGGATACGATCAAGGAAACGTCACGGGAGGCGGTTGCCCGTCTGCGTGCGATGAACATTGAGGTCATCATGATTACGGGTGACAATGAACGGACCGCGCGAGCTGTTGCTGCTGAGGCCGGAATTGCTCGGGTGCTGGCTGAGGTGCTGCCGGAGGGCAAGGCTGAAGAAGTGAAACGGCTTCAGGAGCAGGGCCTGATCGTAGCTATGGTCGGAGATGGCATTAATGACGCGCCCGCGCTGGCTACCGCTAATATCGGGATGGCCATGGGCACGGGTACGGATGTGGCGATGGAAGCTGCGGATATCACGCTTATGCGCGGCAACCTGAACAGCATTCCCGATGCGATCGAAATGAGCCGCCGTACGATGACGAATATACGGCAAAATCTGTTTTGGGCGTTAGGTTATAACGTGATTGGCATCCCGATTGCAGCTTTGGGTTTTCTGGCCCCGTGGCTGGCGGGAGCGGCCATGGCATTTAGCTCCGTCTCGGTGGTGCTGAATGCACTGCGTCTCCAGCGGGTGAAGCTGTAGATATCAAGGGTTGTCCTTAGGGCAACCCTTTTTAAAATTCAAACCCTAAGTAACGGTTCTTTGATAGAATGGAATTACACGATTCACAGAGGAGGATACATAATTCTTCTAAAGGTTTTTTATATTGTAAAAGTATTTAGTCAATAATGAGGAATATAATGAAGTATGAGCACGTTAGGGAGGGGCGATAATTTTGAATCATATAAATGATTTATATATTGAAAATTTTCGTGGAATTAAAGGCTTGGAGTTGAAAAATTTAAGTCAGTTCAATCTTTTAGTGGGGAAAAATAATGTAGGTAAGACTTCCATTTTAGAAAGTATTGAATTAATAACAAGTCCAGGGGATATATTTCAGCTTATTGCTACTTCTAAAGGGAGAGATAGAACATTTTCAATATTATCTCGGAAACTATCGACAGTAGACTCTGTTCTATGGACTTTTCCAGTTGCATTTTACGGGACTGTTAATGAGTTAGTCAGAGAACGTATTAATTTAGGAGCGAAATTAGAATCGGGATTTATAGAATGTAATATTGAATGTCATGAAACATCTGTTATGGATTTAACGAATAGTGTGAAACAACAGGAGAAAATTGGAGAAGTAGAAGAAGAACGAGCAGTTGAAATCATGTTTAGAACTAAAGTACTCAATGATGAAGTAGAGCAAAAGTATTTGATTACCGATTCACAAAGAGTTATGCGAAGAGATCGGAAAAATGTTATTTTCAAGACAAATCTGGTATCTCCTGTGGATCATCGTGTAATGCCTATCTCAGCAAAAGCGATTTCAGCAACTATTATGTCGGGGAATAAAAATAGTATCATCAACTTACTTCAAGATTTTGATGAGAATATTGAGGGAATAGAGATATTAGATCCTAATGGCAACAGATCTACTCCTTATTTTAAGCATAGGACGATGGGGTATGTTCCGATTACGGTCTATGGTGATGGTGTGCGGAGAATTTTAACTATTGCGACCGCTATATTACAGTCTAAAAACGGTGTGTTGCTAATAGATGAAGTTGAAACTGCTATACATTCCAAACTATTTAGAAAGTTCTTTGATTGGCTTGTCAGCAATTGTAAAGATTTTAATGTACAGCTGTTTGTAACAACTCATAGTTTAGAAGCCATTGATGCGATATTATCAGCAGATACAGAAAATTTAAACGAGCTTACTACCTATAGATTAGAGAAACCTTCGTCGGATAGTAGAACATATTCAAAAAGGTTTATAGGTGAGGATATGTACTCATTGAGATATGAGCTGGGTCAGGATGTGAGGTAAGCAAAATGGAATATGCATATTTGGTTGTCGAAGGTCCTCACGATGTTGAAGTAGTGGGGAAAGTTTTGAAATCGAATGGTTTTAAAAGAGTTCAACAACTTTCTAAATTAGACGAGTACTGGCTAGATATAATACCAAAGAACTTTCCTCCTGAAGGCGATTTACTAAAAAGAGTTTCTATTCCAGTTTTCTTTCAGAGCAACAACTTCTCAGTCGCTGTACACTCTGCCGGAGGAATAACCAAAATAGCAAAAGTGTTGAGGTTAACTTTGTTAAATATTTTGAAGAAGGAAAATGGTTTTTTAAGTGCAGTTGGCGTTCTGATTGACGCGGATGATGAAGAAGCCAAGATAAGTTGTCAAAATATAATTCAGACTTTAGGAGATGACGACTTAGCGTTTTCGAATATAGGATCTCCAGGTGAGATTATAGAAAATATCCCTCGTATAGGAATACATGTTTTCCCTAATAATAGAGATAAAGGCACATTGGAGGATGCATTAATTCAGTGTGCTGAAGTTGTGTATCCAGAGATTTTAAAAGGTGCCTTAAACTATGTGAATAATATCGATGATCAGTATAGACATAATTGGGGAGTAACAGACGAGGCAAAAGTTGTAGTTGGTTGCATAGCTAATATTTTAAAGCCAGGAAAAGCAAATCAAGTCTCTATACAAGACAATGATTGGATTTCCTCAAGCACATTGGGCCTGATACCAGTCAAAGAAATTACTGACTTTTTGAAAAACTTACTAAGGTACTGAGTGGATGTAGAAAGAACTTTGACTCATATAATATTTATAAGATTTGGGTAGCGACATTATTAGAATACAAACAGACTGTTTCTTAGCAAGTACGCAGGGATTTAACCTCCAGCGTGCTTGCCTTTTTGCTATGTTCAGCTTTTTTTATCAATGCTGTCACCCTTCATCCTGTCGGGTTGCTTATCCTACGCTAAAGTTTCATAATATTTGTAGGAGTGCCATGCAAGCATGCAAGAATTTCTTCGTATGCTCACAGCTTGACGCAGATAAAGAGCTTATATTATGGATTAGGGGTGAAGCAGTCATGAATGATACGATTTCCTTGTTGATGAATCATCGGTCTGTACGAAAATTCAAGTCAGATGCCGTTACTGACGAGCAGCTCGCAGCTATTGTGGGAGCAGGCCAGATGGCTTCCTCGTCCAGCAATGTACAGGCTTATACCGTCATTGCCGTTACAGAGCCTTCTTTGAAAACAAAGCTGGCTGAGTTGGCAGGTGGCCAGGCTTACGTTGAGCAATGCCCGGCGTTCCTCGTGTGGTGTGCAGATTTGTACCGCTTGAAGCAGGTCACAGTTCACCATCAACCGGGCAAGTCCTCCTATGAAGGTTCCGTCGAAAATTACACGGTTGCGACCATTGATGCCGCGTTAGCTGCACAGAATGCAGCGGTAGCCGCCGAATCACTCGGTTTGGGCATTGTCTACATCGGGGGCATCCGTACAAAAATAGCCGAGGTATCCGAGCTGTTGGGATTGCCTGAGCTGGTATATCCAGTGTTCGGTATGTGTATTGGTGTACCGGATCAGGAAGAGGGTTTACGTCCACGTCTTCCACTGTCCGGTGTTTTGCATATGAACGGCTACGACAAAAATCAGACGATGAAAGCTGTGGATCTGTATGATCACACATCGGCTGAATATTTGAAGGAACGCACAGGTGGCCAGCGGTCTACCCCATGGTCAGAGCAGATGGCAGCAAGACTGACCGAGCCTGCACGTTTGCAGATGAAGTCTTTTTTGGAGCAAAAGGGATTTTTGAAGCAATAAAAGTAGAGCAGCCATAAAAATAAAGCAGGGACCTATTCACAACTTATAGATCCATGCACAGGCTTAAAAATACAAAGAACCTCCGGTTACGCTGGCAATAGGATGCGTACTCGGAGGTTCTTTGCTTATGCTGTAAACGACTTTATAAATTAGACAGTGCGTAAAAGCGTCTCGTATTGTCATAAAATAATTGCCGAACAACAGTTTCATTTTGACCTGTCAGCTTGCTATACGCCCGAATGACTTCGGCGGTCATGCATGGATGGGTCTGTTGTTCGGAAAAAGGCCCTTCAAAGGGCCAAGGGCCGTCCGTTTCCGCCATCACCTGACCGAGAGGATACTGTGTTGCCAAACTTCGGATTTCATCCTCATACAAGAGATCCGGTGTGAAGGAGACATAATAGCCGTTACGGGCCATGCGTTCGGTCGTGGCGGCAGAGCCTTTAAACCAATGGAAATGCGCCTGCGTGACGCCGTGGCGTTCCAGTAAATCGCAGGCAATGTCCGCGTCCTCATAGACGGCATGCAGCACAATCGGCTTGTTATGTTTTCCCGCAAATCGGACAAAACGTTCCAGCAGTTCTATGTAAGGAGCAAGGTCAAAGGAAACGCCTCTCTCCAAGGCTTCCAGCCGATTATAATAGGGCAAGCCGACTTCACCTACGGCGACCATATGCTCTGCATGCTTGTCCATCCAGTCGAACAACAGATTAAGCTCAGCTTGCGGTGGAAGAGGCTGTTCGGGATGAAAGCCAAAGGCGGGTCGTACCAGCCCGGGAAAACGCTCAGACAAGCACAAATTGGCCCGGCTGGAGGCGAGATGCATGGACACGGCTATGACGGCTTCGACACTGCTATCTGCAAGCGAAGCGAGCAATAGCTCTTGCTGCTCAGACGGATAGCTATCCACATGAATGTGCGCGTCGATTAGAGGCGCGGGTGCTGGCGTCGTCGTTGGTGCTGCCGTGTCCAGTTTTTTATCCTTCGAGTCATTCATAACGGCTTCGCCCCATTACCTGAAGTATCCTCACGGACGCCTCCAGTGTTGTCCGTGTCGCCTTCCAGTCTGTGCTTTTCCTCGCGCATCCAGCCTGTCATTTTCCGCTTCCATTCGATAAAGCGCGGGTCGAGGGTGATTTCTTCCCTGCGAGGGCGAGGGAAGGGAACGTCTACGACGTGTATCACCGAAGCAGGTCGTGCTGACAGTACATAGATACGGTCGGAGAGCAGCAACGCTTCCTCAATGCTGTGGGTAATAAACAGCACAGAGCGGCGGTTCTTCTCCCACATCCGCAGGAGCCATTGTTGCATGTCTCCGCGCGTCAGCGCGTCCAGTGCGCTGAACGGCTCATCCAGCAGCATCAGCTCTTGCGGACTGAGTAGCGCGCGCAGGAAAGCCGCCCGCTGCTGCATGCCGCCAGAGAGCGTATGCGGATACGCCTTAGCGAATGGGCCAAGCCCGACCTGCTCCAGCCATTGCAGGGCTTCCTTACGGCGTTCGCGTTCGCTGCTGTGCCGGAGCTGCGCTGTTGTATCTTTACGCCGCGCATTTTCCTGCCCGAGCAGCACGTTGTCCAGCGTGGTACGCCACGGGAAAAGCGCGGGCTGTTGAGGCATATAGCTGATATGCCCGCGTTCCCCAGTCACGTCCTGTCCGTTCATACGGATGTGCCCCAGCTGCGGCTTGAGCAGCCCACCGATGATGTGAAACAGCGTGCTTTTGCCGCTGCCGGACGGACCGATCAGGGAGACGAATTCCCCAGGTCGAACGCTCAAGGATACATCCTGCAATACAGGCAGCGAGCTTCGCTTTTCCCGGAAGGCCAGGCTAATACCGTCCAGTTCCAAGGCTGGAGAAGTGGAAGAATGCTCCTGCGGTTCCACGGCTCGTTGTCCACCAGCCATATTTTGCGGTGATAAGTCAGTAGGATGCAGACTCATACGCGCCACGTCCTTTCTTTGGTATCCTTTGGTTCCATTTGGAAGCTATTCCTGGTCGGGTTTCCAACGTACCAGCCATTTTTCCAGCAGTAGAATAGCTACGAACATTAGCAAGCTAAGTGTAACAATAATGCCAATAGCGGCAAAAATCAGATCCGTGCGGTAGGCTGATTTTTGCAAATTCATATAATATCCAATTCCTTCACTGGCTCCGATCCATTCCGCAATGATCGCGCCCATCACGCTGTAGGTGGCGGCAATCTTGATGCCCGAAAATACTTGTGGCAGGGAATGCGGCAGCTCCAGCTTCATGAAAATAGCCATACGGCCTGCGCCCGACATGCGCATATAGCTCATCATCGTGCGGTCCGTCCTCGTCAGCCCGTCCATGGCCGCTACAGCCACAGGAAAAAAGCAGACCAGTGTAATAACCATCAGCTTGGGCAACACGCCAAAACCAAACCACACCATCAGCAATGGGCCGAGAGCGATGGTCGGAATGTTTTGACTAAGAATGAGCAGCGGATACAGAGCCGATTTGAGAAAAGGGATGGTATGAAGAACAATGGCGATCAATAGTCCAGTTGCTGTGCCGATAGCAAATCCCGCCAGCGTTAAGCGAACGGTAGCCCAAGTATGGGCACCAAGCAGCGCCGACTGGGCCATTCCTTCCTGCACGATCAGGGACGGAGCTGGCAGTAACCAGGATTCAACATGTAAATAGGAAACCGCCCCCTGCCAGGCGGCTAAAAAGAAGAGGACCGCCACAAGGGGCGGCCATACGCTTTTCCACCAGGATGCGCTTTTGCCTTTCGGATTCATGGGCGATATTTCTCGGTCAGCTTATCCATGCTGATGCCCTGCGGGTTATGTGCGATTTTGATTTGTGAAATGATGCTTGGACTGCCTGCTTCCGTCAGTGCCTCGTGCATTTCTTTAACCACCTTCAGCAGCTCGTCCAGCTCGCCTTCCATGGTCGTATCCAATGGGTTCACCTGATGTTTGACACCGGAGCGCTGAATAACTTCAATTGCCGTATCTACATATACGTAAGAGTCCTCGTTATTGGGGGTTTTAGGAATTACTTGAATACTGAGCAGTGTGTTAGCCATGTGAATTCACCTGTCCTTCATTGGATTGTTTTTAGGGGAATATGGTGGTTTAAGGCGGGTGAGACCGCTCCGCGTTTCATTTGATCTTACGATCGCTGTTGCCGTGGGATTCATTGAATAAATTTAAAAGGTAAGAATCCCACGGCAAAGGCGAACGCTGCGCTTCTCCAGATTCAAATGAACCGCTGCGCTGCCAACCACCTTAAAACCATCATATTTTTGGGTTTTATTGGTGTGGCATTTTTACAAAAGCAAAATGAACATAAAAACGAAGTGGACGGAATGGTGCTGTACAAGCGTTAGCGGTCGCTTTAAAAGCCTTCCATAGGGAAGCTCGCTTCGGAAGCATCAACCGACTGCGTAGTGGCACAAAGGTACTTTCAAGTTCGATTTACAAGATTAACGCTTGGGCAGGAAGTCGTTTGTGAAGGCTTTATCGACTTCCAAAGGCTTGCTGAGCAGCTTGCGTTCGTACATCCAGTCGGAGTAGTTTTGCCATACTTCCGTTTTTTGTACGCCCCATTGGGCGGCATCGTCCTGATAACGCGGGCTTAGCCATTTTTGGCTGGCGAGTACCAGCTTTTTATCCAGTTCCGGAACCGCTTTGGTCAAGATGTCTGCGGCTTCTTCCGGGTGAGCGATGGTATATTCATAGCCTTGGGCGGTCGCGTCCATGAAGGCCTTGACCAGTTCGGGATCATTTTTAATGGTCTGTTCGTTGCTCACGATGACGGGTGTATAGTAATCCAGACTTTTGGAATAATCTTTTACATACAGCATATCCAGTGGTTCACCCCGTAGTTGGGCTTCAATCCCGGTCCATGCGTAGAAAATCCAGGCAAAGTCGATATCCCGCTTCACGGCTGTAAAATAATCGGCATTACCCATGTTGATGATCTTCACCTTGCTTACATCGCTCTTGTCTGCGTCCATGATGGATTTCATGACCGCTTCTTCTACGGGCGAACCCCAGCCGCCGTATTTTTTACCTTCAAAATCCTTCGGGCTCTTAATCCCGCGGTCAACCGGGGCTGCGAAGCCTGATGTATTATGCTGAATGACCGCAGCGATGGATACGAGCGGTACCCCTTGCGTACGAGCTTGTGTGACTCCCTCCTGATAACTGATACCAAAAGGTACAGCATTGGAAGCAACCATTTGATCGGCTCCGCCCGAACCGGGCTGAACGATCTGGACATTCAAGCCTGCTTTTTCGTAAAATCCTTTGTCCTTGGCGACATAGAGTCCCGTATGATTCGTATTTGGCGTCCAGTCGAGCACGACTTTAACATCCTTGAGTCCCTTGGTCGGGGAGGTCGCTTGGGTATTGGCGGCAGGAGCCGCGCCTTGTGGTGCAGAGGGGGAGCCTCCGCCGCAGGCGGTCAGAGTCAGGGTCATGAGCCACAGACTGATCAGCCCTAGGCTTAACATTTTCATGCGCTTCATCGTTGTGTTCTCTCCTTTTATTACCCGTAATCCGTCGGATCAGACAGCTTATGTTTCCCATTTTACAAAAATAACTTCTGCCGGACGCTATCTGTTCCAACAACATCATCTTCAACAAAAAAAGCGCCCCGATGTTCCGGGACGCTTGCGCTTGTATATACCAAAGTAAGGGATGGCCCGCCGTAATAAGAAAAAAGGGGCGCATCTTGCTTAAGCATTCCTACGCTGGCATTACCCAGATCAGGTTGTAAGGGTCAGTGTCTTGGGACACACTCTCAGCCGGCCGATTCCAGCACCCCTGGCATTGTATAGTCGAATGGGTTATTCAATTCGGGTTTACTACGACGATTATATGCCTAGAAGGCGGGTCTGTCCAGCATTGGGGAAGAAGTGACGGTTCATTTGCTGTACGCTAGGGTACACTTTTACTGTGAGCTTTGTTCTGAAAATGACCATGATCCCATCGGTTGATGTTGTTTTACAGAACTGCCGCAGGTATGGTTTGATGAGCTGGTGTCGGATCATGGCATGGGCATTCACAGGAATTCTAATTTGCGAAAAGGAGTTGTTGTACCGTGGGTAAAACGGAAACATTGGATCGCAGCCAACTGGAACAAGCCATTGTAAAGGCTTTGGATAACAACAAATTTTGCTCGTTGGGTACAGTAGAAGGCGGCAAGCCGAAGGTGCGCTATATGGCTCTTTTTAACGAAGGGCTGAACATTCATCTCGCGACAGATCGCAAAACACATAAGGTGGAAGAGCTGAAGGATAATCCAAACGCTTATCTGCTGCTGGGCTATGAGGTTGGCGGTACGAAGGAAGTCGTGGAGGTTGAGGCTACTGTCCGGGTAACGGCTGACGAGGGACTCCGCAAACAAGTGTGGAATGATTCGTTGAAGGAATGGTTTTCTGGCCCGGATGACCCCGATTATGTCATTCTGGATGTGAATCCGACTCGTATTGAGTATGTGGGTAAGCAAACCGGACGTCAGGTGTGGGAGAAATAGAATTGGATAGAATATGAGGAAACCAGCAATTCTCCGAGTTATTTGGGAGGTTTGCTGGTTTTTATGTTTGCGGAAAATTAATTATTTTTTCATAAATAAATGGAGTAAATGACTACTCTTTTGTCCGGCGTTGGATTAAAATAGGAATGGTGGGCTCAAAGCTTACATATATGTGCAAAAGTATGTGTATGAGGCCTACATCTTAATGAGGAGGGATATATTTTGATATTTCATAAAAAATGGTTTAGAGGGCTTACAGCAGCAGTCGTTGCCTGTAACATGCTGGTGTTTTCAGCCGCTCCGTCTTGGGCTGCCAGCGAATCCAAGGATAGCGGTACAGTGAATTTGCGGATCATGGAAACAACGGATATTCATGCGGCCTTGATGAATTACGATTACTATGCGGACAAGGAAACGAACGAATATGGCTTGATTAACACAGCTGGACTGATCCAGCAGGCGCGCAGTGAAACGAGAAACAGCCTGTTGTTCGATAACGGCGACTTGTTGCAGGGCAATCCACTGGGTGATTATATGGCCAGAAGCAAAACCTTCGAGAAAGAAGGCGGTGTCCATCCAGTCTACAAGATGATGAACTTTATGGGCTATGATGCGGCTACGGTGGGGAACCACGAATTTAACTATGGTCTCGACTTTTTGGAAAGATCACTCAAGGGAGCTGATTTTCCTTACGTAAATGCGAATGTGTATTACGATGATGGGGGCCAAGGGACTAAAAATTATTTTACCCCTTATCGGATTCTTGATAAAACGGTAACGGATGAGAAGGGGAAAGAGTATACGCTCAAAGTGGGCGTGATTGGCTTGGTAACGCCCCAAATTACACAATGGGATGAAGGCAATTTGAAGGGAAAGGTCGTTACCAAGGACATTGTGGAAACGGCAAAAAAGTTTATTCCTCAAATGAAAACCGAGGGTGCTGACATTATTATTGTGCTGGCACACACAGGTTATGAGGATGTACCGCAGACTCCGATGATGGAAAATGCCGTTAAATATTTGAGCAAGGTAGACGGAATTAACGCTATTTTATTTGGACACGCGCATAAATCCTTCCCCGGCCCTGATTTTAAAGAAATGAGCGGTGTAGACCGGGATAAAGGAACGATCAATGGTGTGCCGGCTGTAGAAGCTTCCTCATGGGGCAAGGAGCTAGGTATTATTGACCTGACCCTGGAAAAGAAAAAATACGAGTGGAACGTAACAAATTCACAGTCTGAAGTGCGTCCGGTTGTGAATCCCAAAACTCAGGCTGTGCAGATGAATCCTGAGTTTAAACTGGTAGATGCGATCAAGGAAGAGCATACAGGAACGCTGGATTATGTTCGTCAACCGGTAGGAACCACAACCGCACCGATTAACAGTTATTTTGCATTAGTGCAGGATGACCCATCCATTCAGATTGTGACGAATGCACAAAAATGGTACGTACAGAACCATCTTAAAGGGACCGAATACGAAAATCTTCCCGTATTGTCGGCTGGCGCCCCATTCAAGGCTGGTGGCCGAAACGGTGCCGAGTATTACACCAACATTCCTGAAGGCACGATAGCCATTAAAAACGTGTCCGATCTGTACGTGTACCCGAACACGGTTCAGGCCGTAGAAGTTACCGGTGCTGAAATTCAGGAATGGCTGGAGTGGTCTGCGGGCCAGTTCAACCATATCGATCCAAAGAAAACCGAGGAACAATCGCTGATTAACAAAGATTTCCCTACCTACAATTTTGATGTCATTGACGGTGTGAAGTACCAGATTGATGTGACTCAGCCTGCACGATATGATGCCAAGGGAACCGTTATTGATCCTTCTGCTCATCGTATCAAGGATTTACAATACAACGGGAAAGCAATTGATCCTGCACAGAAATTTATCGTAGCGACCAACAACTATCGTGCTTCCTCATCCAAACTGGCAAATCCGGATGGCAAACGCATTGTGATGGCAGCACCGGACGAAAGCCGCCAAGTCGTTATTGATTACATCCGTACGAACGGAACGATTAATCCGGCTGCGGATGGCAACTGGTCTATTGCTCCTTTCGGTGAGGCTAAGGTTACCTTCGAATCCTCGCCTGATGCAAAAGACGTGCTTGCCGGAAACCAGCAAATTTCATTCCTCGGCAGCGCGGCTGACGGCTTTGCAAAATACAGCTTGAAAGCTGGCGCGAAGCCCAATGCAGCAACGACTCCTGTAAAGGAAACCGTGACTCCAGCGAAGGCAACAGCGAAGTCTGCCGTAAAAGCAACCAAACCTGCGGTAGCTCAACCAGCTAAAACAACCAAACCGAAGGCTTCCAAATAAGTCTGGGTTTCTGGGTCCATTTAAATTCAAAATGAAGCAGCAAGTCTCCGTAGCCGAGAGACTTGCTGCTTTTTAGTTTCCACGGACAACGGTACTTGAATTTATAAATGGTGCAAAAGGCTTTATTTTTTGTCGAATATACACTTAAGTCCTAGGTTGTAGCCGAAAATAACCTTATTTTTTGTAAAAACACGTAATTATATAGTTCTTTTGTTCTAGTTATTTGTGATATAATGGTGAAAAAACCGGAAAATTGTTCCGAGGAGGACCATTATGACTTGCAGCAATTGCAGCATCATATTACCTATTAAGGACCAGGGATTGCTGAAAATCAGGCATTCCAGGGTGTCGCTTACTCAAGTGCTGAGCAACTTGGGTATGCTGTCGGAACAAATGAAACAGGAACAAGGGCGCGAGGACGGCATTGCGTTTCGCTATGACAGTCCTGCGGAGCTGGAGCAATTGATGGACAGACTTGCTTGTCTGCCGAAGGAATGGTTGTTACATATAGAGGTTGTGGTGACCGGATCGTTTCATGTCGAAGGGTATGAGGATTGGCTTCCATTCAGCCAACTGCAAGCACGAATCAAGCATCCAGATGTCATGAATGTTATTGTGGATCAGAGCTTTTCCAGCCATATGCAGCCTATTATTGACCACAAGCTGGACATTATCGGGTTTGAATTTTTGTTGCGTCCGTCACATCCACAGAGACCCTTTCAGCCTTTTCGGCTGTTTGAAATCGCACGTGAAGCCGGATTACACGCTCATCTGGATCGGTCGGCCCGTATTTCTGCGATTGAAAAAAGTGCAACATGCCTTCCTGCGGGAATCAAACGTTTTATTAACTTTCTTCCTTCCACCATTTATAATCCGACCTACTGCTTGCATCATACCTTTGAGACGATTGACCGGTTGTGCATGAATGCGGAGGATTTTGTATTTGAAGTTGTAGAGACGGAAGAAATAAATGATCTGAATTTTTTGCATCGAATTTTTGAACAATATCGAAAAGGGGGAGTTTCCGTGGCATTGGATGACGTGGGAGCAGGGTATTCTACGACAGAGCTGATGAATCGGCTCCAGCCGGATTATGTGAAAATTGACCGGAGTTTAATTAATGGCTGCTACCGTAACAGTGACCAGCAACGACAAATTACGGGGATCGTGGAATCGGCCTTTCATTTTGGCGGTCAAGTGCTGGCTGAAGGAGTCGAGCAGATGGAAGATTTTGAGTTTTGTCGTGAATCAGGAGTATCGCTGGCTCAGGGTTATTTATTTGGTAAGCCGAATCCGAATCCGCCCTCCAATTTTATGCTTAGTAGCGTAATATAGTCAGAAACAAATTTAAGTAGACGTAGTCTATAAAAAGTGGAGCTTTAAATAGGGCTGTCCCATAAGCAAATTTCAACCGTATTGGACAGTGCTTATATCACCATTAATGTAAAAAAACGCGAGTTGCAGAGGTTTTTTCACCCCTGCAACTCGCGTTTTTTGGTCTATGCTTGCCCACCTGAGCAAGTTATGGGCAAGCGAAAGCCACCCTGCCTCCAATTTTACCTGGTAAGGAACGTTAAAAAACCGGAGGCAGTTACGACATGTTTTATTTTTAAAGTAAAGATTGACGTTTTGAAGACAAATGGATACAGTGTATTGTATAGGAAACAGTGTTTCTTTCGCAATACACTGTATCCATACTAGGTAAAAAGTTTAACATTACAGGGAGGACAACCAAAATGAAAGCAGTGCAACTGAAAAACGGTTTTGGCTTTGAAGAGTTAGCCTTGACGGAACTCGACATACCGGTGCCGGGACGGCTGGAAGTCCTGATCCGCATAAGGGCAGCGTCTCTTAATTATCGAGATTTGGTAATACTTAATGGAGTAATGCCGATCGGCATTCAATTTCCCTTCATTCCGTTATCCGATGGAGCGGGTGAAATTGTGGCTGTGGGGGAAGGGGTGACAAAATTTCAGGTTGGACAAAGGGTAGCGGGAAATTTCCAACAGAAATTCATTGGCGGGAGCACCAGAGCGGAGGTATTAAAGGACAGTCTGGGAGGCCCGCTCAGTGGAGTGGCGGCTGAATATATCGTTCTACATGAAGAAGGGGTCGTCGCCATTCCGGATCACCTTTCTTGGGAGGAGGCTTCCACCTTGCCGATTGCGGCATTAACCGCATGGAGCATGCTGATGGAATCCGGCGGGCTGCGAGCGGGGGATACGGTGCTCTTACAAGGAACAGGCGGTGTTTCCATCTTTGGGCTTCAATTCTCTCTGATGGCGGGAGCACGGGTAATTATCACATCGAGCAGCAATGACAAGCTGGAACGGGCAAAAGCTCTCGGCGCATGGCAGACAATCAACTATTCGGAAGTTCCCGAGTGGGATAAGGTGGCTCTGGAACTGACAGGCGGCGGAGTCGACCATGTCCTGGATGTAGGGGGAGCGGCAACAATGGCGCAATCCATCAATGCACTTCGTACCGGAGGGACTGTGAGCATGGTCGGATTCTTATCGGGCTTGACCATTCCTGAGTTCGATGTCACCAGCATTTTGCAGAAGGCTGCGACGATTCGCGGCAGCCAAGTCGGTAACCGGGAACATTTCGAAAACATGAATCGTGCCATTTCCCGCCATCGTTTACATCCTGTCATCGACCGGGTATTCCCGCTCAGCCGAATCGGCGAAGCCTTCGCACTTTTGGCTGAAGGAAAACAGTATTTCGGTAAAATCGTCGTTCAAATATAAATATTATTCACATCACATAGGAGGCACTCTAATGCCCAGTAAACCTGATTTGTCTGTCAAAGATTCTCAAGGAAGAAAGAATAAGAAACCGCGTAAATGGGTACGCAGAACCGGA
The DNA here is from genome assembly GCF_044908085.1 of Paenibacillus sp. RC73. Lineage (NCBI taxonomy): Bacteria > Bacillati > Bacillota > Bacilli > Caryophanales > Paenibacillaceae > Paenibacillus > Paenibacillus sp. RC73. The sequence continues at coordinate 79,589 of NZ_JBIYCV010000013.1, forward strand.
TTATCGCTGCTGGCGGTAATCCTTCTGGGAGTGGTTATTTTTATGCTCATCCCTTCCCCTGTCCAGCCTGCAAAATGGCTTGCACCTACGGCCCCCTCTTTTGAACAAGCGGGTCCATGGCAACAAAACAACAAACTCAGCTCCGCAGAGCTTGTTACAGATGCCCCTAAGTTTCCGGAATTTATCACCTTTGACAAGAAAGGAAATTTATATACGGGAGACTCCGACGGGAAAATTTATAAGGCTGCCATTGATACAAAGGGCAATCCGCAAAAGGCCCAGCTTTATGCAGATACCAAAGGAACGCCCAATGGACTTATGTTTGACGCAAGTGGAAATCTGATCGTTACGGATGTTAAGAAGGGGCTGCTATCGGTAGATCCTTCCGGAAACGTGACGGTGTTGGCCGATCAAGTCGACGGCACACCGATCTATTTGGCCAACGAGCTGGATATTGCCAAAGATGGTACCATTTATTTTTCTGACACCTCCAATTATGGCAGTGTAGTCTTCAAAGAAATCGCCGAGAACAAGCCACATGGACGTTTGCTGAAATATGATCCGGCGACCAAGCAGACGACAGTTCTGTTGGAAGGCCTTTATTTTGCGAACGGGGTTGCCTTGTCTGCGGACGAAGATTTTGTGCTTGTGGCAGAGTCGTATCACTACCAATTGACCAGATACTGGCTCAAAGGGCCAAAGAAGGGGACTTCGGATATTTTTGCGGATAATCTCGCCGGTTTTCCGGATAACATTACGCGTGATGATCAAGGCCACTTCTGGGTCGGTCTCTTCACGACACGTATTCCCTTTGTAGATCAGATGCATAAAAGCCCGTGGCTGGCTGGAATGATGGCCAAATTGCCTCAATCGCTGCTCAGCGGTGCAAGCGCACCTGTGAAGCATGGGCTTGCTGTGGAGCTTAATCCGCAGGGTAAACTCATCGGAAGCTGGCATGATCCTGAAGGCTCGGTTTATGGGGTAACCACGGTTGTAAGCCATGACGGATATTTATATATAGGCACAGCTCCTGGAGGCAGTCAGGGCGTTCATCGCGTGCTTTTAACCAAATAAGCTTGGGAGGGTTTAACATGATATTGGATGAGTTGAAATTATCCTGGAAAGCGAAGGAAAGCCTGGCCGGGAAAGTAGCTTTGGTAACAGGCGCAAGTAGCGGCATTGGGGCATCGATTGCAAAAAAACTGGCAGAGCGAGGCGCGTATGTAGCTGTATTGGCACGCCGTCAGGAGCGATTGGACGAATGGGTTCGCGACTTGCACCAAGAGGAATTGTACGAGGTCATGGCAATACCTGCCGATATCCAAAAAGCTGAAGACGTACAGCAGGCGGTCCACGCCATTCTTGAACGCTGGGGGCGGCTTGACATTATCGTTGCCAATGCCGGCTTCGGGTATCGAAGCCCATTGGCAGAAGTGGATCTGGAAAGATGGGAGGAGCTTTACAAGACGAATGTGCACGGTCTTGTCCTGACACTGAAGTACGGGCTTCAGCCAATGAGGGAACAGGCCAAGGGGGATGTTGTCATTGTCTCCTCTATTGCAGCGAAGGAAGTGGTTGCCGGAGGAGGACTATACAGCGCTACCAAGTACGGCGTTAGCGCCATAGCCTCCGCATTGCGTTTGGAGACCAGTACGCAAGGAATTCGTGTAACTGCGATCCACCCCGGGGCGGTGGCGACGGAATTTTCGCAGGTGGCCGGGTATCCCGAGCAGGAAATTCGGGCGTTTGCTTCGAGCGTTTTGCCGCTGCATCCTGATGATGTTGCAGAAGCTGCCCTTTATGCACTGGAGCAGCCGGAGCATGTCAACATTCCGGAGTTGACCATTATGCCTTCGAGGCAGGTCCAGCGGTTCAAATAGAGCGGTATTTATTCTGCTGATCCAAAAAGCGCGAGTTACAGGGGGAAAATAACCCTTGGACTCGCGCTTTTTTTACACTAATGACGAAGCGTACACTGTCCAATTAAGTTTAAAACCAGCCTTTGGGACAACTCCATTTACTATAGCGCAGACCATATCCTGTGAAAATTTTTGCCCTATGTTCGCTATCCAGTCATCGTGAGTATAGCTATAGTGTGATGACGTACAGGCCCAACGGCGTGGTTGCGCTGCCTGCAATCATAAAACTTAGAGAATAGCTGGACTTGCCGGGGGGCACGCTGATATCAGCCAATCGGCATACCTTGGTATTATCTCGTAGCAGAGGGATACCATATACATGATTATCCACACGCACAGACCCGGCGAACGCTCCCCCACGCGGATTGGCGTAGATGCGGACCGTACGTTCCTCGTGACCGTCGTTAACGATGGGAATCGTAGCGTTATATATGACACCGAATTGTCCACGATTATCAAGCGCAGGGCATAGCTCGCTGCGAGCCCCGGTAAACAGTAGATCGGCGGGAGTCTCACCGTTCAATTTTTTGGTGGCACATGCTCGGTAGTTGGCGCATTGCCCAATCACGTACTCCGGCATTCGCGCGTTTGTTTCGGAAAAGGACCATGTACCGCGCGGATGCGCCTGCGGCGGCGGTACGGGTGGTAGCGGCTCCGCATGAATCCCGCGCAGGTCGGTCTGTATATCCTTGCTGACCACGGTGCGGATTACATAGTCCAACGTACCGTGGCCTTCGGCATATTCCACAGTGAGATCATAGGTGAATCCGGCCAGCGATCCTTCAGGCAGCTCGAATTCTTCCAGCAGCGCTGTACCTTTGCCGAATTTATGACGGTCTACCGGCTTCAAGCGCTTCATCGTACCCGCCAAACAGCTTTTGGCAATATTCTGCCCGACATCCATAATCCAGTTACCATCCTCAGGCGCAATCTCTAAAGCCCGCTCGATATGACGTACCTCCAGCGCAGCATCGCTTTTATTCTCTACAGTGATGCCCAGTTTGACGGGGGCGTCGATTTTGTTGTAATGCCAGCCGAAAATGCGATGCTTGACCGTCCGGGTTGTCGTGCGCACCACGTCATGCCACAGGGTAGCTTGCCGGGCAGGTACAGTCACGGGGGTGAGCGTCTCCGGGTTATCGCTAAGCATCAGGCGGCGCTTTCCCCCTTCGGTGGCTGATTCCACATCCACATTGATATTTGGCGGGATCACAGCCGACTCCACAATCAGATCCTTTGGCTCTTTGGGACGATGGTTCATGTGAGTTCCTCCTTTGATTTAGAGAATGGGACCTCTTCTGGCTTATGGATATGGGCGGTTCATATATATAGGTAACGCCAGAGTAACTTTTACAACCTGTTTTTTTAAAAAAAATTTCAAAAAAATTCGAATGCCTCATCATGGCTCTGCGATTGCGTCGAAGCAAGCTTCAAACTTCCTTTTCCGCGTCACACCAACGATTCGTCCGCAGGTATTGCGTGTATGTTAAGAGCATATGCTATTGGATGTACAGAGAAACCACAGGAGGAAATCATGCCTAAAAAGATATGGTGGAAGGAAGCCGTTGTGTATCAGATTTATCCGATTAGCTTTCAGGATTCGGATGGAGACGGAAAAGGAGATTTACAGGGGATTCTGTCCAGGCTGGACTATCTGAGTGAGCTGGGCATTGATGTCATCTGGATTTGTCCGGTGTACAAATCGCCCAATCATGATAACGGCTACGATATTAGCGATTATTATGCCATTATGGATGAATTCGGAACGATGGAGGATTTTGATAAACTCCTTTACAAGGCGCATGAACGAGGCATCAAGATTATGATGGATCTGGTATTAAACCATACTTCGGATGAGCATCCATGGTTTACAGAATCACGCTCGTCCAAGGATAATCCGAAACGAGACTACTACATATGGCGAACAGGCAAAAATGGCGGATATCCGAACAATTGGGAATCGTATTTTTCCGGTTCTGTGTGGAAATATGACAAGCTTACAGACGAATATTACATGCATCTGTATTCCGAGCATCAGCCGGACCTCAACTGGAACAATGAAGAAATGGTCGCTGAACTGTACCGCATGGTGGAATGGTGGCTGAAAAAGGGAGTCGATGGCTTCCGATTTGATGCCATTGCCCATATTGTCAAAACCGAAGGGCTGCCGGACGCCAATAATCCCGAGAAACGGACATTGGTACGGGCCTATCAGCTTTTTTCCAATTTGGAACAGGTGCATGTGCTTCTTCGCATGCTGAATGAAAGGGTGCTGGAGCGGTATCCCTTAATGACCGTCGGTGAGACATCAGGCTTAGGCCCTGAACAGGCGCTCGATTATGTGGGGGATCAGCGACATGAACTGAATATGGTTTTCCAGTTTGAACACATGTTTATAGATGCCCAGGGACAGGGAACAGAAAAGTGGAAACCCAAGCCGTGGACACTGGTAGAGTTAAAAAAAATAATGAGTCGATGGCAGACGGTGCTTCATCAGGAGGGGTGGAATGCGAATTATCTGAACAACCATGATCAGCCGCGCGCCCTCTCGCGATTCGGGAATGATGGACAGTACCGTGTGGAGTCGGGCAAAATGCTGGCAACCTTCACGCATATGCTCGAAGGTACGCCGTACATTTATCAGGGCGAGGAAATAGGCATGACGAATATCGCTTACTCGTCGATTGATGATTACCGGGACGTGGAGACGTTGAATTATTATGAACAGCAACGGAAGCTTGGCCAACCGGAAGAGCAGATTATGGCGGCAATTTGGAGAAAAAGCCGGGATAATGCGCGGACGCCCATGCAGTGGAATGGAGGCCATGCGGCCGGGTTTACCGATGGAGAGCCGTGGATGAAAATCAATAATAACTACACGCACATCCACGCTGAGGCGGAAAGACATAACCCGGATTCGATTTTTCACTATTATCGTAAGCTGATTGCCCTACGTAAACAACATGAGGTGATCGTTTATGGTGAATATAAGCTGCTGCTGCCGCTGGATACCGAGTTGTATGTGTTTACCCGCACGTTGGGGAAGGAGCATCTGCTAGTCATTTTGAATTTCTTTGATCATGACCCGATGTTCCACTGGCCTGAGGAGGAGGGCTATCCTGCCGTCAAAGCGGAGCTGCTTCTGTCCAACTACGAACCATCGCAAGGGGAGAATCTGCATGCTTTGAAGCTGCGCCCTTATGAAGCAAGGGTGTATAAGCTAACCTTAAAATAAGTATATGGTCCCTTACCTTCCTTAATTGTAAAGCAAAAAGCCCGATTGACACTGTCTGCTGTACACAGTGTGGATCGGGCTGATTATATTTAGCCATTCATCCAATTCAGCTATTTTTATTGGTAATGCTTAACCTTAAGGTCGTCCAGGCTTTTAAACTCATATCCTTGCTTGCGGGCTTCGTCAATAATCGAAGCCAGCGCCTCGGTATTGTCCTTGGATACGGAATGGAGCAGAATGACTGCTCCAGGGTGGAGCTGACGTATAACTTGTTGGTAGGCATAGTCTGCTCCCTGCTGGATATTTGTGTCCCAGTCCTTGTAAGCCACAGACCAAAATACGCTCGTATATCCGGCTTCTCGGCAGGAGGCCAATGCCTTTTCGCTAAAAATGCCGCGAGGCGGGCGGACGTATTTCATTTCCTTTTGTCCGGTGAGCTCTGCCGATGCATTTCGTACCCGATCCAGCTCAGACCGGATCTCTGTCGAAGAAATGGTACTCATATCAGGATGACTCCATGAATGGTTGCCAATAATATGGCCCTCACTTGCCATGCGGCGCATCAAAGCTGGTTGATCCTTCACAAAATGTCCGGTTACAAAGAAGGCGGCCGGAACCTTTTTGGCCTTTAATACATCCAGCACCTTGGGCGTATATCCATTCTCATAGCCGTTGTCGAACGTGAGAAATATTTCTTTTTTGGTAGTATCTCCGAGAAAGATGCCCCCCTGTTTTTCAATCAGGTGCATAAAGCCCTCCTGTGCGATAGAAGGCAGCTCGCCCCCCTTGCTTTTTTTGAATCCAAAATGATAAGGCTGTTCGTCAACAGTTTGAGCAGCTAGCGCGGATTCACCCGAAACAGCTAACATCCCCATAACCGCAACGCATAGCCACAAGGCAAATATTCGTTTCATTTAACTTCCTCCGCTTCCGTCCCATTTGGGCAAGGTGTGTATGCTTCGGCATATTCCATAGCGTCTGCAATACCACGCCTGTTTATGCAAAAAATGCTCTCAACCTTAGGACGAATATGGGTTTTGACAATCCCTGTAGTTAGATGACGATGCCCTCAGGGCTAAAGTTTAATCGTTGGACCTCAAAAAACGCATATTGACATGAATATTAAATCGAAGTAGTATACTTTATAAAACTTACTAGAATACTCGGATTTAGTGGATTAACGATAAAGGGATGCAAACAGCTCAATGACATCTTACATTCTTAGAGGGATCGGAAGGAGCTAGAAGTAATGATTGAACTAAAAAATGTATCCAAAACCTATGTGAGAAAAGGCTTAAGCATTGAAGCGCTAAAAAATATAAATATCAAAGTGGATAAAGGTGATATCTTCGGTTTTATCGGATTCAGCGGCGCAGGTAAAAGTACGCTGATCCGGTTGGTTAACCGTCTTGAGAAGGTCACCAGCGGGGAGGTTCTTGTCGAAGGAGAGCAGTTGAATACCTATTCGACATCAGGGCTTCGGAAGGTAAGAAAGAAGATCGGAATGATTTTTCAGCATTTCAATCTGCTGGAGTCGAAAACGGTGTTCGACAACATTGCGATTCCGTTGGTGCTGCTCAAGCGCAACAAACGGGAGATTGAGCAACGGGTAAAAGAGTTGCTGGAATTCACAGGCTTGTCTGACAAGGCGAACAGCTATCCGAGTGAGCTTTCTGGTGGTCAGAAGCAGCGCGTCGGTATTGCCCGGGCGCTGGCGAGCAACCCGTCTATCCTGCTCTGTGATGAGGCGACTTCGGCGCTTGATCCGCAGACCACGCAGTCGATTCTGGATTTGCTTCGCAAAATCAACAAGGAATACAAGATCACCATTCTGATCATTACGCATGAGATGTCAGTCATTCAGCGGATTTGCAACAAGGTAGCTGTGATGGAAAAAGGTGAAATCATCGAGCAGGGCAATGTGCTGGAGGTATTCGGACAGCCGCAGCACCAGACGACGCAAAGCTTTGTGCGCACGGTTATTCATGATAAGGTGCCGGATAGTGTGCTGCAAACGTTCGAGCAGCAAGAAGCACAGCGGATTTACAAGCTGGAATTTATCGGACAGTCTGCTTCCGAGCCAGTGGTTCATGAATTGATTCGGCAGCATGAGGTCTATGTGAACATTTTGTTTGCCAATATGACGGAAATACAAGAGACGACAATTGGCTATATGACAATCCAACTTCGCGGCGAGGAGCATGCCGTCCAGCAGGCTGTTGATTTTATCAAGAGCAAAGGGGTCAACATTCAGGAGGTGAAGGCCATATGATGATTACAGGAACCTCTATAACCTGGGATCAACTGTGGGAGGCTTTGTATCAATCCTTGCTCATGGTCAGCATCTCGTTATTCATTGGCGCATTGATCGGTATACCTATCGGTATTTTGCTGGTCATTACCCGTCCGGGCGGAATTTTGGAGAGCAAATGGTTTTACGGTATTTTTAATCCGATTATTAATATTGTTCGTTCCTTGCCGTTTATCATATTGCTGGTAGCGATCATTCCGTTGACGCGTCTGATTGTAAATACATCCATTGGGACGAGCGCGGCGATTGTTCCGTTGATTTTCTATATTGCGCCATATATCGGCAGACTGGTCGAAAATTCGCTGCTGGAGGTGAATCCGGGCATATTGGAGGCAGCCGATGCGATGGGAGCGACCCCTTTTCAGGTTATTCGTTACTTCTTGCTCCCCGAAGCGTTCAGTTCTCTCATTCTGTCGTTAACGACAGCCGCAATCGGCTTGATTGGAGCCACTGCCATGGCAGGCGCAGTCGGTGGCGGCGGGATTGGCGACCTGGCGATATCGTACGGCTATCAGCGATTCGATACGGTCGTTACGCTCATTACCGTCGTGATTCTTGTTGTATTTGTACAAGTTGTTCAGTCCTTGGGTAACCTACTGTCCCGTAAAGTACGCAGGGGTTGATTTTTATAAGGATTATATGAACTTTTAGTTCTGAGCCCGCCAATATTGGCGGGTTTTTTCGTCGCGGACGACAAAGCCCGGCTTGGCGATTTCATAGTGTAAATCATGAGCAACTTCGGCGGGAAGGTCAGCACTGCTCCGAAGCTTCGTCCTCTGGGGTTCGAAACGTGGATAGAAGCAAAGATCGTTCTTATATTTTGACTTGCGGTTGTTAGGGAAGGTCTGTAGTTACTTATATTAGTGGGGGGAAATGATGCTGACATCCAATGAATGTGGAGCCATTCCGATGTACAGCGACTCCATCGCATCTCTTCAATACCATTTTAGGGGGAAACAAATATGGAAAGAACCGCCAAAACCTATGCAGCAGCAATTGACTCTTTAAATGTTGAATCCAATTATTTACCTAAGGGGGGTGTTACTCATTGTAACGAATTTGCACAAGATGTAATGAAGAAGATGTCGGCCGCCCTGCCTGGTGGTATAGCTAATGAAATGGCAGATGCATTGAGTAATAAAAAAGCTCCCGGTTGGTACGCTGTCACATTCAGCGACGCTCAAAAAAGGGCCAACCTCGGTTATCCAACAATCGGTATCAAAAAAGAGACAGGTCATGGTCACGTGGTGGTGGTCAGACCTAAAGGCTCATCCATTACAGTATTGAAAGAAGTACAGGTTGCACAGGCAGGCACTTCTAATTTTAACAGTAAAACGATCAATTGGTCGTGGAAGGCGGCAGACCTGCCAGGAGTGAAATTTTATACGCACGATTAATTAGGCTGAAAGCGGCAGTAAACAACCCAAAGGCGCGGCTTTATGCTTTCCGCACCTTTGGGTTATAAGATTTACTTTGAAGGTAAGTGCTTGGTAAGGAGAAATGCAATACCCTGTTCTTTCGATGCCACGGCGTAGCCATCTGCAAAAGAGGAGGATATATTCAAATATTGAAGTTTGGTCAGCAGCTTGCCTTGGCGGTCAATGTAGCCGAACTTACCGTCAGAATTCGTTCCAACACCCACGAGGGCAATGCCTTCCTTGAAAGACTCGGCTCGGGTATATTTCTGATAACCAATGACCAATTTTCCTTTGGGATCAATGAAACCGACTTTGCCGTTTTGATTATAAACAGCGGCTAAACCTTCGCTAAAATAACTCGCATCCGTATACCGAAAAGGAATAACGTTCTTTCCCTGCTTATTGATAAAACCCCACTGACCTTTGGTGTTTTGCACGGCAGCCAGCCCTTCGGAGAAATCGCCCCCTGATTTATATTGCAGAGGAATAACAACTTTCCCTGTCGTATCAATGTACCCATACATTCCTTTACTGCTTTTAACCAGAGCCAGCCCTTCGTAAAATCCACGGGAAGTGGCATAGTGATAAGGAATAGCTAATTGTCCTTTTTTATTGATAAACCCGATTTTATCGCCTTTTGGATTGTATACCAGAGCCAAGCCATATGTGAAATGATAATCTGAGCTATATTTTTGCGTCAAACGGGTAACGTTCTTTCCTGTTCGGTCGATGAGGAAATCTCTTTTGGTATCTGCTGTTATTACGTGGGCCAAGCCTTCGGAGAAATTCCCTGCATCTGTATATTGGCAAGGAATAGCCAGTTGTCCTTTCGTGTTAATGAAGCCGTACAGATTCGTTTTATTGTTTTTAACCAGCGCACGTTGCTCGTTAAAATCGCTGACAGGTGAAATATAGTCGGGAAGGGTAAAGGCCTCTTTCCCTTTCGCGTTATAGTACACAAGCGAGCCGTTGGATTGTTCCGCAAATAGCAAGCCATCATGAAAGTTCCCGTCACTTTCAGGTATAACCATATTATAATCGAGAGGTGTTTGAGAAACTTCAAGAGTTGGCGTGTTGCTAGATGCGAAGCCTGTGCTCGTCATTGTGAATGCAGTACATAACAGTAGTAAAGCTAATGCTAACTTTTTTTTCATTTCAATGCTCCTTTATGGGTTTCATTTTATAGAAAATAATTCCATGGATATAGACGAACAATTTGTAAATAAGTTTCTTTATACTGTGTTTTTTATTCAGGGATATGAAATGATTTCAAATAGTTTTGGATATCGGTCTGAGGGGCTTTAAGCAAGCCCAGCAGTAACGATTGCAGGGTGTGCAGCGTGTCTATGTGGGCTTCAATCTCAACAATCTTTTTTTGAACAATTTCCCTCAATGTGTCTTCGTCCATCTCCTGACTGAGCAGTTGGAGCGTTTCTTGTATTTCCCTAAGTGAATACCCTAATGATTTGGCATCTTTAATAAACTTGATCTTTACCAGATAGTCATCCGTATATATGCGGTATCCATTCGCAGCCCGCTTGGGAGCAGGCAAAACACCACTATTCTCGTAATAACGAATGGTTGCCATGCTCAATCCGGTACGCTGTGACAGCTCGCCCCGTGTCATTCCCTCCATGCCTGAACCTCCGATTTTCTAGTAAAATCGCTACTTTTATATCAGAAACAGCTATGATCTCTTTTTCGTATACGTTGGATCGAACGACACCTCGGGATATTCAGGCGAAGCGCCTTTTAATAGCGGCTGCTGTTCACCTTTAAGATATTGGTCGAAAAAGGCTCGTACATACGATCTCGTAATATCAATATTATGCACAGGGTCTATATTTTTAGCAAAAAGAGAGGGTGAAATCAGGGCCAGATCCGTAAAGCTCTGATGGAAGAGCTTATCAACCGTCAAATAATAGGTATCATTTTGACTTTTGGTCATGACAGACTTTAGATCGGGGGCAAATTCCGTATAAAAGACTTTATCTTTTTTCGTAACCGACGGTTTTAAGCTCTCGGCCGTGGTTCCTGTCATCATATACATGAAGGGCTGCTGCAATCCGGTATGGGCGACGGTTCCCCAGAATCCACCCTCCAGGCTGACACCCGCTTTAAAACGCTGGTCCTGCGCCAAGGTTTCAGCTGTTGTCGCCCCGCCGTAGGAGTGTCCGAATATGCCCACATGTTCCAGATCCAGCTTGCCTTCGAACAATCCGTTAGGATCTTGTGTATTCCATGTCGTAAGCGTGTCCAGCACGAATCGGGAATCGGCTGCGCGAATGCTGACACCCTTTACGTTATTTTCATATAGCTCAGCCGATGTCGGGAATTCGGGCTCCGGCGTGTAGGGAATGACCCGACCATCAGGGAAGGAAACTTTAGCTGAAGAGTAGGGATGATCCATGCCCACTACAATATAGCCATGACTCACGAGTTCCTCCACAGCCGTCATGCTCTGGAAACGGGTAGAACGGACGCCGGGTGAGAACAGCAGCACCGGATATTTTGCCTCAGCGTTTGATATCTCCGCACCTTGGACGACATGCGTAGGAATCGTTGTGAGGTAACTGAATAGCTGCTTCGGTATTCCGAATACAAGGCTGATGGCTTCTCCCAGCTCAGCAGGGTAGGGCTCTTTGGGTTTTTGTTTTGCAACATCGGGGTCGACAGGGTACCAGACATTGACCATCAATTCCCGCTTGTCGCCAGGTACTGCACTGAGGGTTTCGTCACGGCTTTGATCGGTCAAATGCTGCGAAATGGTGCCAATAGCATATTTCCCCGTCGGTTCAGGGAGCGAGAAGGCAGGCAATACATGCGTCAAGTACATAGATCCGGCTGTTAAAGCCATAACGACCATAGTTAGCAGCCCCTTTTTCATATATATATTTTTTCGAGTTTGGAGACGTTCTTTAGCTTGGGGCTTGATGATTCTAAGGATAAATCCGAGGATCAGTATCCATGCAACAAGATAGGTCGGAAGCATTTGCAAGCGAAAATGATCCATATTTCCATGCAGCAGTACGACCAATACGAGGGAAGATAATACGGCTGTATCCAGCCGCCTTTCTCTTTTTCTAAACACAATAACGCCTGCGGCGGCCAAGCTGACCAGCAGCACAGCGATCTCAAGTGTCCTCATGATGTAATACCTCCATCCTTTAGATCAAGCATAAACGTTGAAGTATACTACAAGGTCAAGCACCAGGTATTTTCCAACCCTCAGCCTCTTTTCTACTATGATCTACTATTCGCCGATACAACTTCTCCTACTCTAGCATATTCATATAACATATCTCTTCGCAGTTGAGATCGACTCAAGGATGGTTTATATCCGTCTGAACAGGGGACTCGCAAATGAGAGATTTAAAGGAAAATCACGTATTTTAAGGAGGTAATTGCTTTGGGAAGAAAGAGACGAAGCGGCTTTAAAAATAAGAAAATTTCGGTAGACGTCAGACAATCTTCTTCAGCTCAGTCTGGACAAGGTGGCAACCCCATTTCTATCAATGCTTCTGATGTCGGGGTAGTAAGAACAGATATTCAAAATAAATAATCTGTTAAAAAAGTTATGTAGCCAACGCGTGCCGATACTCAATCGACGCGCGTTGTTTGAGTTTAGCCTGAGTTAGTCATCATCGTTCAAATACATTCCGTCCATTAATCTCTTATATTCTGCATCAGTTTCACGGGACGCAAATAATCGGGAATGCTCATAAAGCCCAATATATTTAATGATACAGGATTTATTATTGACCTCAAAGGCTTTTTCCATACCGTCGATTAGATACCGAAAACCAACGTCAAATGCCCCTCTGCTTAAATAATAGTGTGACAACTCATACAGAAAAAGAATATATAAATCTGGCGTGATCTTGTGCGTATACGTAACAATAGCTTTTTCCCGCGCAATAAAGGCTGCAATGTCTGTGTCGAACTTTTTAAGAAAATAGTCTACCTTGATATTCTGTTGATTGGCGGCTCTGACGATTTTAAACAATCCCGGCATCAGCTCCGTTTGTGAAGCTTCAATGCATTTAACATAATCCAAAATAGCGCTTACATCTCCGGTTAGCATTTTATATAAAAATAGACTGGACCGTGCCCATCCTTTACATTTGTTCAGCCAGTATTGAGTTTCCTCATCCGTCTCCTTCACCCAGCTTAGATCAGCATACGCATACGTATATTGTAGTGCTTGCTTGTAGTTTCCCTGGGCCTCACAAATGTTCGCACGAAGATAGTTAGAATAGGCCATATAAAAGAACATTGGTCTTTGTGGCTTTTTGAGTGGTTCCTGATTAACTTTATTGGGCTGGTGCATAAGAAGGTATTGAATATTAGCCTCATCGTCCATATCCTGAGCCAGGTCCTTGGATAAATCCCAAAATTTTCCTTGTATATATGCATTCGCCAGTTCTCTTAATGCGTCGAGTCGGTCGATGTCGTCAAGCTGATCCAAAAGGGTAAAAACCCGGTTAGCAGCCTCCACGTTTTGTTCTTTATCAGGCCCCAGGCCAAGAATAAACAAGCGATACTGGCACAAAGCCAGTCTTTCTGAACGTCGGCCCCCCTCCCTTTTGACGATATTTTTATAAAGAAGGGCTGCGGCGGCATGTTTGTCATGTTTGAAAAAATCCTCAGCTACTTCGAACAACAGAGGAGCGTAAGTCGCATTATTCAACCCTAAATAGCTGATTTGCTGAATGCAATCCAGCTTGTTCAGTTCTTCACATCGGTATAAAAAAGGTTTAATATTGCGCCAATCATGGGCAGCTTGGACCAAATATTCCTCGATGTAATGCCCATAAAAGTGGCCTGGATTCAGTCGCATACCATATGTAACCCGATCCAGTTGCTCTACCGAGAATAGCATTTTTTTGCCCAGAATAGCATGGACTGTTTCCGTTTCTACATCCGCCATTTCACAAAATTGCGTAATGCTTAGGTCTTCTCGTGCCATGAATTGCTCCAGCTCTGTGCGTATCGTGGTTGTATGTTCCAAATAAACCACCCCTTTCACAATCCGGATGCTAAATCAGCGATTATCTGAATATATTATATCACCGTTTTGGGAATGTTTGTATGTAGATAGGAGTAGCCTCAAGGGATGAGACTACTCCGTTTATTAAAAGGAGAGCGTCTATTCCATCCGCGTCGCAGGCATTGTCTTCAGCACGGCGTAGCCATAGGCTGGAAGCTCAGCGCGTAAGCCCTTCGCTCCTGCGGACCACTGGCTTTCGCCAAAAGCCAATTCCCATTCCTGCTCGGGAATGTCCAGCTCAAACACATGGCTCTTACCGGAACGGTTAAACAGCACGAGCAGCATCTCTTCCTCGCTGCGGCGCTCATAGGCGAGGGATGCGCCTTCCGGCTCTGCCTCCAGGAAAGTGAGGCTTCCCACAGCACGCAGTGCCGGGTGCTCCTTACGCAGCGCAATCAGCTCGCGGTAAAAGTCGAACAGCTCGCGGTCCTGCTTGTCAGGGTCCCACTCCATGCACTTGCGGCAGCCTGGATCGGCATCTCCATCCAGACCGATTTCATCACCGTAATAGATGCAGGGCGCGCCCATGTACGTGAATTGGAACAGAGCGGCCAGCCGCATCAGCCGCTTGTCATCGCCACACAGCGTCAGGAGGCGTGGCGTGTCGTGGCTATCCAGCAGATTGAAGGCCACTTCAGAGGCCTGCTGCGGATAGCGGGCCAGCTGCCGTCCGATGGCAAAGGCGAAGCTTTGGGCATCGGACTCTTTTTTGACGAAAAAATCATTCACCGCATAAGTGAACGGATAATTCATCGTCGCATCGAACTGGTCACCCTGTAGCCATTCAGACGATTCATTCCACATTTCACCCAGAATGTACGCATCCGGGTTGGCCTGCTTGACCGTAGTGCGGAACTCTCGCCAAAAGGCGTGATCCACCTCGTCTGCCACATCCAGCCGCCACCCGTCGATGCCAATCTCATCGATCCAATATTTTGCCACCTTCAGCAGGTACTTCTTCACCTCAGGATGCTCAGTGTTCAGCTTGGGCATCATCGGCTCCAGCCCGAAGGTATCGTAGGTCGGTGTATCATCCACCACTTCCAGCGGGAAGCTATGTACGTGGAACCAGTCCTTGTAAGGGGAGGCTTCGCCTTTTTCCAGTACGTCCACGAACGGCTTAAAGGTACGTCCCGAATGATTGAACACTGCATCGAACAGTACCCGGATTCCCCGGTCGTGGCAGGTGTCTACCAGTTTTTTTAACGTCTCCTTGTCCCCAAAATGCGGGTCCACCTCCATATAATCCTCGGTATCGTATTTATGGTTGGTCGTCGCCTTGAAGACAGGCGTCATATACAGGGCGTTAATCCCCAGCTCGTTCAGGTGGTCCAGATGATCTAGGATCCCCTGTAGATCGCCACCAAAAAAATTGTCGGTCCGCGGCGTGTCCCCCCATGTCTCGGCACCTTCCGGGCTTATAGAGGGGTCACCGTTCGCAAAGCGTTCCGGGAAAATCTGATAAAAAACCGCATCCTTCACCCATGCAGGTGGTTTGAGAATATCAATTGGATTCAAAAACGGGTATTGGAACAGGCCGTCTGCATTTTGAGGTTCTTGGGTGGTAAAGTCGTTCTCGTTCATCCATAATTGTTCTTCTTCGTCTTCCAGAAAAAATCCATATTTCAGTCGGCGGTGAGTGGGCTTTACGGTACATTGGTAGTAATCAAATCTGCCGTCGGTGGCGAATTTGGACATCGGAATGAGCTGTCGGGTACGATCCCAGTCGTATTTGTCCCCGGTGAGAGCGTGCACAGCGGTCAGGTCATTTTTCTTCACACGAAGCCGTAAAAATAGGGTTGCATCATCATAACCAAAAGCCCAATTGCGCTTCGGATGGTGATATATCGCTTCCAGCAGCATATGGCATTCCTCCTTTTTGCGAGCCGTAGAATTTGAAATCATATAGCATATGTCGTATAAGGTAGTTATTAACCTTTTTACGCGGGTTATGTATCATAAATGCTATAATGCCCATTACATAAAAGAAAAACGATAAGTAGGTGTGTGTCAATGAAAACAAATGTGTTATATATCGAGGACGATCAGGATATCGGCGCTTGGATGCATCAGTATTTGGAAGAGCGGAATTATGCTGTGGTGTGGCTGCGCAGCGGGGATGGAGCTGTGGAAGCATCCCATACATGCCAGCTTGTGATTCTGGATGTGATGCTACCTGGTCTGGATGGATTTACGATTGGAAAACGGCTCAAGAAGGAGCGGCCGGCGCTTCCGATTCTTATGCTGTCAGCCCGAACCTCCATTGACGATAAGCTGCAAGGGCTGGATTTTGCCGACGATTATGTGACGAAGCCCTTTCATCCGGACGAGCTGATTGCACGTATGGAGGTTTTGCTGCGTCGTTCAGGTACGGTGCCCGAGGAATCCTTGCAGTTGGGACATCTGACAGTGTACCCTCCCGATAACCGTATTGTGAACCGTGATACCGGGGAAGAAATTACGCTGACAGGCAAGCAATATCATATTTTTGCTTATTTGCTGCGCCATTTGGGCCAGATTATGACGAAGGAGCAAATGTATGAAGCCGTGTGGGGCGATCCATATATCGACGGGGACAAAACCCTAATGGTCCACATCCGGCATCTGCGTGAAAAGCTGGAGGTTGATCCCGCTACTCCCCGCATCATTGAGACGATCCGTGGTGTAGGCTATCGGGTGAAGGCATAATGAACGGACTGCGAAAGGGAACACGTTTCCGAAATTCGCTGCTGTTCCGTTATCTGATCATTATTGTGGTTGCCATGATGCTGTTGCCGATCATGTTGCCTACTATGATAATTGTAAGTAGTGTCTTGTCTGGTTGGGTTACGGATATGAAGCCTGCAAATCCACATTATCCCTCCAGTTCCCGGACCGAAGATAGCTGGCATCGTGAAGCCGTAGCCTTAAAAGAAGCCACACCGGAGCAAATTTCAATCCATTTACGCAAAATACAGGGAGATACTTTTCCCGATTCACAGATATTTTGGGTGGATGCAGCGGGGAAAACAAGGCTGGAGCTCCCCGCACAACCTGACGTTCCAAAGCAATGGGATGCGACGCAGGCTGTTGTATTTATGAAGCAAGCCATGAATTCAGACTTATTTACTGTAGTTTCATTTATTGGCGGTGGTCAGAAGAACACCGATCAGGGCTATATGGTATTAAAAATTCCTCGCTCGTTCTTTGATCAGCAGCGTACGGACAATAGCATGATGCTGTACTACCTCTTTTTTATTTTACTGATACTTGCAGCTTTTATATTCGTATCTCTCCTGTTTTTTGGAGGCATTCGGCGCAGACTGGTGCGGCTTCAGGTAGCTATGTCACAACGGGGAGAGGATGGGTTGCCCATTCTTGTCAGCACTGGACGGTCGGATGAAATCGGCAAGCTGGAGGAAGCGTTCAATCAGATGGTCGAGCAACTGGCCGAGAGCCGGGGACGTGAGCGCCAAGAGGAAGAACTGCGAAAAAGGCTGGTCGCTGATCTGTCACACGATATTCGGACGCCGCTTACGGTCGTACGTAGCCACCTGTACACATTGGACGACGAAAACCTGAGTGACAGGGGAAAACAGTCTATTTCATTGATGGAAAACAAGCTAAAAGACCTCGGAAGTCTGATCGACAACCTGCTTGCCTATAATCTTCTCTCCAGCGGCAAATACACGTTGAATAACGAACCGCGTGATATCCTGCGGCTGGTGCGGGAGTGTGCGGCCAGCTGGTATCCGGTTTGGGAAAAGGAAGGCTTTGAGGTGGATATCGACTTGCCTGAGCATAGTATCGTGTGGAAGGTCGATGAGCAGGGCTTCCGCCGTTTGCTGGACAATCTCTTTCAAAATGTAGTTCGCCACGCCGCCTCAGGCCGATATATCGGTATCCATATAGAGGAACATAACGGGAAAGAGGCATTAGTCATTGTGGATAAAGGGCCGGGAATGGAGCAGCAATCCAATGAGAAAGGAGCCGGGATTGGGTTGGCGATTACTGAATTGCTGGCCCGTGAAATGAATCTGGAGAGGGACATTGTCAGTTCATCCGTCGGGACACAAATCCGTTTTTTAAACAAAACTTAAACTAAGAGTTCCCTTGGTCTTAAACTTGGCACGTTACGATAGGTGTCGAGGTGAGGAACTTGAACGAATACATTATTGAAACGAACGGTCTCAGCAAATTATACAAAGGACGTCCTGCGGTTAACCAGCTGGATCTGAAAATAGGGCGGGAAGATATTTACGGCTTTCTCGGCCCAAATGGAGCGGGGAAAACGACAACCATCCGTATGCTGCTCGGACTCATTCGCCCGACTCGGGGAACGATTCGCATATTCGGTAAGGATATCCGCAAACATAAGTTGGATATTTTGCGTAAAGTAGGCTCGCTGGTCGAATACCCTTCGTATTACGGTCATTTGAACGCAGTGGAAAATCTGGAGGCCATTCGTCGCATTTTAAATGTGCCCAAGGAGAACATTGCGGACGTGCTGGAAGTCGTTCGACTGACCAAGCATGCCAAACGCCCGGTCAAGGGCTACTCGCTGGGCATGAAGCAACGGCTTGGTATCGCCGCCGCGCTGCTAGGCCATCCGGAATTGCTTATTTTGGACGAGCCTACCAATGGTTTGGACCCGGAGGGCATTCAGGAAATGCGTGCATTGATTCAGGCGATGCCCAAGGAACGAGGAATCACCGTGCTGGTATCCAGCCATCTGCTGAGCGAAGTGGAGCATATGGCGAATACGGTGGGAATTATCCGCGAAGGAGAACTGGTTTTCCAGAATACGATTCACAATCTCCGTCAGGAATCCGCAGGGGGTATTCGTATTGTGACGTCGGACCCGGAAACAGCCCAGCTCATTGCACGTGAGCAGGGTTATCATTCGGTGAGGGACGGGGCTGCTCTGGATTTTGAAAACATGAATGATGCGGCTGTAGCGCTGCTGGTCAGAAGGCTGGTCGAAAATACGCATGCTATATACCGGGTAGAGGAACGCCGAAAATCCCTGGAGGATATGTTCATGCAGGTCGTCGGCAAAGGAGGGACTTCCCTATGATGCTGCGAGCGCTGACTGCGGATCTGCTCAAAGCGCGCAGGAAGGGGATCTGGTTTCTGGTGTTCCTTGGCCCCCTTGGGCTGGTGGCGATGCAGGCGCTGAATTTCGGGCTTCGTTATGATTATCTGATTCCGCGCAGCAAGGGTCATCTGTGGGAAGCCTTGATGGATAACATCGCTGTTTTTGTTCCCATTGCACTGGTGTTAGGGGCCGCGATGGTCGCTTCCATGCTGGCGAATGTGGAGCATTCGTCCAACTCATGGAAGCAACTGCTGGCCTTGCCGATCTCCAGATTCAGCGTCTATATGGCCAAGCTGACGCTGGCTATCGGGATGCTGTGTGTATCCTGCCTGCTACTTACCGTTGGAACGTGGGGACTGGGCATGATACTTGGCTTCGGGGGAGAGCCTGCTCCGATAGGAGAATTGCTGCGGCTCGGGTTCTGGCCCTTGGGAGGTACACTGCCCATTCTCGTACTACTGTTGTGGCTAACAGTCACGTTTCATAATCAGGCACTGCCTGTAACACTGGGCATTACGCTAGGCATCGGCAGCTTGTTTGCTTCCCAGCTATCTGGGTATTTTCCGCTGGCTTGGCCCCGATTCGCATGGGCTGCACCTCAAGCGTGGATGTTTGCGTCCATTGGCTGCGGAATGGGTGCGCTTCTCAGTCTGCTGACGGCGGCTCATTTTAGCAGAAAGGATGTGGCGTAATGCTCGGAGGATATGTACGACTGCTTTCTGTCGAACGTTTGAAAATAGCCAAGTCGCCCGTCTGGTTGCTTGCGCTCGTCAGCCCGGCGATTGCCGTTCTGATCGGACTACTGTCGACCCCCGGAGGGAATTGGCTGGCATTGTTATCTAGCATGCTCACAGTGCATGCGCTGCTGTTCATGCCGATGCTGACCGCCGTATTTGCATCCATGGTCTGCCGATTCGAGCATGGGGGCGGCGGCTGGAAGCAACTGCTGTCGCTGCCATTATCCCGCACCAGTCTCTACGCAGCCAAGCTGACGATGATTATGGCTTTGGTGGGGCTGACTCAGCTATTGTTCGGGGGAGCGCTGCTGGGTGTCGGAGCTGTGCAGGACATGAACGGGCCGATCCCTTGGGCAATCATTGCCCAAAGTCTGCTCGCAGGCTGGGTAGCCTGTCTGCCGCTGGCTGCGTTACAGCTGATGGTGTCTTTCCTGTGGTCCAGCTTTGCCGCGCCGCTCGCTTTGAACTTTGTTTTCACAGTGCCCAATATTCTGGTCGCCAACTCACAGACTTACGGTCCGTACTATCCGTGGGTACAGCCTGTGCTGGCGATGATGCCTGCCGGAAGAGACAGCTTCGGGGCATTCATCGTACCAGCCGATACGCTGATTACGGTTGTCCTGGGCAGCTTTGCTGTGTTTGGGATTGCGGGCCTGACGGTATTCCGTCGTAAAGAAATATAGGACGGAATATGAGGGTTCAGCTCTATCTGTTTTTTCAAGGGCTCTATTAAAACAAATGACCCTCTTATGGGTCATTTGTTTTAAAGTTATCATTCTTCCGGGTCACATTTCAGCATGGGTACATAAAGATCAGTCAACTTCTAGCTCGGGAAGTTATTCTAAATGCGGCATAGGTCGTCAGGGCATAAATAATACCGTACATCGCCCATGCGTCCAGGTTAGATTTAAAGGTAGCAATATTTGTTGTGATAAACAGGAGGGGAAGTAAAAGAGCTACACCTACAGCCAGTAGAACCCTCGAATGGAGAATTGCGCACATAATTCCAATTATAATGGCGATTAGAGGGCAGATGAGCAGAGTGGGGACAAGGGGGTTCAGTTGGTGAAAAACTATATAAATCATAAATACACCTCGCCTTGAAGGAGTGTGGCAACTTCGTAGCTAATTTGTGCCAAAAAAACGAACCATTTCTTTATCGGAATGATAGCTCAAGGGAATGACAGCCTCGTGAACCACAGATTCAATATCATGGTCTCTCTACAGCTTTTAGAATGAAGATAGTGTATTGGATAAGTGGATTTTTTTTGAAGTACAAATCGCGCCGGATTGATAAAATATGATAATACATCTCAATCCGGCGTATGACACATTTTATACTAAGCCCGACATGGCACGGATATTATCGCTGATGAAGCGGCAGGAGGCGTCGAACTTGGCTTGTTCTTCCGGGCTTAGCTCCAGCTCGATGACCTCCTGAATTCCTTTGCTGCCGATGATCGCCGGAACACCTGTGCAGACATTCGTGTGCCCGTACTCGCCATCCAATACGGCAGAAACCGCTATAATTTTACCGTCATCATTTAAAATGGACCGGGTAATATACGCCAGCGCATTGGCAATACCGAAATAAGTAGCACCTTTGCGAGTGAAAATCTCCCAGCCTGCATCCTTCGTTTTGCGGGCGATGTCATCCAGATCGACGTGGCTGAACCGCTCCTGATGCTGACGCAGGATGTGCAGGATTGGCTTGCCGCCAATGGTAACGTGTGACCATGCAACGAATTGGGAATCGCCGTGCTCGCCAAGAGCATACCCCTGTACGCTGCGCGGATCTATGGAAAACACCTCGGAAAGTAGCGTTTTAAGCCGGGACGAGTCAATGGAGGTGCCCGTGCCGATCACCTTGTTGCGTGGCAGACCGGATATGCTTTGTACAAGATAGGTCACAATATCGACAGGATTAGCGGCAATGACGAAAATGCCGTCAAAGCCGCTCTCCATAATCGCCGTTACAATTTCGCGCGTAATGATCACCGCATCATCCAGTACGGACAGACGATCTTGACCTGGTTTGGGGTTAGCTCCAGCCGTAATAATGACAACGTCCATATCCGTGCAATCTGCATATGTTCCTGCATGTACCTTGGTACGTGTGGACGTAAAATCCATACAATGAGACAGATCCAGTGCATGGGCCAAAGCCCGGTCATACGTGCGGTCAATCATCATAATTTCGTCACAAATGGACTGATTGACCATTGAGTAGGCACAGCTCGAACCGACCATACCCGCGCCGACAATAGCTACTTTCCTTGCCTTCCCCTTCATTTATGTTTCCTCCTCGTTCCAGCGAACGTTAATGTGCTATAAATTATGTCTGAAACCCATTTTACGTTACATAACATAACATATTGCTGGGCTTTTGGAAATATCCATTGTTTTGCCTTCATTCCGAAAAATATAAAAACAACTATGACCAGAGGCACATATATATGCTGAAATATAGAGAATACGTGGAATACGCAGTGTTTTTGCAGGTGTGGATTGCAGGGAGTGAGTAGCTTCTTTTGAGGTGGTATCCGCATTGTTTGTACTTTGCGACGCATTGATGATAGGAATTATGCCATAGGATCATGTGAAGTGTGACATTTATGTGACGGTTCTAGAAAGACGCCCTATTGAATGGGGACTAGGCGAGGTACCACGTACTTTGTCATATTTTATGTTCAGCTGGTTTATCCGACTGTATATGGTTGATTTGAAGTCGCTTCTTGCATTTTTATAAAATATTCGCTTATGACAAAGGTTCCTAGCAGTCCGCAATATTAGAACATTTTTGCCAAAGGGTTTCCATTTGATTCCGCGAATTGTACATATACAAGCTTATTTCTTTCCATACCATCCGGGGAGGTAATGATCAATGGAAGAAAGCAGATCGACGACGGAAGCGGCAAAGCAGTTGGGAATCGGGGCCAGTACCCTTCGTAAATATGCGGCAGCGCTGGAGGAGCAGGGCTATGTGTTCCCGCGTTCCGCCAATCAATCGAGAATGTTCAGTCCAGAGGATGTAGAGTGCTTGAAGCTGATGCGAGGGGCGTTGCGTGAGGAACATTTGACGATGGAGCAGGCGGTTCAAGTGGTGCTTGAGAGGGTAACCGCACCCTTCCAGATCGAGGATGCAGGTGTCCGCTTGCCACCCGTATCGGATGGTGAGTCGCTGGCTGCAACCTGGGAGGAAATATTGGCTGCCGCAGAGGGCAGGGATGAGTCTGTAATGCAGGCGCAAGCCGCTGCTACTCTTGAATCGGCAGGATTAGAGGATGAAGTGAGCGTGCAGGAACAACAGATGCATACCTTGGCGCTAACGATTGAGCACAGACTGGAGCAAACAAGGGAGAGGGAAAAAGAAGAACTGGAACAAACACCAGTGCAGATACAAACGCAGGAGCCTATAGAGTCCCAAGCACTGACGGAGATGCAGATTATGGTGCAGAGTGCTCTACTGGAGATGCGAAGTCGTTTGGAAGAGCTGGAAACTGAGCATAGCAGTTTGGTGGAAAAGAACATCAACCTTTCCAATCAGTTGGAGGACCAAAAGCGCTGGATGAAAGAACGGGTGGAAGAGGAACGGGATCGACAGTTAATTACCAATTTGCGCACCTATCAGGGCAGACAGCGTAAGTCCCGCGGTTCGCTGCTGTCCTGGCTCGGTTTGGCACCACGCAGACGTAGAGAGGCATAGATCATCCACAATAAGACCATCAGACCTTCCCGGTTCTGGTGGTCTTATTGTGGATGGTATAATAGCGGAACAGACCGGAGTGAATGGATTTAGGGCACCTGGCGCATACAAGAAGACTAGAGCAAGCCACATATATAACATGCCGCAGGATGAATAGGAAAGGGTTATTAGAATGTTTACTTGGTTACGGAATGCTTACGAATCTTGGATAGATTACCCGAAACAGCCTGGCGATCTGCTGGGTGGACGTTATCATATTCTTTCGCTGCTGGGTATGGGAAGCTATGGTCTGACCTACCTCTGTCTGGACAAGCATAATGGGCAGGAGGTAGCGGTCAAGCTACCCAGACCGAGCAAGCGGGCGAAAGGTGTTCAACTGTTGCAGCGTGAGGCCGACATTATGCGACAAATGGAACATCCCTATATCCCGAGGCTGCTCGAAAGTGCGGAGCATCGGAATGAACTGTACTTGGTCATGGAATATATCTCCGGTATGACGCTGGAGGAGCTTATATTTGAACAGGGGCGTTCTTTTACCGAACAGGAATGTATCGTCTACACCCTGGAGCTAATGGAGCGGGTTCTGCATGTGCATGAACAGGACTACATCCATCGGGATATCCGCATTCCCAATGTGATCCACCGCGAAGGGAAACCGTACCTGATCGACTTTGGCCTTGCACTGGCGATGGGCGAGCAGCAGGAGGATGTATTTACCCAATCTATGCTGGAAAAGCGTGCACCCGAACGACAGGATGTCGCCATCTACAGCGATTTGTACGATGTCGGGCATTTGATGCTTTTTATGCTGTATAGCAGTTACGAGCCTCAACCGGATCAACCGCCGGGAAGCTGGCAGGAAGAATTGAAGCTGAGTCCACCTGTACGCCATCTGCTGGAACGTCTTTTTCAGATTGGCCCAAGGTATGAACATAGTCGCCAGTTTATGCTGGAGCTGGAGAAGGCGTTGGTGCAGCAGGAAGGCTAGTCCATAAAGATCATCCATAAAAATAACGGGCATTCGCCGTAAAAATGGGGTAATGCCCCCCTTACGCATCTGACCGTATCTACATACAATGATCCTGTAAATGAGCGAAAGGAGTGTTGTAAATGAGTCATATGTGTGGGATGGGCGGTATGGGGTACGGCGGAGCCTGGACCTCTGTAGGAGCGATTCTGGTTCTGTTTATTTTGCTGGTAATCATATCCAAAACTCTGTTTCTGTAATTTTGTTAATAGACGATTTCTTGTAAAATGCACAGATGTTGCCCTGCATAACGCCGGGCGCACAACAATAAAGCGAAGGCCCTTGATGAGAAGGGTCTTCGCTTTATAAGGTTTGAAGGAGCCACTGGCTTCCTTCCTATGCCTGGTTTCATTCGTCGCAGCTCTTTACTTACGAACTGGAGTAATGACGGCGTTTGTCCTTGTAATATTGGTGCCCGTTATGGCTGTTCTTGTATCCTAAATCGGATGAAGAGCGGCGTTTACGTTCGTAATAACGGTCCGAGCTGCTGTATTTCCGCTTATGAGAATGAGAGGTGGAATGTAGCAGGCGGTGCAGTAATTTTTTGAGCATCGTCTAATCCTCCTTCTTATCCTGTCCAACTGATTTTTAGATCGTTTTCTGACATAGACAGGTTCTTATGAAACGGTAATACGCAGCGGTGTTGGGACGGGTTCCACTATTTTAAAGGTTTTAAGGATTTGGCCTGAAACTCGGCAATATCCTTGAACTCATCTTCAAATTTACGCGAAATACGGATATAGATCGGCAGTAAATCACGGTAAATATCCACATGCTCTGCCACGGGCTTATGCTGGTGAGTGGTGCCGATCATACCGGATACAGCGTCCAGCGAATCAATCCGTCCCAGTGCGTACAAGCCCAAAATAGCTGCGCCAAGGCAGGAGCTTTCCAGACTTTCCGGGATAATGACCTCCTGATCGAAAATATCCGCCATGAGCTGTCGCCACAGCTCCGAGCGTGCGAATCCGCCAGTGGCGTGAATGACCGAAGGTCTGTCGATGACCTCTTCCATGGCCAGCATAACCGTGTACAGGTTGAACAGCACACCTTCCAGAGCGGCGCGGATCATATGCTCTTTTTTGTGACGCAGGGACAAGCCGAAGAAGGAGCCGCGGGCATTCGGGTCCCACAGGGGCGCACGTTCACCGGACAGATACGGGAGAAAGAGCAGGCCGTCCGAGCCGGGGCGTACCTGTTCCGCAATTTGGGTCAGCACATGGTACGGATCAAGCCCCAGTCGTTTGGCGGTTTCCACCTCGGAGGCTGCAAATTCATCGCGAATCCAGCGGAACACAATGCCGCCATTGTTCACCGGGCCGCCGATCACCCACAGCTTTTCGGTCAATGCGTAGCAGAAAAAACGTCCCTTGTCATCGGTCAACGGCTTATCGACCACGGTACGGATGGCTCCGCTGGTACCGATCGTGACAGCGACAACCCCCGGTTTGATGGCATTCACACCAAGGTTGGACAAGACACCGTCACTGGCTCCGATGACAAAAGGAGTCGTCTCCAGCAAGCCCATGTCATGCGCATAGGTCGCATCCAGTCCCTTCAGGACATGAGTCGTGGGAACCAGCTCAGACAACTGTTCCTTCGTCACACCGGCAATACGCAGTGCTTCCTCGTCCCAATCCAGTTGCTCCAAATTCATGAGGCCGGTAGCGGATGCAATCGAATGATCCACGACATATTGCTGGAACAATCGGACAAATACGTATTCCTTGATAGAAATATATTTGTACGTTTGTGCAGCAATATCCGGCAAATCCCGTGTAATCCACATCAGCTTCGTCAGCGGCGACATGGGATGAACGGGGGTCCCGGTGCGCAAGTAAATGTCATGTCCGTTGTATTCATGCTTGAGCGCTTCAGCCCACTTGGCGCTGCGGTTATCTGCCCACGTGATGGAGGCGGTCAGCGGCTTGCCGTTCTTATCCACCGCCAGAACGCTGTGCATGGCCGAACTGAAGGAGACAAACAGCACATGCTCGGCTGCTACTCCGCTTTGTTTCATGACCTCCTGCACCGTTGTCACGACGGCTTTGAAAATATCCTCCGGGTCCTGTTCGGCCGCATCCGGCTCAGGTGTATGGAGCGGATAGCCCACATGATGCTGAGCAGCAATGTTGCCGTTTTCTTCGAAAAGCACTGCTTTCGTACTGGTCGTACCGATATCGACGCCGATCATATATCGGGTTTCTGCCATATTCAATCTCCCCTTCACTTACCGTTATTAGCTCATTATCGTTAAATTAACACACTCAGCAGCATAATCAAACCGAAGGCGACTAGGGAGAGGATGGTTTCCATAGCGGTCCATGATTTGAGAGTCTGGGGAACCGTCATGTTGAAAAATTCTTTGATCATCCAAAAACCGGCGTCATTCACATGCGAAAGGATCAGCGATCCCGCCCCTGTAGCAAGGACAACCAGCTCGACATTCACGCCGGGTGTAAGTGCCAGCACAGGTGCGACAATACCGGAGCCTGTCGTCATCGCGACCGTAGCGGACCCGGTGGCTACACGAATGAGCGCAGCGACCAGAAAAGCAAACACGATTACATTCATATGCGCCCCCGTAGCCACCGCTGCAATGGCCTGACCTACGCCGCTGTCGATCAATACGGTTTTAAACGCGCCCCCACTGCCGATGATTAAAATAATAGAGGCTGTGGGGGCCAGACATTCACTGGTAAAACGGGATAAATCCTCTTTCTTCAAACCGTGTGCGTAACCAAGTGAGAAAAACGAAAATACAGCCGCAATCAGTAACGCCATAACCTCATCACCGATGAATTTGAAAAATACCGTAAGTGGATGCATATTGGACGGGTCCACAATTTCAGCGACCGATCCGCTGAGCATCAGGATAACAGGCAGCAAAATCGTAAACAATGTGATCCCAAAAGGTGGCAGCGGCCGTCCTGTTGTATTGGTGAACTGCTCGTCCAGCTTCTCGGAGGGTCTGACCATAATTTTTTTGCCAATCCAGGCACCGAAGACCGGACCTGCAATAATAGCGGAAGGAATACCGACGATGAGCGCATACCCTATCGTGCGTCCGATATTGGCGTTAAAGGCTTCAATCGCGATCATCGGAGCCGGATGGGGCGGCAAAAGTCCATGTACCGTCGATAGCCCCGCCAGCATGGGAATACCGATTTTCAGCAGTGACATATTCATTTTACGGGCGACCGTGAACAGAATCGGAATTAATAAAATAATGCCAACTTCGAAAAATACCGGAATACCCACGATAAAGCCTACGATCATCATGGCCCAATGGACACGTTTTTCACCAAACCGGTCCATAAGTGTGGTGGCAATACGCTCGGCACCGCCGGATTCTGCCATCATTTTACCGAGCATGGTGCCCAGCCCGATGACGATGGCGATGGACCCAAGCGTGCTGCCAAGGCCCTTGGTGATGGAGGCAGTAACTTCATGTCCCGGCATCCCGTTAACCAGCCCGAGAAATACGGAGGAAAGCAGTAGTGAAACAAAGGGATTCCATTTAAACTTGGCAATCAGCAAAATCAAAAGAATGATGGTAATTAGCGCCCACGTAAGTAGTGAAGCGTTATGGCTCAAGCCGAATAGGGTGTTCATGAAGTAGTGCCTCCTTATGCGTTAATGTGTAGTACATGTATACTTGTCGACAACTTTAGTCTAAAAGGAACTGCGCCAGCTTAGAACACATAAAGCGTGGTGCAGCGGCTCTTTTTATACCTTTTGCAGATTAGGACAGACTCTTGCGGTAAGGGGACAGAACGCTGTCGTTTACCGCGTTGCGGGTGTCCCGGTAATGATCCTCGATAAATTCGGACAGCTCCTGAGCGCTCCCTTGGTTTAAAGCGTTTGCAAAGGTACGATGTTTGTGAATCGTGACTTGGGATTCTTCAATCTTGGACGTAAAGCGTTGTTCTGTGGCAGCCAGCATGACCGTCAGGATCAACTGCCTCATTCCGTTCCAGGTGTGGAGAATACGAGTATGGCCTGCTTCCAGCACCAGAGTCTCATGAAAATTGAAGTCCTGAAGAGAAAATTCAACGACGTCTCTGTGCTTGAGAGCGACTTCCATTTTATCAATCATCCGGTTTAAAGCGGTCACCAACCCTGCATTGTCTCTATGTACAAATCTTTGTACAACAAAATGCTCAATCAGCATTCGCACATCGAAAAGCTCCTCCATATCAGCGGGCGTCATGCCTATGACAATCGCTCCCATGCGTTCCAAGCGAAGCAATCCTTCACTGGAGAGCACTTTTAACGCTTCACGAACAGGAGAACGGCTGGTGCCAAAATCGGCAGCAATCTGATTTTCAGATAATACCGTGCCGGGTGCCTGCATACCACGGATAATCTGAAGTCGAAGCTCACAAGCAATCCTTTCACCAAGCGATGCACCCTGTAGCCAGACTGACGGATATTTCATGTGCATACTCCTATCTGGAAATTTCGGTTGCCTCTTTCGGGCATACTTGTATACAAGTTATGAAGTATTATATACCCCGTAAAAGATACTTGTAAACGGTGTCAATGGACATCGGTTCCATTTCAATGCTTTTAGCGTTACAATAGAGGCAGAAAAGAAGCAGAAAAAAGCAGCAGTGAAAGTGGAACGAACACGGAAAAGAAGGAGACCGTTTAATGATTATTATTAAAACCAAAGAACAAATTGAAAATATGAAGAAAGCTGGCGAAATTTTAGCTGCTTGCCACCGGGAAATTGCCAAAATGATCAAGCCGGGTATTACAACATTGGAAATTGATGCCTTCGCGGAATCGTTTATGAAAAAGCATGGCGCAACGCCGGAACAAAAGGGCTACAACGGTTACCAGTTTGCGACTTGTGGATCGCCTAACGATGTCATTTGCCACGGTTTCCCGAACAAGACACCGTTGAAGGACGGGGACATTGTGACGATTGACATGGTTGTAAACCTGAACGGCTGGCTGGCGGATTCCGCCTGGTCGTATGCAGTGGGTAATGTTTCCGAGCAGGCACAAAAGCTGCTGGACGTTACCAAGGAATCCCTGTACAGAGGGATTGAGCAGGCTGTAATCGGTAACCGGATCGGCGATATTTCCCATGCGATCCAAACCTATGCGGAAGCGGAAGGCTTCTCGGTTGTACGCGAATTCATCGGTCACGGCATCGGAGAAGATATGCA
This sequence comes from Paenibacillus sp. RC73, assembly GCF_044908085.1. Classification (NCBI taxonomy): domain Bacteria; kingdom Bacillati; phylum Bacillota; class Bacilli; order Caryophanales; family Paenibacillaceae; genus Paenibacillus; species Paenibacillus sp. RC73. Next base: position 109,249 of record NZ_JBIYCV010000013.1, read on the forward strand.
TGAACAACCGCAGGTGCCGCATTATGGACCACCGCATCGCGGACCGCGCTTGAAGGAAGGCATGGTCATTACAATTGAGCCGATGCTGAATACGGGCACCTACCGCAGCAAAGTGGATGCGGATGGTTGGACGGCGCGTACAATGGACGGCGGTTTGTCGGCGCAATACGAGCATACGCTGGCGATTACAGCGGACGGCCCGATCATTTTGACACAGCAATAAACCAGGTAGGCGTATTACAGAAAAGGGGCTGTCCAAAGGGCAGTCTCTTTTAGCATAGGCACCTCGCTGTTATGTATATTCGCCTTTTCTCGCCTTGTTTAAGGGAGATCATTTGGGCAAGGTGCTAGTCAAAGTAAGTGATGCTGATATGTAACTCTCCGAGCGTCAGAGTCAGTGCGAAGAGCTGATCGAGCAGGCGGATCGGATGCTGTATACTGCGAAGACGGAAGGGCGCAATCGGGAAGCTTTTTCCGGGCAGGTGTGATGCAGCTCTATAACAAGCCCAAAAGACACGACTCCTGTTGGAAGATCGTGTCTTTTGGGTTCAGCATTTTGTAACATTCGATTCCCAACGCTCGAAAGTACAATAGATAGACGAACTAAACCGTTTCGATCTATACATTGCTGATTTGAAATCGCTCTTGGGATTGTTGCAAAATGCTCGGGTGTATGCAACAACATGCTTGCAGCACGCGAGTATCTGTTTGTCAGATTCGGACTTCTGCCTCATTCGGATTAAGCTGACGATATTGAAAATACATACGAAGTCGCCAGTGCAGCAATGTCCCGAAGGCGAGGATGAAAAATAGCCCCGCCGTCTGTGGAATGGTAATGTAGCGCTGGATAAACTCATGCAGCAGCAGGCGAACGATCAGCAGACTGATCAGGATAAAAAAGAAGGTGCGTGAGCGTTGTACAAAAACTTGTCCTTCTTGCATCTCAAACTTGGTGCTGCGGATCAGCGGATACGAGAAAATAAACCAGCCGACCAGAAAAGCACCCATTGCCCAAAGCCAGGGAACTCGTACCTCTGGCACGATAAACATCATAAAGCCAGTGCTCATACCGAGCGGAGGGATGATAATCTTTTTGGCATTAACCGGGCGATGACCTGTCTTCATACGGATGAAAATAGCCGAAACAGCGATCAAGATCATGCCGAAGGTTGCGCCATATTGCAGAATTGGGGTGCTGATATGAATCATGGACTGGGCCCCCTCTATAAGAAATGTAAGCGTTATTGGCCAGACTGCAAATCTTGTTCATTATACCACATATGTAATGGATATATTTAGTTACAGTCTTTCCTCCGGCAAGCGGATTATACGCTCGATTGTGGTGACTGACCCCACGTCCTTGGGCCTCTATCATACTTATGCAAGATTCTCTGCTTGTACCTCTCCTTGCGCCGATTTTTTCTCCTGACGCATGATATACCCCATGGCTGCAATAATAAGGATAAAAGCGATGAGTGCGAGAAAAGGAATGGTAATAAAATCAAACCAGTTCAGATAATCCTGTTCACAGGATACTCTGCCACAGGAGGTTGAAGCCTGCGTAGCCGCTTTGGCGGCTGCATGGATACGCTGAATCGTAAAGTGATAGGCCGAAATGGCGCCTCCAATAATAGCCAGCGGCATGACATAACGACGTATTCCCGTATCTCCCCGAAAATAAGCGATTCCGAGCAAAAGGATTAGGGGATACATCAGAATGCGTTGAAACCAGCACAGCTTGCAAGGCTCGTACCCCAAAATCTCGCTGAGATACAGACTGCCTAATGTGGCCACACAAGCCACAACCCAGGCGGCAAACAAAGCTATATCTGTTTTTTTAAACGATCCAATCATAGTAACGCTCCTTTTTGGATTCAAATAAGAACAAAATGAACTCACCGTGTCTTGTCCGATCAGCAGGCATCTGCTGATATGGATGTCTTATCCATATTGTACTGTATTTTGAGTGCAGGGTCATACTTAAACATATTGACATCATTCACTATCGTTTTTATAATTACAATAGTTTGGGAAGTTAATAAGGATTCAAGATCAGATATATATAATATGAGAAACTTGGGAGTGTGTCCAGAATGTCGAGTATCCAAAAAAACGAAACTCTGTCTGTCATTAGTGAAAGACATGCGGTAAAAAGTTATGTTAAGGATTTTAAATTGCCAGAGGAAGACCTGGAAGCTATTTTGACAGCTGCGATAGAAGCTCCTTCTGCCTGGAATCTTCAACACTGGAAATTCCTCGTGATTGAAACCGAAGCTGACAAGCAAAAGTTGCTGCCTATCGCTTACAATCAGGGGCAAGTAGTGGAAAGCTCTGTGACCATTGCCGTTTTGGGTGATCTGGAAGCGAACCGTAACGCTGTGATTTATGATCAAGCGGTAGACGCTGGTACAATGCCCGCGGAAATCCGTGACGCATTGGTAGGTCAAATCAACGGTGCTTACCAAAACGCACAAGTAGCTCGCGATGCAGCGGTCCTGAACTCTGCTTTTGCGGCACAAAACATTATGCTGGCTGCTAGATCGCTTGGTTATGACACTTGCGCTATGGGTGGTTTCATTCCTGCGCAATTGATCGAGCAATTCAACATTCCTGCACGTTACCTGCCAACCATACTTATTTCTGTAGGTAAAGCACAAGTACCAGCACGTCCATCAGGACGCTTCCCATTATCTGAAGTTGTTGTAAAAGGGAGCTTCTAAGAAGAATTTTTAACATAAAAAGGGTGTTCCTGCAACCGTCGTGGTTGGGGGAACACCCTTTTGTTATGCTTTCGTTGCAAGAAATGCTTCTACCTAATCCGAGCGTTTGGAGACCATATATACCAGCTCCAGCGTCAGAATAGGCAAAAAGACAGAAGCTGGATAGGCCAGATAGCGTGGCTCCCATTGCGGCTTGAACTTATCCTTGAAGCGGCGAAGCCCTTGAAAGCCGTAAAAATGTCCTCCGTATTGAAAAACGAGCCGGGCCAGTTTTTCCTCGCGCAACGCTTTTTCGCTTTGTCCTACTTGGGACAGCGGAGCCATGCCCAGATTGAATGTTGTATACCCGCTGTCTTTGGCCCACTCGATCACTCGTGTGAACAAGTAGTCCATCGTGCCATTCGGTGTATCGGGCAGATGACGCATCAGGTCTATGGAGACCGTCTGTCCACGGTCATAGGCAGGGGCCATCGTCGCGAAGGCGATGATCTTTCCTTCAGTGTCCTTTAATAGCGCAATCGGGGCTAACTGAAGATAAGGCTCCTTGAACCAGCCAAGCGAATAGCCCTTCTCCTTCCGTCCATCCAGCCAGATATTCGAAATGTGACGAAGCTCCTCAATTAATGCTCCATCCAAAGGCGGTTGGATCATCTCGAACGTGTACCCCTCGCGGTCAAAGCGGTTTTTGGCGCTGCGCAGCACCTGATTGCTTTTACCTGTCAGTGTAAAGGACACCAGCGACACCAGCGCTTCCTCGCCCAGCTTGAAAAACCGATAGCCGTTCTCATGGTAGATGGACAAATACTCTGGTGATGCCTGATAAAATACAGCCGTTAACGCATATCGGTCTGCGAAGCGCTGAAATTCCTGAATCGCTTCGCTCACACGTTCCTTCGGACCGAGGGGGTCACCTAACACAATCAGTTTGTCCCGGCTGCGGGCATAGGGAATAACCACTTGTTCGTTCTTGGTCCAATACAGATATTTATCGCCGAGAAAGAGCATATGAGAAACCAAATTGCCGCCCTGCTTTGCCAGAAATTCTTTTAGCTTATCCAGCTCTTGCGAGTCAGGTAGATTGCCGATTCCACGCTGGGGACGGAGGAAGAAATACACCGTCAGGAACACCCACGCCAAAATCAGACTGAACACCGCTGTAACCCCGTAATCGCTGCGATTCATAAAAAAGTCCAGATGGACCTTGGCGTGCAGATTGCGCATAAACGCAGTATTGGAGCCTGCCCCAATCATAAAGTAAGCACCGGTCACGAGCAGAGACAATCCGCCCCAGATTAAAATATTGTGCCGATTCAGCGGCGCACTAACCCGATAAAACCGAGAGCGCGAGATCCACAGCATCAGCGCTACGAACAACAGGAATAGAGCTTCCTCGAAATCCAGACCTTTAATGAAGGTGAAAATGGCCCCTGCAAGCAGCAGTACCAGCGTCAGCCGCAGGGCTCTGCGAATGCGCAGGGATATTCCGTGAGACAGCACCATGAGCATAATTCCGATGATGACGGAGATTTCATGCGACAGGCGCATGACGGGCAGACTGAGCAAATGCTCGGCAAAACGCAGCCGATATAGCAGACCAGGCGTAGCCGCCGACAGAAGGAGCACTACACCGGAGATGAGTACCAGCTTGCCAAGTGCCCATACCCCCAGGTCGGCCAGAAAGCGGAATTGACCAGGCCAGCCCCATACCTTTTGCCAAGCGTTGAGAGAGGTTTCCCAACTTGTCTCTGCCAGTTGACTCAGGCGTTCGCTGCGCGGAATCATTTCCAGCGCAGCCAGCACGAGGCCGATCAACCACGGAATGATGTAATAAAAGACGCGAAAGGCCAGTAGCACAGCCAATGCTCGATCCGAGTTGGCGCCTGCCATTTGCAGCCCGAGCAGGGCAATAATATCGAAGGCACCGACTCCTCCCGGCGCGAGACTGATCAGCCCGGCAATCGCGGCAATTACATAAATGCCGAACACGGCATTCATCGGCAGCTCATGCAACAAGTGCGAGCCGATCCATGCAAAGGTAAGGCCAGCCAGCAGCCATTCCAGCAGCGAAGCGCCGATGGAGGCGGAGATGGTGAACCAGGAAAGCTGGCCTGCTCCCTTGTTGAACCATGTGGCGTACCGTTTGGATCGCTGCATAATCAGGAACAGTGGCAGGTACAGCGCCATTCCCCATAACGCCCAATGAAGCCACGGATGAGCATCCAGCACGGGCTGTACCGGATATAGATGGGCAATCCCGCCCCAGGCCAGCAAAGAAAGCCCGGTAATGACTACAGGCGAAAGGAACACCACCGCAGAGGTGATGATTCCCAGCGGCACGCCGCTTTTTTTGTACAGCACCGTGCGCAATCCCGCTCCTGTAAAGCCAGCGAAGCCAAAGACGTTATTGAAGGTGTTCGAAATCCAGGCGTACCGGAATGTCGCTGCGGGCTTGACCTGTAGCTTGAAATGATGCCTGATCACGTAATCGTATGCGCTCATGGCGGCCACGGCTATCAGTGAGAACAAGCCGATTTCGATGAGAAAGGTAGCATCCATTCGCCGCAGCTCATGAAGCATACGTGCCAGATTGAAGCTTTTCAGCTCACGTCCGGCCTCCCATATAATAAAAGCCAATACAGCCAGCGGAAGCAAAATACGTGTCAGCCGCTGCCTGTAGATGGTCATCATGAACTGTACGATTTTAAAGGATTGGATCGGTTTGTGATTTGAATTCATAGATTCACCTGCCTGAAAAATAATGAAATAGATTCTGAATGATACACGGAGATATCATGCCCATGAATAGGCTACTATATATTATACCTGTATTAAACGCTTGAATAACAACAGAAGGGTTACGAAAGCTGGATTTTGGATTGATTGCCGTAAATAATTCCAATATAATGATGGAAAACCTAGTCATTTACTTGGTAATGGAGCTGAACGGAAATGAGTATGTGGGATCGTGATCTTTTTGTACGTCGATTGGAGCTGATGTGGCCGCAGGATGCTGACGAAAGCCGGTATCCATTTAACTTAAAAGCCATGCATCAATGGAATGAGCTGAAATTTCACCCGTCTGTTACCTATATTGTTGGAGAAAACGGTGTGGGTAAATCAACGCTTATGGAAGCGATAGCGGTCGCGTGGGGATTCAATCCGGAGGGCGGCACCAAAAATTTTAATTTCTCTACACAGGCCACGCATTCCTCGCTGCATGAGTATGTCCGGCTGGTGAGAGGGGCCCGCAAGCCGCGGGACGGTTTCTTTTTCCGTGCAGAAAGCTACTACAATCTGGCGACTCATATCGACGAGCTGGATCGGGAAGGAGGGGGCCGGCCCATCCGAGACTCCTATGGAGGAAAATCGTTGCATGAGCAGTCGCATGGCGAGTCTTTTTTTGCCGCATTTTTGCATCGGTTTGGAGGTCAGGGGCTGTATATTCTGGATGAGCCAGAGGCTGCGTTATCGCCCCTGCGCCAGATGGCCATGCTTGCACGTATCCACGAGCTGGTACAGCAGGGCTCGCAGTTCATCATTTCTACGCATTCCCCGATTTTGATGGCCTATCCCGACTCCGTCCTGTACCACCTGACACATGAAGGAATAGACACCCGGACGCTGGAGGAAACCGATCATTTCATCATCATGAAACAATTTCTGAACAACAAGGAAAAGATGATGCAGGAGCTATTCGAAGATCCCCAATAAGGAATGGGTGAACCTCAAGAGAGCTATCCATACTCGTACAACTTAGACTTTAGCTACAAGAAGGTGACCTATACGTTGGTCCAAGCAGATGAGATTGAAGTTTTGTCTTTTTGCTCAAATATTCACCGGATCTGCACCTTATTATTGGTTATCATGCTCATTTATGGTATATGTATAAGGGAAAATAAAATGAGTATACTGCTCTTTTGATGAGGTGCGAATGTGAAGCTCACATAAAAACCCCGGATCCTTCGCACCTCGAAATTTGTCGAAAAACATTAAATTAGTTTTCTTCAGTAGAAGTCAATGGTTGATTCAAGCCTTTTTGGCATCGTTTTTTGCTAAAATGTATGGAATTTATATCATTAAGGTATGAATTACTGCATTTTCGCTGTCGCACTCTATATGAGTGCGTGGATTGAAATCAATAATCCTCACTCTAGCGACATCAAATAGAGCAGTCGCACTCTATATGAGTGCGTGGATTGAAATGTATCATCCAAATATTTCCACCTCCTCACACAAAGTCGCACTCTATATGAGTGCGTGGATTGAAATACAACTGGTTCAGCCCGAGCGTTTGAGCAAGCTGTTGTCGCACTCTATATGAGTGCGTGGATTGAAATAGTTCAGCCAGCTTTTCAGGGCGCTGCTTTAAGTCGCACTCTATATGAGTGCGTGGATTGAAATGTCTTTGCCCCGATAGCTTGCCAGGTCCGGACCAAGTCGCACTCTATATGAGTGCGTGGATTGAAATTTTAAGCGTCTGATTAACATGATCATTATCAATTTTAAGTCGCACTCTATATGAGTGCGTGGATTGAAATCGACTTTATACGGCGGAATGTCCTGTCGCTCAAGTCGCACTCTATATGAGTGCGTGGATTGAAATAAACCTCTATAAGAACCACTATTTTTAGTGGTTCCTTGTCGCACTCTATATGAGTGCGTGGATTGAAATTTCTTGAAACATATCACTACGGTCACTCTCTAGCCGTCGCACTCTATATGAGTGCGTGGATTGAAATATTAGCCCGGCGCAAAGGTCGCAATACATGCCATCTAAGGTCGCACTCTATATGAGTGCGTGGATTGAAATCTTGATGCCCCAATGGTAAAACTCTTAATCTCAGTCGCACTCTATATGAGTGCGTGGATTGAAATGACATTGAACTCGCTGAGCAAATGTACACTTTTGAGGTCGCACTCTATATGAGTGCGTGGATTGAAATAACGCAGCAATACGGGCCTTCAACGCATCGATATCCGGTCGCACTCTATATGAGTGCGTGGATTGAAATAATCGTAAGGCGAACGGTATGGCCAACTTCGATCGTGGGTCGCACTCTATATGAGTGCGTGGATTGAAATTCGGCCAGCGACAATCCTTCACGGCCAGCATAAAAGTCGCACTCTATATGAGTGCGTGGATTGAAATTCAAGAACCCTCCGCATAAAGTCGCCCATCCCCGTGTCGCACTCTATATGAGTGCGTGGATTGAAATAACGGTCAGACGGACGTAACGGTAGTTGCTGGCACTGACGTCGCACTCTATATGAGTGCGTGGATTGAAATATTTACTTTGGATGCATGACAATGAGATTGAGTCTTGGGTCGCACTCTATATGAGTGCGTGGATTGAAATTAACGGAGCAGAGAGGGAGCCAATGAACACAACAAAGGTCGCACTCTATATGAGTGCGTGGATTGAAATTTTTCGACTGCCTGTTCTTTCAGTAGATCGGTAAGTGGATCAGATACACTAAGTTGGACAGAAAAAATAAGGGCTTGTAGAATAAACCTATCATGTTAAGGAGCGAATCTCTACAATGCCAAAACAACGA
>NZ_JBIYCV010000014.1:0-109520 GCF_044908085.1 Paenibacillus sp. RC73
GGGTTGGCTGAGATATTTTCTTAAACTTGGACATTCCATCAAGCGCTTTTGCTTGGATTTCTTCGTTTGGAGCGCTCTGATAAATCTGGATCAGCGCATTCTCATCACCCGGTATTCGACTGCCAAACCACCCGATATCATAATCCAGAATAATTTCATCCAGCCAGCGCTCGTACCAGTCCAGAAAGCTGTCTTCATAGACAAAGAAAAAAGGATGATCGGGATGAAAATCGGAGGTGTACACAATTCTCCCCCTGTATTTCCCTTCAAGTACGAGATACATTTCGTATTCGCAGCCTTGGGTACCTATGCACAACATGCCGCCCAGCACCTTATTACAGGTGTCGTCGTATTCCTCATCGGGGATGTCCTCATCCTTGGTCAGGGGCTCAATTAGATGGTTCCATTCCTCTTTGGTCATCCCGGGATGCAGAACGGATTTTGCAAGGAGTGCCTGGCGCTCGGTATAGGAAGCTGCCTTTTCAATCGGATAAATTCCATAATAGGGTCCGGCGCCTCCGTTGCCGACTTTCGTTAAAAACTGCGCGTAAGGCTCAGGAAGAGTGACCTGATTATGGGCTTGCCAGTCCGCCAGCTCTTTTGCAGTAAGCTTCTCATTAACCTTGTATTGATGTGAGGATGCTCCAAACACCGAGAAAGCCGTGTCTTTGCGCATGGCTTGATTCAGTTTATTTTTTATTCGATCCAGTTGCGTTTCTTTCTTCCCAAACCACATATTGAACCCTCCTGTTGACTATAGCCAGGTTTCCTTTGTTTGCTTATCCAGCAATTTTATTATTTTTTCTAAGGGCCTTACCTCTTTAGAATTATATGTATCTTAAGTAGGTCTTTACCAGTATACAACTGGTGCAGCAAACAGCTTGGACTACTGTCAATAGAGTGGACACCCCAAGTGGAGAATTTCAAGCGAGCCGATTCGTTTCCATTATAAAAGCATGTAATATATTCGAAATCTGCTTTCTTACTTAAAGTTTAACAAACTTATCTAAAAAATGCGTATACATTTCCCTAACTATTCGCTTCTGATAAGGTTCTCCGCGCTGTCTGTAACAGCAAGTTTTAGGACCATCCTTTGTCGGATGGCCCTACTTTGTAATCACATACGTTTAAACCATCAAGCACCATCGAACGCCAAGCTTATCAACAAACGACCAGTTAAACCCAGTCTTCGCTTTCATTAGCGAATCTTTGTAAATCATTCATAAAAACAGATGCATGGTAGCCATCGCAAACAGAATGATGAATTTGTAAAGAGACAGGCAGGAATAATTCATTATTCACTTGGGAGTATTTTCCGCCAGTTATTATTGGTAAGAGAAAGTTTCCACCATTATTAATATTTAAGTTAAACGCTTTAAAAGAACTCCAAGGAATCATAGATATCGGAATATTATTATCTGGTATAGGTTCTTTTGGAAATAAACTACCTGTACCATTGTATTTTCGGACATCCTTTTCATACTGAAAATGAAACTCTGAAAAATTATTCATATTTGGCGACCAAATGGCTGAAAATGTATGCGTCCTATTGTCAAAAATAGTATAACAAGGACAAATCTCTGCCCAATAACCTAAATTACCCTCTGAGTTAAAACACGTTCTAAATTCTCTGTGAGAATTAACTATTCTTGTAACCATAAAAATAAACGCAGGATATAGCTTATATCCCTTTTTCTTTAAGTTCTTCATTAGAACAGTAATATTAATTTCATTCGTCATACTGAATGTTGTCTGTTGTTGTAAATAATGTTCAAAGTATTCTTTTCGATACCAATTGTCACGATTAATAATACTGAATTTCAACTTCAACGCCCCCTAATATAATTTATTTAATATTAGGAGGCTACTTTCACTGCTTTTTTCATATCAGTCATCCTTTTTAATATTTTATGCCATTATATCATCAAGTATATCTAACACCCTCTGAGCCATCTTTCACAGGCAGCTCTCTCACTGGAGTAGCGCCTAGCCTTTATTGCATAACTTACAACAAGTCCATTTTTATATCAGCCTTTCCATGAATTAAATGTAGTCGCTAGCATTGTCTGTATAGTTTTCAGGGTTTGGCGATTGATAAGTTACCAGGCACAAGCTCAGTGTCTACAAATTCCTTCAATAACCGTGCTTGCTCGTATTCCCCCATGTAACTTTTGAACCAATCAACCTAAGAATATGATTGGCATTGACGATGCTCATCAATACCAAAAGCTACATCATCCCACTTAAACGACCACCTGCTCAAAGCAGGTTGATTTTGACATGAATGTCAACGACTAAAGTCGTTACCTAAGACTAAAGTTCTTCTGAAAGTCCATACGCTGAAGCGCATTGGTATTGAAATTCGTAGCTCTTATTATTTTTCGCCCTACTTATGATACGGTTCAGCTTACGTCTCTATCAGCGAAATTGCTAAAGGAGCTGCATCTGTCAGCTCTTTTAGCAATTTCGATCTGGTGTGCATATTGTCATTTTCCGACCTGTTTATCCACTGGAATACTCTGAGCAAAACGAAACACATTATGAGGATCGTACTTTCGTTTCACCTGCTTCAATCTGCCAAAGTTCACGCCATAATACGCCTTGGGCCAGTTCTTAATCTGCAGATCGGGAAAATTCACATAATCCCCTTTAACAAAGGGACGTAACGCTCTGCGAAACCTTTCCACCCACTGAATATTCCGCTCCTGCTCCCCATTGTTTCTCCAGCGGGCTGACAGTTCGTAGATTGTCTCAGCCTTCCGATGAGGATAGGCCGTTGCAGTAGGCGATACTCGACTCACCGCGCTTCCTGCACCACCTAAGCTTTGACTCCACACGCTAGAATGTCTGTTGGGTGCTTTGGATAAAAAGTCACGTATAATTCGTACTCCTACAGGCGGCAAAGCTTGGAACCCGTAGGCCCCGGTTATTTTAAACTTCGGTTCCAAATTCAGGTCCGATTCGGCAAAAAATTTGGTTGCTTCAATAAAAGGTACTGTCTTCACCATCACCTTCACCGGAGTGCCTGCTCGCAAGAGCGGTCTAATCAATCGACGCAGCTCCTCTGCACCGCCAAGCAATTGCCCGGTAGATACAATGGTTCCCACCTGCTTGGCAGCCACCTCAATTGTTGAGGTTAAGCGGTTCGTGACAGACGGGGCCCAGCGCTGCCAAGTTGGTAACACCTTCTCAAGGTCACTCCATTTCCATGTAATACTGTAAATAGATACCGATGAAATCGGCCTAACCCGAAATGTATATTCTGTAGCAACACCAAAGTTCCCTCCCCCTCCGCCTCGTGATGCCCACAACAGATCGGAATGTTTCTTCCGGTTTGCCACAATCGTCCTTGCCCCATACCTTCCCGAAGCTACGACCATCTTCACTTGTTTCAAGTTATCGCACGTAAGTCCATATTTGCGGGAAAGAAGTCCAATGCCTCCTCCCAAGGTAAGCCCAGCTACGCCTACGTCGGGCGCAGTCCCCGCCGGAATGGCCACACGCTTATCCCACAGCTTTTTGTACACACGGGCAAGTGGATTTCCCGTTTGTACAATGGCCACTCTATTTTTTCGATCAACCTTAACCTTATTCATCTCGCTCACATCAATAATAATGCCGCCATTTACAGCCGAGAAGCCTTCATAGCTATGCCGCCCGCTGCGCACTCGCAGACGTATGCCCCGCTCACGAGCCCATTTGACTGCGTTGATCACATCCTGAGTCCGTTGGCAAAAAACAATGACCCTTGGAAATTTGGAAAAGCGCCTATTGAACTCCATTCTGGCCGTATTGTATGACGGATTACCCGGAATTACGATCCTTCCGGTTAATCGTGTACTTTTCTTTTGCAACTTTTGTGCCATCTACTTTACACCATCCCTGCTCATGACATAAGCCTTTCTCATCAACTTATTTCTATGTAGGGACACCTGTCCTAGTAACGGCAAACGCCCAGTTTATATCGTAAAAGTAGAACAAAGACGTGGTAGGTGTATAAGTTCTTCATTCATCAGGTAGCCCACCTTTTGCTCAATCAATCCTGTAATAAACCTCCTTTAAGTAAAACTATTTAAGAGCTGCACATCTTACAGAGCATTTAAATGTAGTATACTGTAGTATTCTTCACTAATTTCCTAGATTCTACAGGTGGCTAACATGACTAATAAGGGATGATCCATTTCCTTGTCTGTATGAAGAGGATATGCTGGAGGTGCATTTGCTTAAGGAACGAAACGGTGGCGTCAGATGGAGAGATTGGTCACAAAAAAATAGAAGAGAGGCACTAATGCCCTGCCTCTCTTCTATAACGCATATGAAGCAGCTTGACACCGTGTTTCAATATCGTCATTTACGCTTTCGGGCGATCACCGCTAACCGGCCGTCCTCGGTTGAGTATTCACACGTAGACAGTACAATAAGCTTGTCGCCATATCGGGCTGTCACGCCCGTATCGTAAAGAGCGAGTTTTTTGATGTTCTGAATATATGAGTCAAACTCGGCGGGCGTACTTACCTTCTCAATCTGGTAGTATTTAAAAACGTCGTCCGATTTGCGATAAACTTTTGACAGAATAACGGCAACAATTTCATACTCTTCCTTTTCGTAAAGCGTGCTGAACTGGAACGTAGCATGCTCTTTATAAAAGCTTTCGTTCTTGTACTTCATTAAATCTTTAAACATCCAGCCGCTTTTCATGTGGTGTCCGTGAATCAGCAAAATGTCCGAACCGTTGGTCCGGCTATGCGCGTCCAAAAAGGGGAGGCCCCCTTTGTTTTCCTTTTTATCGAAATCATGATTGAGATAGTACTCCGCATCCTGTGGATTCTGCATGACTGGGTACTCAATTCGGGTGCCGTCAATCTTCAGCCAGCCGACGATGTCCGAGTTCCTCTCGTAAAGCTCTCGAAATTCGGGAAGCATAACCGGCTCATTCGCCTTATTGAACAAAAGGGAGGGGAATGCATCCCCTCCGCCTTTGTCCGACCCTTCCTCCCAAACTTTTGTCAGCTCTTCGATTTTCTGCTGCTCGGCATAATCCCCCAGAAAGGTTCTCGCAATATTAACGAGGGAAAATACCAACAGAAGGGAGGAAACGGCGATAAGAAACTTTTTAGTTTTGCTCATTTTCTTACCGCCTTCCCGGTCACTGGATGTGCTTTTTCTTCTTGTTACCGAGTAGACAGAACCCAATCGTCATCAAGGACATCAGCGCCAAAACCATATAGAAGATTGGCGATACGCTGTTGTCTCCGGTTTTCGGAGCATCGTCCAGCTCGTTGCCGACGTTGTCGGTTTCGTTGTTACCGTTATCGGTTTCGTTGTTACCGTTATCGGTTCCGCTGTTACCGTTGTCGGTTCCGCTGTTACCGTTGTCGGTTCCGTTGTTACCGTTGTCGGTTCCGTTGTTACCGTTGTCGGTTCCGTTGTTACCGTTGTCGGTTCCGTTGTTGCCGTTGTCGGTTCCGTTGTTGCCGTTGTCGGTTCCACTGTTGCCGTTGTCGGTTCCGTTGTTACCGTTGTCGGTTCCACTGTTGCCGTTGTCGGTTCCGTTGTTACCGTTGTCGGTTCCACTGTTGCCGTTGTCGGTTCCGTTGTTACCGTTGTCGGTTCCGTTGTTGCCGTTGTCGGTTCCACTGTTGCCGTTGTCGGTTCCGTTGTTACCGTTGTCGGTTCCACTGTTGCCGTTGCCGGTTCCGCTGTTACCATTGCCGGAGTTGCCGCCGGAGCCGCCACCGGAACTGATCGGCTTCATTGGCACGTCGTATTTTATAATGTCAAAATCGACAGAAATCGTATCACTCCGGTGCGTCTCGTATCCGTCCTTCGTTACGATCAGATAGTAATCCGCTTCAGGAAACACCATGTACGCATAGGAGCCATTTGCATCGCTATCCTGCTCCGGGCTCTCGTTGTTGTGCGGTGGAAAATTCGGAACCGGAGGAAGCGTTACTTTCGTACCCGGAATGCGGCCGTTATCTCTATTCCGCTTCGTATCCGCATAATACAGTGTAACTTTGGCTCCGTCAATTTTCTTGCCAGTGATGGCATCTCCTGTCGTTTCATCATAAACCGTACCATAAGGGTCGACCAATTCCTCGGAAATATTCAGCTCTCCGTTAGCTTTCACGTCCAGTTGCGTCACTTTGAGGAGCAGTTCCTCGCCGGTCTCAGCTTTATAGCGAACTTCCATTGTGTACTTCTGCTCGCTTAGCCCTTCCACAGAGAAAGTTCCGTTCGAAGCCATCGGAAACGCCTTAGGACGACCGTTCTCCTTAATATAATTGCCGTCCTTGTCCTTCAAATAGATATGCATCTGGTTGGTAAACGAATCGTTGAATAGCTCTTTTGCTCCATTCAGCTGCTTGAACAGAACGATCCCTACCGCCGTAATGTCCGCCGGAACGGTCTCGTCCGTCACGCTGCCGTCCACATTTGCTTTTTGCGTGAACTCGACAGGCACACCCTTCCCACCTACCTGATACCACTTCGTATATGTGATCGTATAGTCGGTATCCGCTGCGGCTGGGACCGAATATTCACCCTTCTCATTTGTCTTCGTCTGAAGCTCCTTGCCTGTGTTCAGATCGGTCACCGTGATGGGGGCATTCGGAATGACTTCTCCTGTGTTGTTATCACGCAGCACGCCTTCCAGATACGGGCGGGTATTGACAAAGTGTGCTTCGGCCGCTTTTTTCTGTGGAATGGTGCCTGTGCGAACGAGACTTTCAGGATCTGTCACATAGCCGTCTTTCGTATAATCATCCTGGGTCACCTTATACTGGAGATATGTCGGAAGTCCTTGCACAATGAGCGTCTGGCCATCTGTAAGCTCGAAGGTCTCTCCGCTCTTGATCGTGCCCTTACTGCCATCCGACTTCACATAAGAGTAGGATTCGTTCGCTCTCTCGCCTGTGAAGGTGACTGTGTACTTGAACGGCTTCTTTTTGTCGTCGTCTTTGCCTTTAATCGTGTTGCTGATTAGCAAGTCGCCCTCCAAGACTCGCACGTTCGTAAACGGGGCATCTTTATCTTTTCCCTCCATGACTCCGGTATAATACCGTTCCTCAGGAATGGTCACGTATTCGTCGGCTGTGTATTCCTTCTGGGTAATTGTGTATTTCAGACCCTTAGGCAGACCCGAAATATCCAGTGTCTCTCCATCCTTGAGCTTGAAGGTATCGCGGGACTTGATCGTACCTGTGCCTCCGCCCGACTTCAAGTAAGAGTAGCTTCCATCCTTGCCTGCATCCTCAAAGACGACGGTGTACTCGAACACCTTCGTCTTGTCGCCGCCGTTGCCCATGACCGTATTGCTGACGGTCAGTTTGTTGACGGTCCGTTCATTGATGAAATCCGCCTTGTGGTCGCCTTTATTCACGATTGTGCCGGACAGCTCTCTCGTCTCCGGCGTGGTGATATAACCGTCAACGGTCGTATAATCGGCCTCGGTTATGGTATAGACCAGATCCGCAGGCAATATCGGGAGCGTCACAGATTCCCCGTGCTTGAGGGTAATCTTATCTCCGCTTTTGATCGTGCCAAACGTATTATCCGGCTTCTTATAGGTGTACTCTCCGTCCTTGCCTTCGCCGGTAAAGGTCACGGTGTATTCAAATTCCTTGGAAGAATCGCTGCCGTTTCCTCCAACCTTATTGCTGATAGTCAGCTTTCCTTGCGCCGGCGTAGGTACGACCAGCGGATTATCAGAGGTTACTTTTACGCCATCTACCCAGATGGGCTTCCCGGGCGTATTCCCTACGTACACCTGATAAATTCTTGTAGTCGGCAACCATGTCGTTGTGTCAATATAAGTTTCCTTCAGCTCATAATACCCTGGATCTGGGAATAGCAGATTAAGTTTCCCTCCGCTATCGGTTGTTCCTTTGGCGATTTGAGTTCCAGCGTCCTTCTTATAGAGCGTAAGTTCTACGCCTTTTAGCGGATTGCCATTAGGATCCACCTTTTTCAGGGGCAGCAGGGCATTGGAGCTTGAACTGCCGGCTACGTCCGAACTGTCCAGCGTACTTTCGCTTCTGGCACTGACAGATTTCAGATTGTCATCACCCTCCAGCTTTACCTCGTTGCCCATTTTGTCTCCGGCTTTCGCTTTAGATGAATCAACCTCTGTTTGGTACACAAACTGGTAAAACTTATTAGGGTCGTTCATTTTGAATTTTAAAACTGTGGTGCCTCCCGCGCCTGGTGCAGCTTCTACCTGAACTTCAGCATTCGGGTCGCTTAGATCCAGTGCTGCGCCCTCTCGTTCCAGAGCACCGCTGGCAGTCAGTTTAGCACGATAGACTGCCATACTAGGCGCTGTCAGCACAAGCTTTCCGTTTTCTTCATAGCGCAGATTCATGCCTGCACCTAGGGTATCCTGCAGATAAACGCCCTGCTTCATGTTAAATGGCGGGGTATAGTTCACTGTCCATTCCAGCACCCCTGGAACTGGCTTAGTTACCGACTTGCCCAAGGTCTGAATAGGTACGATAATCTTACGTTGTTCAGTGAGAACCTTTTCCTCTCCGCCCCATGTCATATGAAGGTCAGCTTTATTATACAACACCTGCTTGGTTGTGCCGTTTGTAGTGTATTCCTCTAAATATTTCCCCAGAGCTGTATTGGAAGGTCTTGCCTTTACCAAAATGACATAAGGACTTTCCAATTTAGAGAAGGTGAAAGTTCCTACGTTTCCATTATGGGAGAAGTTTACCACATGAGCATTAGTGCCTGGTTCAATAATTGTTCTGGCGTCGTTTCTGACACCATACTCGGTGCCTCCACCATTGTCCGAGTAGCCTTTCCAAAGCTCAACATCTTTGCTCTCAGAAAACGGCACGAATTCCCAGCCTTCAGGCAGTGTATCCACTAGCTTGATGTTGCTGATTACTCGGCTACCACCGTCCTTAGCCATTTCTTCTGTGTTGTATCCTGGCATATTCACCCCTAAGCGGAATGTAACAGTCTTGGTTGTCCTGTCATAGCCAGAAATCGTCCACGCTTCATTGCTGTCGTTTCTAATGTAGTTATTTACGTTATTTGGATTAACATTTTCAAGTGTACCATCTGCTTTCAATGGCTTCGACGCAAAGAGCATATCCTTGTTCAGCATACGCAGATGAAGATTAACAGCGTTTTCCGCAGCAGTTTTTACGGTTTCGCCGTCAAAGAGCAAGGCCCGATTCCAGCTTGTTTTCCCTGCGTTAATATCCTGTCTGAAGAGGATATCCGGCTTGGTCTCAAGTGAACGGAAGCTGAAGGATGCAGCTTTGTCGGTGTATCCGGTCACCTTGATCAAATCCGCCACGACTTCACCGTTCACTGTCAAAGGGATAACCTTCAAGGTTAAGCCGTTTGCGCTCTTGAGAGTACCTTCGCGATATTGCTTCCAAAGCTGAGCAGTATTAACATTCGCCTTGATTTTCGCAATCGTTTCCGCACTCACCTCGCCTGTTGCATCCACTGCGTTGTCCAAGACGTTCAAATCGCCGCCATGCACTAGCACATCGTATACCGCCGCATTTGGCAGGGCATACTGTGGTGTTAAATTAACGGTCCACGTGATGCCGCCCAGGTTATAATCCTCCATCGAAACAGAGCCTGTTTTTGTAAAAGTATGCGCACCGATAGTAACGATTGCCTCGTCAGTTACTGCGACAGGTCTTAAACCAGTTGTCACATCATTGTTCTGAATACCGCCTGTTGTGTCCAAATTCCAGTTAGCGCGTGGGTCGATTCTGAAGTTGGAACCGCTTGTTACCTTACTCTTAATCACTAGTTCCACTTTACCGTTAATATCCCCAAAGGAATAAACGCTGTTCGCATCCGGTACAATTGATTGTACCTCAGATGCAGTGCCATCCACCCACGTCTGCCATGTGGCTGAAGTAAACTCCAGCCCTTGAGGTAGTACATTTGTGATGGTAAAGTCCTTTAAACCTTTTTTGTTATACTGGTTAACAGTGACTTTCCATGTGATTGTTTCATTAGGATTGTCATACGAGGCGCTGGCTTGAATCCAGTCGGGTGCGAAAGAAATTTCCTGACCTGCCTGCACCAACATATTATTGTCCTGTCTCAGTTCCACTTTGCCATTCATATCCCGATAGCTGCGACCAAGATTGCCTGGCGGATTCCGGTGCTCGTAATAATAGGCTTCCTTTGGAATCCATGTTTTATATTCAACCTTTGGATCTACACCTGTTCCCTGTGGGAAAGTGTAAGTCAGCGATCCGTCTGCCCCAATGTCTGGAGTTACATTTTGGTCATTTACTTTGAATGAATCCTCCATATAGATACCGCGGACATTTCCAAAGCCGGTATTATAAGTTGAAGGATTCGTATAAAATGTCTTCCCGTCTAGCGGTAATTTGATTGTTTTATCAAACTGATCGAATGCAGATACGCTTGACTGCCAAGTAATCGCTCCCTCAACAAATTGTGCCGGTTGAATTCCGCGATAACCATACTGATCCCACCTGATCATTCCAGGCGAGCTTAAAGTAATGCTATACGCTGCTGTAACATCTGGGTTCTCTAGCTGATAAGCACCGCCAAAGATGTTGATAGGCTTTGTATCGCCATACTCCATTCCCGTTACATCTGCATCGGCAGTAGTTACAAAGCTGAAGACAATACCTCGTCCAACACCATTGAAAAAGTTATCATCACCGTTAAATACAATCCTGATGCTATTTGGAGTGAAATAGGCGGTACCAAGCTGTTTCATACCTGATTCAGTCTGTGCATTCAGGGTTTTATTAGTTGTCGGCAACACCACTTCCTTGAAGTAGTCTTCTCTTTTCAGCTCGATCCAGTCACCCTTCTGAATGTATAGGTCGAGATTCGCATTTGTCGGATTAGAGTCATCACCATTCACTGGCACCTTCAGACCTTCCGATTTGAGAGTAAATGGCTGTCTACCCTGAATAATACCGTTTGGATCAATAACAGCATTTCCCTGCGTCACTTCCAGCGGAAAGGTTGAATTAGCTTCCATGAACACCGCCGTTTTGTCCGTCGGGACTGCCGCCATCGCTACGAGATTGGCCGGCATAGCGAACACCGCCTCTGGTACTGGCAACGGTTCGGTCGGCGCAGCGTATACCGCCTCTGGTACCGACGACGGTTCGTCCGCGCTCGGCGAATCGGCTTCGCTAACGGCCGCCGCACCGGAATCGCTTGGCGCGCTATCCGCAAATGCGACAGCAGAGAACGCCACCGTCTGCAAGACAAGCAAAACTGCTAGGCAGAAAGATAGCACAGCTTTGCTCACACTTCGTTTCCTTTTCAAACGAATTTCCCCTTTATTGACATATTTTTTCTATACCGAACTCATCTCCTCGATTTAACCGCTCAAGCGAATAAACATATGCTATTTGCTTGATCCCAACAGCCTTTATATCATCGAAACTCTTGCGGAGTTCCAGATGAACGTGTAAGTGCCGTGGGGTGCTGGCTGCTGATCATGCTTAGTAGCTATCTTCCCCTCTCCTTCGATGGTCTTCGCCACTTACATACTGCAAATGGCAGAATACGCCCAGTCTACACGACGTATTTCAACATTATATTACAAGGGACCTATACAAAATCTAAACAACCGCTCGACAATATGAAGCGTGAAACTCAATTTCCACCATCACATGCGGTCCAACCATCCGTTCAGTTGATTATTCTTGGAACTAGGTATGCTTAAACCGTCTGCCGAGATGTAACTTGCTAAGTTCCCTCTTTTTCACCTCCTCTTAGAAACTGATTGGCTTGCTGGTAGATGTAGTAGTTCCTTCTTCCTAGTATCTTAGTTTCGCTGTAGACTATCATCACAAAAAAACTCTCAGATGTAGGACACCGATTATAGGACATCTACATATAGCTAGCCTATCTTAGTTCTTTTTTCATATTTTTAAATTTGAGACAATTTACCTACTCAGTGTAAGCCAATAAACTTTTTTCGACAAGACTTGGAAAACATACTTCTAGTATCTTGTCTGACAATGTTGAAGAATATCTGCTTTTTCAAAACACAATTTTATTGTGATCCTTAGGAAATCAGCTCATGATAACTACATTTTCACCAAACTTTTTTCATAGTTTAAATCCTAGCCTCTACAAAATCTCTATAAAATACAGACCGTACCCTCTCCCTGCAAATCTCAATAAAAAAACAACCTCTGACAGACTTCAAAGCATCAGTGGTTGTTGGGGTAATTATTAGAATAGTTGTTGAGATTAAGAATGCCTTCCTGCCAAGGTCGATTAGCTGACTTTGGATTGTCAACAGTAAATCAGACAACTTTTTTAAGGGCTGCATGACGATACTGAACAGGCGTCATATATCCTAGTGTTCCATGGATACGAAGCTTTTTTCAAACGTCTCCAGCAGTTCGTCCATCTTTTGATTTTTAAACTCGCTGCCACGGTCCGTATGAAACCACTAAATCTGACACAAATCGCCCTTGACGCTCGCAAAAGCGCGGGAAATCAGAGCAGCATCCTTGTTTGGACCTCGACCAGCACACAAATGTAATGCCATCGGTTCTGGACCTTCACATAAGTCAGATCGCTAACAACGAAGCGTTTGGCTTCCGTTTGCTCAAACTCACGCCGTTGTGTCTGTATTACAAGCAGTTTTATGGGGCTTATATTGTGCCACGGTGTAGCTGGAAACCAGTCCTTGCTCTTTCATAATCCGACCAATTCGGCGTCTGGAGACGATCAACCCACGCTCATGTAGCTTCACTTTGATCTTGCGTGTGCCGTAGGCTTTTCGATTCTTGTGAAAGATATCCACAATAGCTTCGGTGACATCGTCTTCAGTGGCTCGTTCTTGGGCGTCGTAATAAAATGTACTTCTTGCGATTTGCAGGACGTCACACATTGCTGATACCGAGTATTTATCACGGTTATTCTGGATGATAGCTACTTTCGTCCCATGGCTTTAAAATATCGTTTTCCATCCTCAGACGCTGGAGTTCTTTTCGCAAAGCGATTAATTCGTTTTCCTCGGGCGAACGATTGTCCTTCTCTTTGAAGGAACCCGATGTCTGAGCTTGTTTGATCCAGCGGTCTAAAGCAGAGGCTGTGAGGCCATATTCCTCCACAAGGGCTGCTCTGGATTTCCCGTTTTCATAGAGTTGCACCATTTGCTTTTTAAATTCTGAGGTAAAGGTACGTCGTTGTTGTTTTGGCATTGTAGAGATCCGCTCCTTAACATGATAGGTTTATTCTACAATCCCTTATTTTTTCTGTAAAATTAAGTGTATCCGATCCATTTTATCCACTATTTATGAAAAGAAATCAACTTTTCCTCCTAAATGAACATCGGAAAATATACTTTATAATGAAGATAAAATGTATGCAAAAAGGGGGATTCGCTTTACTATTACTTATGATACGGTTCACCGCGATTGCTTAGTTAGTAAAGCGGATTATTAGTTGGTAGAATCCAAAGTTAGTAACCTAATTTATAGGGACGGGGCTCCCCAAAAAGTAATAGGAATCAGTTTCGAAGCATTACTTTTTTTGGAGGTTCAAGAACGATGACAACCCGATTAGAAACGTTTGGCAACTTCTATAGCATGAGCAATTGTTTTTTGCTTTATAGCTGGAGCTTTCTCCAATGATGCCGTTCCTTCAGCAAAGGTTGCTTCAATAGATTGAATCCTCGTCATTACCAATCGACATCTATATCCTTAATATCTTGAACACTTAAACTACAAAGCTCCATACGGGCAGTCGTAACATTCCCTCGGCGTTCCTTACTATTTGGGTCTCCTCCAATAGCTTGTACTAGGATCATTCCTCCGCCATGTTTTTTCAAGGCTTCGCTCCCCCATGCCTCATACCAATCTGAGAAGGTTTCGGCAGTGGAAGGGCTTTGGTATAACACAAAGATAGACTCGCCATCAACGCGGGATTTTATCTTTTTCGCATCCTTAGGCAGATAGGGAAGGATTTTAGCAAGTGCATTTTCCTTGTTAATAAACGTCTCGTTTGAAAAGGACATTGATATTGAGTTGACCATACCACTTTCGTTGTCACTGTCGATTAATAGATCATCTTGATTATACGAGATGGAAAACATGTATTTCGAGTCAGGTGTTCCATACTTGTCCTTAAATGCTTGAAGAGGCCCGGCAAATAGAGGTTTAAGCTCGGCTGTAGATTTCGCTGGTTTGGTTACCGATTGGGATTGGTTCAATACTTTTGCAGGCTGATCTGAAGGAACTGTAGAATTCACAGTAATTTGGGTGTCATTTTCAAACTGTGAGCTAGTAGAGGAAACTTCCGTATCCTTTGAGTTTCCGATTAGATAACTAACAACGATTAATACAATAATGGCACATATCATCAAGTTCTTCCGTTTCATACTTCCTCCTTAATTAATGCCTTATAACAATTCGATCATATCATGGAAGTAGCATTCACGAAAATTATAGCGTTGTTCCTATCCTACCTATTGTATGATGTGCCCATATCTGACCATGATGGAGTTTATCGAACTTTCGTTTTTATGTTGCAAGATTGTAACTTCCTCCATCACTCCTACAGGTCTCTATATCCTTTTTGATATTCCAGTTTTTCGCCCTACTTGTGGTATGGTTCTGCGTCCACAACTTGCTGGTACACTCCTCCGCCGTTGTCACGTAGAAACCTTATCCCTTGACATTTTATGGGGAATACTGTATATATTCAAAGCCAATACGAAAGACAGGAAGGGAAGATCTGCATGCACAGAGTGATCAAAATCAAATTTACACTCTTTTACGGTGAAGCGCCTGAAGCAAAATGTTACGGGTACTTGGAGTTGAATCAGGATGGCAATATGATCGCGCTCTACAATAGGTACGGTGAGGAAATAGACATGTATGGCGGATATGAATTTGTTAGGGTAAGGACACTTGGCAAATTTGATGACCAAGACCGTGATAATTTTTATTCTTTGTTAGAAAGTGATGGTGTAGGATAATCTGCACGATAGGCTGACGATTCCGGTGCCAAGGCACTACGAAAAGTCAGCCTTTTTGATTTTATTTGCCTTATAGAGTTGACCGGCACGTTATCATAATCCCCTAACCTCATCTTGTCAAGAAATAATGCGCGAATGAGCGACACCGTGGGGGGCCCCCCCTTTTGCTTTCGAAATATGAATGAATTTCCGAGTATGATGAGCAATTTCGCTTTTTCCAATTCATCTCACTTCACGTAGAATGATCTTCAGGCGTTGCGGGATAAGCGATATACAAACAATGGACGGAACGTCATGAACAATCGGGAGGTAGAAGATGGACAATCAGGCTCAAGATGCAAGAGGAATGAAGAGAGGGGCAATATTAACCACTCTACTCATCGGTACATTTGTCGCGTTTCTTAACGAAAATTTACTTACCAATGCGTTTCCTGCATTGATGAGAGAATTTAACGTTGCTGCTTCGACCATACAATGGTTATCGACGGGTTATATGCTCGTGATCGGCGTACTGGTGCCGGTGACCGCATTACTACAGCAATGGTTCACGACTCGCCAGATGTTTATGTCTGCGATGGCGTTATTTTTGGCCGGTACCTGCTTGTGTGCAGTATCCCCGGGATTCGGAATCTTGCTGGTGGGCAGGGTTGTTCAGGCTTGCGGGACAGGATTATTGATTCCGTTGATGATGAATACGATTCTCGCCCTCTATCCTCCAGAACGCCGGGGTGCCGCCATGGGTCTCATGGGGCTGGTCATCATGGTCGCCCCTGTCATCGGGCCGCCTTTGTCTGGCTTGATTATCGATACCTTTCAATGGCGATGGCTGTTCTACATGGTGATTCCTGTCGCACTGTTTTCGATGATTTATGCATTCGTGTACTTAAAGAATGTGACAGAACTGACCAAGCCAAGGGTCGATCTTGTATCCGTTGTGATGTCAACCGTCGGTTTTGGCTGCGTCACCTATGGCTTCAGCCAAACAAGTGTCTCTCTTGAGCCTGAAGGTTACGGATCGATTGCAATAGGCAGCCTTTTCTTGCTCTTGCTTGTATGGCGCCAGCTTAAGATCAAAGAGCCGTTGATCGATCTTTCCGTATTCCGTCATTCCACTTTTTCTCTGGTTGCGGTATTGATTGTAATTCTGATGATGGTTCTATTCGCCACAACAACATTGCTGCCGTTCTATATGCAGGATGTGATGAAGTTGACAGCATTTGCGACAGGCTTACTTCTAATGCCAGGTAGCATTTTGAACGGGATGCTGATGCCGGTATCGGGGAAATTACTCGATAAATTCGGGCCGAGACCCGTCATTGTGCCCGGACTGTTCCTGATCGTCATATCGTTGTGGCTGTTTACCGGCATCGACAGTGATACAACACAAGGTTCCGTTCTCTTCAATCATATCCTCTTATTCTTAGGCATGTCGTTCGTCGTCATGCCGGCTCAGACGACAGGATTAAATCAACTTCCACGTCACCTGGTTTCTCATGGCACAGCCATATACAATACGCTCCAACAGATTGCAGGGGGAATTGGCATCGCATTGTTCGTCGGCATCATGTCGTCTGGAGCCAATCGTTATCTTCACCATTCGCTCAATCCCACTGCGATGCATGAGAAGACACAAAGCATGGTTTCCGGTCTACAAACAGTTTTTTGGATTGAATTTATTCTGGCAATACTTATTCTGGTGCTGGGTTGGTTTATAAAAAAGCCACCTGAACATAATTAATTCATTACTAGGCACAGATTGAATCATAAGTTTAACACCGTACAAGAAGCATGGGGCTGTCTCATAAGGGGCGGCCTTTTATTTCGTTGTACCTTGGAACCCCGAATATAGGGAGAGCTGATTTCTGCCTAAAAGTTTATTTTCGAGAATCAATAATAAACATAGATGCATCTTGTCCCATGAATATTTTACTTCCATTATAAAAAGTTTTGGATTGAATACCTCTATACCCTATTTTAGTCATAACGTCAGCCAGCTCTTCTTGATTAAATCCGTTATGAACTATATCTGAAACTACTTTTTCATTTTTATTAAAATCTACGATTAGTAAATGTCCTCCCTCATTTAGAACATCAAATAGCCTTGATAAAACGAATTCAACATCATGAATATGAAGTAGAACCTGAGCCATAAAAATATAATCCGCATGCAAATCCGTTAGACCTTCCTTTTCAAAATCAAAGCATAATGTATCTGCATTCTGAATATGAAGATCAGTAATTTTTTGTTTTATTTGATTAATCATGTTTTGTGAAGTATCCAGAAAAAGCATAGAATTAAAATCGTTTAACAAGTTCATTCCGACAAGGCCCGTTCCACACCCAAAATCAATAGCATTCTTACTATTAGCGTCAACTACATATTCACGAATGGCATCAGATGATCCCTTTGCAATCTGAATTCTTTCAGAAGTGTCATATACATTAGCTATCATTTCAAACTTATCCGTATTTCCCATTTTACCTCTCCAATCTGCCTTAATAAAATCCTGAATACAACAGTATAGAATGATATTCTATCAAGCATTAGCATTTAATCCCCATTCTTATTAGTGCTTATGGAAAAACAAAACCTCTGTATGAATGGAGGAGACAACCTTGGGTTGATTCATGTACACCTTCTTCACGATTCGTCTTTGTCGAAATAATCATCTAGCAAATGCAGTTCTCGCAAACAACCGATAAATTTTTCTCTGAAATTCGGATTGCTTTTATATTCTGGCCATACCGCCTTATAGTAAGGCAGCAACTTCTCGTGTGGAATAATGCCCCAGTATAAAATCGAGTTATTCAAAACCTGCGGGTCGGCCCCCATCAACATCTGTTCAATGATCTGCCAGCTTCCCTGCTTGTTTTCACAACTGCGCGCGGCATAGATGGCAGTGGTTTGCATTTTCGGGTCGGCGTGACACAATAAAGGCGCAAGTGGAAGCTTCGACACTCTCACTGTACCAAATGAATTGGTGTTTTTCTATGTTAGCAAGATCGTTACTTGAACCGACTTCACCCTAATCCCCGCTTAGAGTCAGCTCGATTTTGACTCTGCGAAAGTTGAGTAATTAAGTATTCAAAAAATTTCGCCCTACTTATGATACGGCTCTCCGCGCTAGGTGAAACGGTAAGTTTTAAGCCATCCCGTTTAGGATGGCCCTCTCTTTGATCTCGCATCTCTTTTGCAAAAAGAAAAAGTGAATGGATTACTCCAATTGCGCTTTTGCTTACTTTAATATTCTCCTTTAATCACAAAAAACGAATCCCTAATGGTTCCCGGTAGTTTAGACTTCTGCCGGGCAAACTTAAACTTCTCTTCTAATTCCTGCGGGATCTCCATCCCCTCAGAAAGCTTAAAGCCAACGGCCCACTTCTTCAGGTCGGTGCCCGTATTCGTGACCTGAGAAAAGAAAGAGGATTAACACAAGAGTCTCTCGGAGAAAGATCCTCAACAGATTGCTATGGCCAAAAATGTGTTAAGAAAGATTTTTAATAATAAGTGAACCACTGACCACGGCAAGAGCTATCAAGAAATCAATGCAGTAAAAAGACACTGAGATTCTATCCATCAGTGTCTTTTTTATTGATACTTTTCCACCAACATCATGTTTCATCGTTGAACTCGAACTGATTCACTTTAGCAATATTCGCTGTAACTGACTTCACTTTCTAGTTGGATGGTTCCGGAGTAGCCGTAATTCCCAGTACAATAAATTGATTCTTGTAATCATTTCAATCAGAGGGTTGTAATTTAAAGCAACTTAATCAGCTCTTCTAGCTCATCAACCAATACTTTTGCAAGTTCAAAATCAGTATCTTTTAAAGCCAATTCTATTTTCATTTCAACTGATTTTTTATTTTGTTCAGTTTCTAAATAGTCTCTATCAAAATGACTAGCATAAATCATCTGTCTAAATTTTCGCATACTCATTTTTCTAATCGTCTTATCGTCAATGATTAAAACATAATCCATACCATTTACAACAGAATAGAAATCATGAGAAATCATGAGAATCGCACCTTTATAGTCTTCAATGGCTTTCTCCAGTGCTATTTGTGTATAGGTGTCTAAATGGCTTGTCGGTTCATCAAGAAGCAATACGTTTGCTTTACTGGCCGAAACTTTAGCCAATTGAAGCATATTTTTTTCTCCACCAGATAAAGATTCTATCTTTTGATTAACGATTTCTCCTTCAAAGCCATAGTTTGAAATATACGATCTTATCTCATCATAAGTTTTAAACCCAGCATCGATGAATTCTTCTAGTATTGTATTAGAATCCTTTAGTATTTCGCCTTGAAGCTGAGATAAATAAGCCACTTTAACATCAGCATTTATTTCAATTGAATCATGATTATTTTTAAAGATTTCTCGGAGCAAAGTCGTTTTCCCGGTACCGTTTGAACCAATAATGGCTACTTTATCAGTAGATTTTATCTCAAAGTTAACATTGTCTAAAAGCAACTCATCAAAGGCAACACTATAATTATTGACATTCACAACAATCGTGTCTTCAATTTCATTATCAATACCAAAACTAATATTCGGTTGCTTAATATCAACAAATGGCGCTTTAATTCTACGCGCTTCCAATCTTTCTTGAAACTTAACTCTAGCTTTTAACGCTCTACCTCTAGATGCTTCTGCATTATAAGTTGCGATAGCTCTAAGATTATTGATTATGTTCTCGTTTCTCTCAATTTCTTCATCTTCAGCGATTGTGAGTTCTTGTAACTCAATTTTAGTCTGAAGTAATGAGAAGTTATAATCAATATATCGCCCATCAAACTCTTGGATCTCCGTATTTTCAAGGTGTATAATTTTGTTGAAACAATGATTCAATAGATATCGGTTGTGCGTAACAACTAGCAGCATTCCCTTGTGGGAATTAATAAGATTTTTAAGCGCATTTAGGTTTTCAAAGTCTAAAAATACATCTGGTTCGTCCATAATCATTAAGTCTGGACTACTAAGCATTTCCTTCATCACTTGAATAAGTTTGAATTCCCCACCACTCAGGTCGGATACCCTAAGATCTTTTAGCTTCATGAGGTTTGCTAGATTTAGTTTCTTATTAATGTTGCTTTCAAAATCATCCCCACCCATTGAATCAAATGCGTCTAAAGCTAATTGATACTTTTCTAGTAACGAATCAATATCCGATGATGTTTCCATTTCAGTACAAATAGATGTTATTTCATTTTGTATCTTAATAAATTCTTCTCCTATATATTCAAAAACGGTTGTTTCTTTAGTTTTGTCTACTTGTGAGAACTGACTTACATACCCAATTCTGCAAGTTGGGTCTATCTCTAACTTGCCATCGAACAAATATCTTTCCGGATCCATCAGTATATCTATCAGTGTACTTTTCCCACTGCCACTTGTTCCTATAAAAGCGCAATGTTGTGCCTCTTCAAACGTAAATGAAATGTTTTTATATAGTTCTTTTTGCGGAAATGAGAAGGATAAGTTATCAACTTTTATCATAGTGTTACCTTTCTTTATAACTAAAATGGTGACTATTATTAGAGGTATTGCAGAACATAGATTTTGAGTTTACCGTTGTTAGAGTAACACTGTTTACCACCAAGTTCAATCCATTTGTAGCCCATCCCTTGGGGGTCAAAGTTCCATGCTACCTCCTCAACTGTCCTCATAAAAGCGCCGGAATGAACTCGACTTAGATCTCTGCCGGTTGTAAATGTACCTTATTCATCTTATCTCGCTCCTTGATCAAATAACGATAAGGCGAGAATACCTCCTGACGAATAGCCAACGGAATAGGTCGGGGAGCTTTTTCGTAGGCTGCAGGGGTGAGCTGAAAAGCCTTGTTGAATGCTCGTGTAAACGTCTCTCGTGATAAGAATCCATACTTTACGGCAACATCCAGAACCCGCTGATCTGTGTCGCGGAGCTCGAAGGCGGCACGGCTGATCCTTCGAGTCCAGATGTAATCCCGCAATGTCATCCCGGTTAATTGATTGAACTGTCTGTAACAATAATAGGGTGAATAGCCCATATGTTCCATTTCATTCCATTTGTACACAGAAGTCCTCCCTCCTTTCCTTTTGATCATATCACCGGCGATTTTTGCATACTTGATTCGAGTTGTACAATAAAAACTTGCCGTTATTTATGATACGGTTCTCCGTATCATAAATAGGGCGAAGTCTTCCGTTTCTACAGGATGACTTCGCCAAAAAATATAAGAGACTGTGTTTTTATTATTGAACATATTTGAGAAACATAGAGCTAGAAATTTCTATCTGAGGCGGAATTAGCTCATCTGGTAAATTGGGTATGTCCTTCCACTTTTCAATTTGATTCTTCAACTCCTCATATTCATACCCACCTAACCCGATTGGGGTTTTCAGCAGTTCAAGTAACTTATTAAACGCACTTGTAATTATTGTATCAGTATCCCTATCAATAAACTCTTGTATTCTTAAGATCCAATTTATCAATTTATTATTTTCATTTAGAATCAATATTTTGCCTTGCCGATTATCAAATAATCTGAATCCAGCAATTTTATCATCTAAGTATGAAGTAACAATAAATCTATCACTATAGTATCGAGATCGAGAACCTATTACTTCAATTATTTTCCTTTTACCCTTTTTCCAGTAAGTTTTAACATACCGTTCATTTATTAATTTTTCTGCTTTGTATGGATATCTGTCTTTGAGAACTTTGATTGATCTTGAAAGCACATTAAAATCATCCTCCAACAATGTTGCTAGATTAGTGTATTGTGCGAGGTCATTAATCTCATCAGTTTCTGTGCGAGATTTAATATATTTGCGAGAAATATCAGTGATAATTACGAACTCCTCCAGACTCTCAAACTCATTAAGTGAAATAACCTCTGCAGTTCCATTAATATACACTCTAATTAGTGGATAATCTATAAAATGTGCAACTAGTTGAGGAGCATGTTCTAATATTGAATGAATATAGTACCAGCCATCAGGTGTATTATTCACCGAGCTATTTTTCAAATGGTCCTCTACTATTTCAACAAATCTTTCAAATAGAACTGGATCATCTAAATAATCCCCTCTCTGTTCCATATGTTGTCTTGAGAGATTTTGTCTATGACTATTTCCTCGATAGTCAATGCGAAATCGAAATGGCCCCGAAGGGTACCCGCTTTCAGCAAACGCAATTCCATGAAGACATGTTAAATTACCGGGTATCTCAGGTAATTCCGCAAGAGGGTGACTTTTGGTGTAGGTATAATTTGCCCATCCCCACTGATCCCATCTATCAATATTATTCTTAATAACACTGAACACATAAATCTCACCGAAAACTCCATCACTTTTAATAGGATAAGCTGAAGTAGCAAATTCAACGTCTTCCAAGAGAGTACCGGAATTATTAATTAACTCCCTCCGGTCTTCGGCCTGAATTAGTGTCTCTTTTCCATATTGGTTAATATAAATAGGAAATTCGACCTTCTTGCACCAACCGGATACTAAACTTATTAATTCATCTTCACCAAATTCTGTATCTAATAATATTTCGATTTTCGTACCACTTATTCTTCTGTCACTTCGTTCTGTAAGAAGATAATTTTTCGGACCGCTAAGCGTTAATCGTACCGCTCCTTCACCTTGTTTGGAGTGAACTTTATATGTCTCGACTGTAACATTCTCACTTACAGCAAACACAGACAAAAAGCCGACTCCAAATTGACTAATTGGTTTGAAACTATAGTTTCTTTGAAAGTCCTCTGAAGAATAATACGATCTGCCGATCTGTAAAAAATACCTCTTTATAATTTCTGAATCCATGCCTATTCCGCTATCTTCAACAATTAAAAGCTGTTTTGAATACTCTTCACCGGAAAGGGGATTCAAAACTTTTAATGATTCTAACCTTATATTTATTGGATATTTATTTCTTATCAATTCATCTATATCATTAGGATAACTAGGAAGTGATTTTCCTTCGTATTTTAAGTCTTCATAAATCTTGCATCTTGTTGCATCAAATGCATTTTGAAGTATCTCTCTAAGAAATTCTTTTTCATTTTTATAAACATCTAGTATTAATCTCTGAAATACTGCGTCGTGATCAAGTTCAAATTTCCATTCTGAAGGAATATACATTGCAGAATCACTAGGTTCAATTTTTATAGTTGAGTTATTTTTCCCTATGGTCACCACAGGTGCAATCCAGCTTGAATGTCTGCTGACTTTAGACATTAATATTGACGCATTATTAATTTCCTCCACAAGCCACTGGCACCAGTCTTGAAGAAACCTATGTTCATCTTGAGTATTACATTTTGCAACTAATTCAATCCTGTCATATGCAGTTAATCTATGATAGATTCTTTGATATTGTGTCCAGTGTGCTAAACTATCCGCCGGCAAAGGACATGCAGCATTCAATAAAAGTGGACATGCTCTATCATATGTCATATCCAACAAATCACCGATTCTAAGCAATATCGCCAGGAATCTTACATTCACCTCTTCTCCTCTTATATCCCGTCTATCAGGGTAAATATCACTATTTTCTAATTCAAAATGCTTTAATCCATGAGCTACACACACATCAGCAATTGTTTTAAATAGAGCAGGATCATCAAACGAGAACTTTCCTAATAGATTATGATTTTGAACTAGTATATCCACAGCTCTAGTATGGTGGTTCTTGCGAATATACTCGGCAATTAAAAATCTTGTTTGTAAATCTGCTATAAAATCTTTAACGCTCGGCTCAAGGGTAGTGCTCGTTCTAGTTGCTTCTATTTCATCCCATCTCTTTTTTCCACTACCATTCACAAATAATCCCCATTGTTCGGATTGAATGATTTTCAACTTTTCTTTATCAGAAACAACCATTCCTGAATCGTGTAAATATGCTGATGCTATAAGAATAAATACCTCAACACTTGAGAGTCGTAATACCGGCTGTTCAAATTCATTATCTCTAAAAAGCAGTTTAGACATCTGTAAAACGATTTCTTCACTGTGTTCTACTGTATGTCTAGTATAATGAGGAAAAGTTTGAGGTATATATGATAACCAATTCGCTACAGATTCCTTTAGTTCAAGAATTTTCCCATAATATAATGGGCTTTTAAATTTAAGATATTGTACTAAAGCAATGTCGGATATTTGCATTAATCAACACTCCCTCAGATTAAGATAAATTTATATATATTTTAACTCTTAAGGATTTAATTATCCACAGAACCGAGTGAAGAGTAGTATTTTATAACAAATTGAAAATAAATCCTCTTTCACCCTACTTGTGGTACGGTTCACCCCGATTAATCTTCACCGCTCGGTAAATCTGCTCTACCAGCACCAATCGCATCAGTTGATGAGGCAAAGTCATCCTTCCGAAGCTTAGCTTCTGCTGGGCACGACGGAGGACTTCGTCAGAAAGGCCGTGGCTGCCGCCAATGACGAAGACAACATGGCTTGTACCGTAGGTGCCGAGCTTATCCAATTCCTCCGCAAGTTCTTCCGAGCTCCAGAGCTTGCCGTCGATGGCGAGTACAATAACATGTGCCTCACTCTTCACATGGGCAAGGATGCGCTCTCCCTCTCGCTCCTTGACCTGTCGAACCTCCGCTTCGCTCAGTGTGTCAGGAGCCTTTTCATCGGCTACTTCGATCATTTGAAACTTGATGTATGGTCCCAGCCGTTTAGCGTATTCCTGAATGCCCATAACCAAATACTTCTCTTTTAACTTCCCCACACCTATAAGCTGAATAAACAAATTCCATACCCCTATCTATGTCGAATGATAATGTAAAATCGTATTTAAAATCCCTAACTGAAAAAGATGGCTTTAACATAGTTATTTTAGCATCTGAAACGTCTCTTACCTATCTATTTCCTCTCCGTTACGAGCCTATTCGCTGTTCAAATCATAGCGGATCATTCATTTACGCTCTTCACAATGAACTACCTATCCGTTTCGTATTCATTAAGACACTGCATTAGCATCTTTCGATATCCGCTAATTTGTTCAGCTGTCGCCCACTCGCGCAGTGATTCGAACAATGCTGTACATTTCTTGAAATTACGATCGTTACCTGACTGATCGGCTATATGTATCGCCTGCACAGTAAGCCCCACCGCTTCCTGTAATCTGCCGTACTTCCGATAGTACAAAGCCAAATGATAGCAGTAGCTATAATAGTAAGATATGTTCTCCGCGTCTTCATAACTCCCGAATTCATCAATCTGCTCTGCAAACGTATGTAAAATATCCCCTACATCCAAATGATACATAAGCGCTGCCTGTAATATGGTATTCAGCCCCGGTAATATTTCCTCTAGATTATCCTGCAAAAAGGCTACGTATTCCTCGAGCAGCTCTATATTTCCAGACAAAATATCTACTGCATATAAATTAGTTTTGGCTAAAAACCTGAACTCCTCGACAACCTGAATGTCTTCTTCCTTTAAATCCTCCATCCACCCCAGCTCAGCATACTTATAAATGCACTCCCTTGCCTGCTCATATGCTCCCTGGTTCTGGTGAGCCATTCCACACATCAGGTGACTGAGCCCAAAATAATATACCAACGGACGTTCTAAATTGACATGCGGAATGGGTAATTTCATCGCTTTATGATACTGCCGTTCTTCATAGATACGCTGTACACATTGGTACAAAATATCCGCTGTCTCCATGACCTTTTTCCAATTCTCAAAAGCCACAGCCATCCCCAACATTTCAACAACGATGTCAGGTTTGAGTGATTTTAGGATAGAAGTTCTCAAGAAAAGTCCCTCCTTATATTTCCATTTACAACCAATTGTATAGAAAATGAGAATGAAGGTCAATATAAAAAAGTACTTAAAAGTACTATTTTTAATGATTTTATTTTGTATAAGATGGTCTGTAACGATATTCTATCCTCTTCTAACCTTAAGTGGAGGTGATTACATGAGTTTGCCAGAAAGCGTCGGAAATCGGATACGAGAACTAAGAAAAGCTAAAGGATGGACACAGGAACAATTGGCAGAAGCAGCAGGACTTCATTACAGTTATATTGGCGGAGTAGAACGTGGAGATCGAAATATTTCATTGGAGACGTTGGAAAAAATAGTTTTAGCGTTAAAGGTTCCACCCTTTGAACTTTTCCAATTCGATGAAACTTCGGATCGAAAACAAATCATAAATGAACTTATGTTACTCATAAATTCAAGAGAAACAACAGAGCTCGAAATTCTTACTACTATAACTAAAAATATTGTTGGTTTAGTTGAGTTACAACAAAGAAATTAATTGAAAAATTCTCTTCTACCTGACTTTTACACTTCATCTTCCATAAGCTTGTTATGAGGTGGTTATATGACAGAATTACGCAAGCAAATGGGTACAAGAATCCGAGCTATTCGAAATGCAAAGGGACTTACACAGCAAAAGCTAGCTGAAATCGCAGGCTTGGACTATAGATATATTGGTGCATTAGAAAGAGGCGAAAGAAACTTTTCCATTGATACCTTGGAGAAAGTGTTAACTGCCTTAAACGTGTCTATCAGTGAATTAATGTTTTCCAAAGAACATATGACTAAAGACGAAACTATTCGGCAAGAGGCGATAGATGAGTTTGTTGCGTTGACCAGCAGATTGAATGAAGGAGCAAATCGGGATTCTCAGACGAGTTAATAAAGAGGTTTCGCGCGCGTTTGAGTAAGGCCATACCATCCCTGAAAAGCTTGATTACAACCAAAAAAGAGCACCGCACAGGTGCCCTCCAAACCTTTTTATAAAAAACACTCAAGCATACAACATAAAAAAGCTCACTTCATGCCCCAACTGCTTCAAATAATTATATATTTGCGAACGGTGATGGAACACGTGTGTCATGGTCTCAATCTGCCATTGAACCTGCAAATGTCCATGCTCCATATAAAAGGCTTTGGTCGAACGATTCAGATAATCCTCTTCGCTAAGCGAAAGAATGTAAGCTTTATACGCCTCGAAATTCTCTCTGAAACTTGCAGCCAAGCGTTCGGGATCGTCTACCTCAGATAGGCTGTTTTCAATATTCCCTACTTCTTCCTCGGACTTCTCCTGATGCATAATCGCAAGATCCGAAGCAGGAATGAGTACAAAATGATGCACTAGCTCCAAAAGTGAGCGGAAATTGTCCTGTGGACGAAAGCTCCAATCCTCTGGACGTATTTTACGGATCAGGGCTTCTCCTGTTCGTACTCCAGTCTCCAGCTCATCCAGCAGATGTTCCCGAATTTGCAGCGTTCCACTCATGTTCTCATCTCTCCTTTGTCATTCTTTTTCATGTTTTGAGTATAACGGAAGCCTCAGGACGTGTATTGTAGAAATCGGACAACCTGCGAAAATCCTTTGCGGCAGTAAGCGGAGAATCTCCATAGAACCTGCGAAAATCACGAATCAGGTGGGCCTGATCGAAAAAGCTGTACTTCAACGCAAGCTCCGTCCAATCCAGAGGGTCACCGCTTTGAATACTACGCAGAACGCTCTGGAAGCGGACGACCTCACTGAACTTTTTGGGACTGATCCCGATCCATTGCCCGAACTTGCGGTTGATCTGTCTTTCACTGATCGCTTCGCGCTCTGCTAGCTCTTTAACACTCATACTCCCACTACTTACAAAAATACGATGCAGCAGATTTTTCATCAGGTCACAATCGTTCGTCCCTTGGCGCAGCAAAAGCCGGTTTAGATACTCATCCATGATGCGCACCCGTTCATTAAAATCCTGCGCCTCAAAAATACGCTCACCTATGACCGCGATGCTTTCGGGCCAGATATCTTCCAAGCGGAAGTGTCCACCTGTAAACAAGTGAGTCGGCATGCCGTGAAAATAATGTGCTCCGCCCGGAAAAAATCGCACAGCAAAAATGCGTGTCTCGGTACCTGCTTGTCTGGCAGACACGAACGGATGTGTAAACGTCCCGCAGTACGAGATATCCTGACGCTTACTCACCGGGTTGTATTTTAATAGAATATCCGTACAGCCGTCAGGTAATACCCGATCCACCGCTTCTTCACCTGACAAGCCTAATGTAGCTTCGTTACCACACGAAACACCCAGATTCCCCTCCAAAACCTCTCCAGTAACCGGACCGGACTCCCAATAGCAAGCGACATAAGCTCTCAGCGGAGCAGACGGCCTTTTTTCAATATAGTATGTAGAAGAATCACTTCCATTGACCTGAATCGGACGAAACAGTGAATGCAGCAAAGGGTCCATCCATCGTTCACTCCTGTCTCAGCACCTGTTGGGAATAAGTATAGCTATATGTATGAGGATTTTGCAAAATCCTAGTATACAAAAAGGACGTTTCTGCCCGAAACGCCCGTGCTTGTTTTTTAGACGACTAAAAATTCCGCTTTCTGCTCACATTCCTTGCACTTCACTGGAGGGTCCCAATCCGAAAATTTCGTTTCCTTGAGATCGACGACATCCGGTGCATCCTCGTATTCATCGACGAACATATCAATTGCCAGTTCCACATGCTCTTTACATACCACGTACATCCCAGTTGCATCCCTTTCCGTATGAAGCTCTTCCAGTTGTTTGGTGTCTGTTACAAACACCTTCTTTTGTTCTACCACACTTAACGCGGAAAGAAAAGGGCTTGATTCCTATCCCTGACGCTTGGTTTTAAAAATGAGAAAATAGCTGACGTTCAGGCCCTCGTGGAAATCGGGATATCGCTCCAGCATCTCTGCGGACGGCTTCGGTTCGATCATTGCTTCCAGCAGCAGACCTGCTCCAGTAATAGCCTGTACGTAGCTGCCCAGCGTGCGGTGGAAGTACAGAAGCTTTTCCTCCTGATCATAAGGCATATCTTGCTCCAATACGCCTTCACTGAAATAACGGTTTACTTTCCAGTACAGCTTTTTCCCTGCCTCATCCTTTACCCATCCACTCTCTGGTGTCTGAAAGCACGGATGCAATATAGAGAAAATAAAGCTGCCCCCTGGCACCAGCAGCCGCCGCATTTCCGCAATCGCCTGCTCATAATCCTCCAGGTCCTGTATGACCATGTTTGAAACGATTAGATCAAAGCTCTGATCCCCGAACATCTCCAGCTTCTCCAGATTACCGTGATGATACGTAATCCCCAAATCTGACGGTGTCCGCTTTCTTGCAAGCTCCAGCATTTCCGGCGAATAATCGACACCTTCCACCAGCGCACCCGCCCTGACCATTTTACGGCTCAGATAACCTTCACCACACCCGGCATCCAGCACTTTTTTACCCGCGAGGGTGCCCATGCATTCTTGTAATGCAGGATTCAACAGCACTTCGCGAGAGCGATCCCCTTCTTCAGTGTATCTGGCGGTAAAATTCTCAGCATGCATATTCCAGCGCCGAATGGCCTCTTCCGTGTCCCACTTGTTCATATTCATCTCCTTCTTCCTCCTGTATTTACTATTCAATGCTGCTCTGATTTCTGCGTAGGGCCATAGATTTTACAATCATTCTTACATTTTGGCAACAATAACGTTTACAATCATAAAATAACTAATTATCACATGATTTTCCCACTAATTATATAGGTATTCTATAATGGAATAGTATGGTAGTATCTCAATGGAAAGCGCTTTCAAAAATAACTTTGTAAAGGGGCCTGCCTGTATGTTCAAACGAAGACCCGTTTCATTGCTGTCGTTGACGCTTGCCATTACCCTCTTATTATCCACGTTCGCGTCCGTTGCCGCCGCTGCCGAATCTGACGGACAAGCATCGCAAACTGCCGCCACAAGCAGTATGCAATCATATGTCGAAGCCATGCAGCCCGGATGGAATTTAGGAAATTCTCTGGATGCTGTCGGGGCAGATGAGACTGCCTGGGGCAATCCACGCATTACTCAGGCACTGATCAAGCAAATTGCTGCCCAAGGATACAAAAGCATTCGTATTCCCGTCACCTGGGATAAACACATAGGAGCAGCACCGAATTATACCGTTGACGCTGCCTACATGAACCGTGTAGAAGAAGTCGTCCGCTGGGCACTGGATGCCAATCTGTACGTCATGCTCAATGTCCATCATGATTCGTGGTTATGGGTAAGCAGTATGGAGCCCAAGCATGATGAAGTGCTGGCTCGTTATAATTCACTTTGGACACAAATTGCCAATCGCTTTAAAGATCAGCCGAACAAGCTGATGTTCGAGAGTATTAACGAACCCCGTTTCTCCGAAGGAGGAACGACGGATGAAGCGAAAATGAACCAGATGCTCCAAGAACTGAATGTTTCCTTCCACAAAATCGTCCGCGCCTCTGGCGGTAATAATGCAACCCGCCCACTTGTTCTGCCCGGCTTGGATACTTCACCTGCCCAGAACAAAATCAACGAGCTGTACAACACGATAACCAAGCTGAACGATCCCAACCTGATTGCGACCATTCACTATTACGGCTATTGGCCTTTTAGTGTGAATATTGCCGGATATACTACATTTGAGAAGGATACCAAAAACGATATTATTCAAACCTTTGATAACGCCTATAACACATTTGTGTCTAAAGGTATTCCGGTCATTGTCGGCGAATACGGTCTGCTCGGCTTCGATAAAAATACAGGCGTTATTGAACAAGGCGAAAAGCTGAAATTCTTTGAGTTTTTGACCTATTATATGAAAGAGAAAAAATTAACAGGCATCCTCTGGGACAATGGCCAGCATTTTAACCGCACAACATACAAGTGGTCCGATCCTGAACTCTTTAATGTCATGAAATCCAGCTTAAAAGGACGTTCCTCCAATGCAGTCAGTGACCTCATTCACTTGAAGAAAGGCACTTCCGTTCAGGATGCCACGGTCACTTTAAACCTGAACGGCAATCAGCTGAGCACACTAAGCGCCAACAACAAGCAACTGAAACAGGGCACCGACTACACACTGAGCGGAGATACATTAACCTTGAAGGCCAGCTTGCTTACCAGCCTAACCACCTCCGGTAAATATGGTGAGAATGCAGTCATTAACGCCAAGTTTAATAAGGGGGCAGAGTGGAATTTCAAAGTAATCGTATATGATACACCAAAATTAAGCGCAACCGAGGGTACTACGCAAACCTTTACCATTCCAACGGACTTCCGTGGCAGCCAGCTTGCCACAATGGAAGCTGTTTATACCAATGGCGGCAATGCCGGTCCGCAGGATTGGACACCGTATAAGGAATTTGGCAACACCTTTGCCCCTGCCTATGATGCGAATGGCATCAAGCTGCTGCCTGAATTTTTTAACAGTGTGAAGGATGGTGAAGTCACGCTGAAGTTCCATTTCTGGAGCGGCGATGTGGTGACCTACAAGATTACCAAGAGCGGAACCCGTGTGACAGGAACGGCATCCTAGCCTAAAATACAACCGACAAACTGAAAAGGCGTTCCCGGAAAATGATCCGGAGAACGCCTTTTTTTATAGTTATGCCTAACCATTAAACCTTAGCCTTCCGGCTTATCCGTTAATTTCAACGTCACGGATTCTTCCTTGCCTGCCCGATAAAAGGTAACCTTCAGCTCGTCGCCAATTTTCTTGTTATCGTACAAGTAGCGTCGCAAATCAAGCGTCGAGTTGATCGGTTCACTATCGAACGCGGTAATGACATCGTTCAGCTTCAAGCCTGCCTCCTCGGCAGGGCCGTGCGCCTCCAGAACAACTGCCCCGTCCTTTACGGTGTCAGGCAGCTTGAGTTCCTTGCGCTGTGTTTCATCCAGCGGAGCATACTCATTATTAAGGTCGACCGTGTATACTCCCAGATAAGGGCGGGTAATCTTGCCATCCTCAACCAGTTCATTCACCGTCTTCATGACCTCATTGGCCGGAATCGCGAAGCCGAGTCCTTCAACACCGGTATCGGCAATTTTCATCGTATTGATGCCTATCACACGTCCGTCCAGATCGACCAGCGCACCGCCGCTGTTTCCTTCATTAATTGCTGCATCGGTCTGGATGACATGCTGTTCCCAGTCATATACGCCATCCTGATTAATGGAAATGGGAATGATCCGATTCGTATAGCTCACAATACCAGATGTGAGCGTATCGCCCAAACCAAGCGGATTGCCAATGGCAATCACAGTCTCGCCCAGACGAAGCTTACTGGAATCACCGATATCCGCTATTGTGCTAATGCCCTTATCGTCTACCGCCAGCACTGCGATATCGCTAATGCGATCCTTGCCGATCAGCTTCGCCTCTTTTTTGATACCATCCACAGTTACAATCTCCAGATCATCCGAGCCTTCGATCACATGGTTGTTAGTCATAATGAAGGCTTTGCCGGAAGCTATCCGGAAAATAACACCTGATCCAAGCGCCGACGGCTCCGTGCTATGACCGTCTTCCCCTTTCAGGTTCACGATGCTGACGACGGCCGGACGTACCTTGGCTGCCGCCTGCACAATTCGGTCATACGGATCACCCGCCGCTTGGCGCATGGGATAATGACTTGCTCCGGTTACCGCTGTCGTGGAGGGCAGACCTGTAATAAAGCTGAACAGCAGCACCGCAACCACCGCACTAACTGCACCGCTAATGACAGCGGCCTGCACCGGACTCACGCTCCGGTTCCTGTGCGACCAACGTTCCTGTCCTCCACGACGTGCCTTGAATGCCTTTTTTTTGGCCGCACGCGTGGATACCCTCGTTGAATAAAAATCGTCATCAAACAAGCCCATGTTCATCCTCTCCCCTTCGTTGTCATGCACCGACACTCACTAAAAAATTAGGGCTATTCGGGCTTGCGCCAACCTATGCTACAGAGACTCGCTCCGTTTGAACGCCAAAATGGATTGAATATCCCCCATGACCGAAACAACAGCTCATTTCAGCCTACTTATTAATCACCACAAATGGGGCCTCCCTAAGCATCCTGATCTCATTAACCAGCATACACGCCGCAATCCACTCCGAATAGAGGAAAAAGGAGGAATGATTTCCAAATCAATTGACTACAATAGTAACAAGTCTTCTATTCTATTACAAAATGATCGTCTCATAGAGACGTTCTGGCCTGTTCCCGTTCGCTTGTAACAGCTTATGCTTCTGATACGAGCTTTCTTTCAGAAAGCTTTCAGTTGTTAGCTTTATTGTATCACAGCACCCGGCAAAACCAAGCCGATCACACGCCATTTTTCAAATATTTTAACAGGAGGAATGTATGATGAATCAACATCGCTCAGCTATGGATGAAGTTCGTATGGCTGCCAAGCTTGCGGATCTGAAAGACGAGCATTACCGCAACACTCTGGCGTTAAGTACACTCATTGAGTTACTGGTGGACAAAGGCATTGTAACCCGCGAAGAGGTAGAACGCAAAGCCGCCGAGCTAGACAGCTTTATGACTCACTTACCTTATCCCACGGTGTAGGACGGTCATAATACGTATCGCACAATCGGAACTCACTGTCCTTGTAAAAGCAGCCACGGTCCTCCATCGCCCCGCGCACGGTCAGCTTTGCCAGCTCCATCATATTGTGGTCGCGGCTCAAATGTGCCAAATACGTTCGCTTCGTCCGTCCCGTCAGCAGCTCGCTAAGAATCGCGCCCGCCATCTCATTGGATAAGTGACCGATATCACTGAGAATACGGCGTTTGATGTTCCAAGGATAACGCCCCATACGCAGCATTTCCACATCATGATTAGACTCCAGTACCAATACATCTGCGTCGGAAATCGCCAGCTTCACCTTGTCGCTGACATAGCCCAGATCGGTGGCTACACTGAGCTTCTCTGCCCCATCGTAAAAGCTATAGCCTACCGGCTCAGCCGCATCATGAGATATACCAAAAGACTCTACACGCAACGATTCAAATTCGCGTGTTGCGCCTGTCTCCAATATCCTGCGGTTATCGTCCGCAATCTGCCCAACAGCATTGCTGATGGCAAACCACGTCTTCTCATTCGCATACACAGGTAAATTATATTTACGCGCCATGGCGCCTAGTCCTTTAACATGATCGGAATGCTCATGTGTGACCAAAATACCATCCAACTCTTCTCCGCTCAGATCGCGTTCCTTCAGCAATTCATCAATACGCTTCGCGCTGAGACCTGCGTCGATGAGTAATGTCGTGTCTTCGTTCCGGACAACGGTGGCGTTGCCGGTCGAACCGCTCGACAGCACGGTAAATGAAATCCCCATATCTGTTCAAGACCCTTCTGTTTGTTCTGTCTTTGGACTTATGACATCTCCGTTCATCTGCACGTAATACACGCCTTGCCCGTTATCCAGCATAAACCGCCATACAGGTGCAGCCACCTGGCTATCCGAGTTAAAGGTTTGTCCGTAATAACCCAGCCGGATATCCTTCACAATCGCATCACGCGGCAAATAACTGTCAATCAACCTTGCCAGCGCCTTGGATGCGGGCAGCATTTTCTTCGCTTCATCCGAGGGCTGGAGATCAACCTGAATTTTGCGATATCCGATAATTTTCTGGTTACTGTAAAACAGGGCCATCTTCACATTAAATAAAGGCCACTTTCCCTGTACCAATGGGTGTAGCACAAAAGCATCTGCCTGTCCGGATGTAAGCTCCTCCTGAACATCCAGCGGATCATACTGGTAGTTGTCGATGTCCCTGATTTGCGGCTGCAATGCCTCAACCAGCGCATCGTGGGTGAATACCAGCTTGCTGTCTACCGGCTCCGGTAACTTCACACGCTCATCCTTTTCCCCGCCATGGACATACGTGTAAGACAGCTTCGGCAACTGGGGGGTATCCCCGGGAATCGGAGCCAACACCTGAATGCTCTTCTCTTCCATTAAACGCTGCGTATTTTCATCCAGCGAAGTAAAATCCAGATTCGGCCCTGCCGTTTCCTGCGCATCACTCCACAACTGGCGCCCCAGTACTACATTGAGCAGCAAAAACGTGCAGATCAGTACGTTTTTGGCGCGGCTCCAATCCATTCCCGTTCCCCCTTTCTGTCATAACCCTGGCCATGCTTTATCCCTTTGCTGGTGCTATGCTGTGTGAGCAGCACCAAATCTGAATCAGTCACTTCTTTACTGCCTGAGATTGCTGCGTTTGCGGTGTACTCGACGTTGTCGCCGTCACTGCAACAGCGTGAATCTCTGCCACAGAACCGTCGCCCAACGTAACACGCCACTCGGGAACGAGCTTTAACCCATCATTGATCAGCTCCGGCTGATATACAGGGGTCAGATCTCTAATCGTTTTCCCTTTAGCTACAGTTTCGAGCTGCTTCTTCAAAGTTTCGCCACCCGGAAGCATAACCTTCTTCGAGGATGGCTCGCCGCCCTTGAGATACAACAGCGAACGATCATAGACGGATGCCGTTTCCTGCTGGATTTCCAACAAAATCGTGCCAAACCGGAAGGATGGCGTATCCAGCACCGGATAAGATCCGTAATACTGCTGGAACAGCACATTGGTACGGTTCTCGTCGCTGCTTCTCATTTTCAACTGATACGAAGCATCCCAACCGCCATGCTGATTCACAAAATCAACTGCCGACAGCACATCCCTCACCGAACTGCTTCCGCCCGCCCCCGGTGCACTCGGATCGGTATAGCTCATCCAACGCTGCTCCTGCTTAATTTGCAGACTGCGCTTGCTGTCCGTATAAATTTGGGAACCGTCCTTCTCCTGAATATTTCGCGTAATCCCTGGATCGAAAAACAAATTCCGCTGCATCTGCTCTGTCGTGAATAGCCCGGCATATACCACGGGCTGCACCGTCTCCAGGTTATCTGCCGGAATGTAATACTGATTATCCACCAGCTCGTACAACGGGGCATTTTTACCGAAATTCACATGCTGCCGGATATCCTCCATCGTCATATCAAACTGATTCGCCTCATACACCACATCGCCTCTGGCACTGAAAAAGAGGGCATGCGGCTTGGCATTTTTCTCATCTATATAGATCCAGATACGATTAATCGTCTCTCCCTGAAACACAGAATCCGGCGTCAGACGCATAACTCGCTCCAGTAATGAAACCGGGACACCCCCCGAAAAGGATAATTCCATGCCCTCATTCTCGCTGCGAATCCGCGCCCAATCTGC
Source organism: Paenibacillus sp. RC73 (assembly GCF_044908085.1). Lineage (NCBI taxonomy): Bacteria > Bacillati > Bacillota > Bacilli > Caryophanales > Paenibacillaceae > Paenibacillus > Paenibacillus sp. RC73. The sequence goes on from NZ_JBIYCV010000014.1 coordinate 36,007, forward strand.
CGAATGGATACTCCGACGTTGAAAGCTGTTAAAGCTCCGGCTCTCCAGCCGTGTAAAAATCAAATCATAGAAAGCAACACCCGGATAAAAAACGGTATGCTTGTTTTGCCCTTGATGAATCAGCATTTTGTCAGGAAACACGAGCTTTTCAATCTTTTTCTCCTGTCCCATGCTCTCGGTTTTGACATAGTTCGTCTCCGAAGTAAGTACAGAATCACTGCCCGGAAGACGATAAATCAGAAAATAACTCTGTACGAGGCTGGAAGCAACCAGCAAAATAAGCGCCCATGATTTCAAACGTTCCTTCACTGTGCTTCCCTCCCTTCACCCAACATGGGGAGCGTAAAGGTTGTGCAGGTCCCTTGACCATATTCTGACTCCAGAAAAATCTGGCCTCCATGCGCCTTTACAATTTCCCGGGCAATCGACAGCCCTAGTCCCGTACCGCCCATATTGCGCGATCTGGCCTTGTCCACACGGTAAAACCGTTCAAAAATCCGGTCCAAATCCTTTTTGGGAATCCCTATCCCGGTATCCTGTACCGAAATAGACAGCATCCCCTCACTATTGCGGCGAGCTTCAATCCGAATATTTCCGCCCTCCGGTGTATATTTCAAAGCATTGGACATCAGATTGTCCAGCACCTGCTCAATTTGGTCCCGGTCAATCACGACCTTGCCGATCCCCTGCTCCACGAACATTCCAGACCGGATATGCTTTTGCTTCATTTGAAAAGAAAATCGATCCGCGACTTCGTCCAGCATTTCCATCACATCCGCAGGCTGCATCCGCAAGGGCGCTTCATTGGAATCCAGCCGCGACAGATGCAGCAAATCCGTGACTAACCGGATCATACGCTCCGTCTCGTTGCGGATCACGCCTACGAAACGCTCCGCGAGCTGCGGTTCACCCATTGCGCCGTCATCCAGCGCTTCGGCATAGCTGCGGATCGTCGTCAACGGGGTGCGCAGCTCATGCGATACATTCGCTACGAACTCCCGACGTGTCGTCTCCATTTCCTCCTGCTCCGTCACGTCCTGGAGCACCGCAATCGTTCCCGTGATGCCAAATTCACGCCGATGAATCGGCGTGAACGTCACGCGGATAACGATCGGCTCGTCCTGACCCGCTGGCTCCAGCTGCAAGAGCGTGGAAGCCGAAGAACCGCTGTACAGGGCCTCGGTTTCCTCCGGGTCGATACCGAGCAGCACCGCGATATGTCTGCCGGTCATTTCGTTCTCGTTCACGCCCAGCATCGCACTGGCTCGGCGGTTGACCAGAATAACCCGGCCATTGTCATCTGTAGCGACCACTCCGTCGCTCATGTTGGTCAAGATGGAGGAGAGCTTTTCCTTCTCCTCTTCATTTTGTGACAACGCCTCGCGCAAGCGGCCTGTCATATAGTTAAAGGCCACACTGAGCCTGCCGATCTCATCGTCGCCAAACACAGGCATCTGCTGGTCGAATTTGCCCTCGGCAACCTCTGTCGCATGACGCGTCATCACCTTGATCGGGTGTGTAATCGTATGCGCCAGCACCACGCCCAGCACAGCCGTCAACGCCAATGCAATGAGCATACCCGAGAGAAATACATTGTTAATGCGTTTCATCGTATCGTACAACTCCGTCATCGAGGCGGCGATATACACCGCACCGACAATCTTGCCTTGGCTGATGACGGGCTTGGCGACGACCTTCTTGCGGACATTATCCTCGTCCACCATGTACTCCTCATTGTCACGGATACCCTGGAGTGCACGGCTGACCACCGTCTGCGTATTTTTGCGTCCGACATAATCGGCGTGTGAGCCTTGAGAAGTAATCAGCACCTTGCCGCTGGCATCCAATACCTGAATTTCTGCACCGCTAAAATCAAACAGATTATTCACGCGTGCGCGCAGACTTTCCACGCTGTCTTCCTCCATTTTACCGTCACTGCCGTTCAGATCCTGCTCTGCCAGCACGGACAGCATTTCCGCCCGCGCCTGCAAGTCCTGTGTAAAGTTGCTCGTCAAAGAGTTCTTCATGGAGCTGACAAAATAGACCCCGATCAGCTGCATCGCCACTAAAATCAACAGCACATAAATAATGATCAGCTTCGCATGAATCGTGCGAAAGAAAGACAGCCATCTCATGCCCGCAGGCCACCTTTGCCCCCGCTAATAATGTATCCGAGTCCACGGCGCGTCAGGATCGTCTCCGGCTTGCTCGGGTTTTCCTCAATCTTCTCGCGCAGCCGCCGGATCGTCACATCCACCGTCCGCACATCCCCGTAGTATTCGAAGCCCCACACCGCCTGGAGCAAATGCTCCCTTGTCATGACCTTCCCGGCATTTTTAGCCATATAATACAGAAGCTCATACTCCCGGTGCGTCAGATCGAGCGGTGTACCGTTTTTGTATGCTGTATACATATCCGTATCAAAAAAGAGGTCCGCCACGCGCAGCCCCTGCTTCTCTTCCTGCGAACGGCTTTCCGACGTGCCTGCCCCGCCGCGCTGCTGTCTGCGCATCTGTGCCTTCACCCGCGCCAGCAATTCCCGTGTGCTGAACGGCTTCGTCACATAATCATCTGCGCCCAGCTCCAACCCCAGCACCTTGTCGATTTCCCCATCTTTGGCGGTCAGCATAATAATCGGCGTCTGGAGCTGATGCCCGCGCACCTCGCGGCACACATCCATGCCGTCCATCCCCGGCAGCATCAGGTCCAGCAAGATCAGGTCAGGCTGCTGCTTGACTGCGATATCCACCGCGCTGATTCCATCGAAGGCGCAAATCACCTGATAGCCCTCTTTTTCCAAATTAAATTTCAAAATATCAGCGATAGGCTGTTCATCATCCACCACCAGAATCGTTCCCTGCATACAGCGCTCACCTCTTCCTACGGATCATGTTATATATTAACTTTCGTTTGTCAGTGTCCATAAGTTGCTTATTCTATTCTACCATACCCGCACGCCATTCTATTACTTGTCCAGCCCCTTTTTCTTACACAAAAAAAGCCATGCCTGCACCCACTGTTAAGCATGCAGAAAAACATGGCCTTCCCCGTATCCTCATGAATTATCATCCAGCGTTATAAACGATCCTTCTATCTTAAATACGTCATTGGATTGCGTGGCGTATTGTCTTTACGAATTTCAAAATGCAGATGTGTTCCTGTCGAGCGTCCCGTGTTCCCCATAACTCCGATCGACTCGCCTTGCTGAACCACCTGTCCCACATGAACGCCAATGCTGCTCAAATGCCCGTATACCGTCTGGTAGCCATTACCATGGTCGATCATAATGACATTGCCGTAGCCATTCTGCTGACCTGCAAATGTAACTACACCTTCATCCGATGCGTGGATGTCAGGACTGCCGACCAAATCGACACCCTCATGCATACGTCCCCAGCGTGCGCCAAAGCTGCTCGACATCGCTGCGCCGGACACCGGCCAAGCGAACTCTCCCGATCCTTCGCCTACGACCTTTGTTCCTTTCAAAACCACCTCGGAAACAGACGGCTGCAACACCTTTTGACCGAGCCATTCCTCTTGCACGACCTCGCCATTCTCCTTGGTCAGACGGTAATCCATTTCCTTCAAGCCTGCCTGTCCAGGTCTGACGACCTTGGTAACTCCTGCTTTCAGCTCGTCACTTTGGCGAACCTCAATCTCAGGCTCAATGGCAATCTGCTCAACGACCTTCTCTACCGTCCGGACCGTAACCGGAGCCTTTGGAGCGGTAAGCTTCAATTCATCCCCGATTTGCAGATACAGCTCACGCGAGCCGGGGTTGTTCTGCTTAATCTCCCAAGCGGTCATATTAAATTTATTCGCAATCGACGACAAGGAATCGCCTTCCTGTACCGTATACGTTACAGGTGCCTCACGCGCCTCAGTCAGTGCTTTAACCGCTTCTGCCTCTGTCAGCACCTTATTCGGGTCCGCTTTTACAGGCTCATATGCAATTTTCTCACGAATACTGGCAGACTCCAGCCATGCTTTAGGGGCTTTGCTACTGGTACTTGCATGACTGCTGCCCACGGATGTTTTGCGAACCAGTCCCTTGATGCCTGTAGCCGTGGCCTCACCCGCAGGTGTGTATTTCTTCTGCACTTGCTTCAAAGCAGCCTGTGCAGTCGCTTTATCCTTTACAATACCGACCGTCTGGCCGTTGACCTTCACTTCTACTCCTTTGGCATACGCGGTGAGCATGCCGTCCAGCTTCTTCAGTGTTGCTCCGCTGTCGATATCCACTTTATACGCCTTTTCAATGCCTGTCGTTACCGCGCTTGTATTGAGCACCATGTCCACACCGGGATACTTGTCCTTATATTGCTTGCTCTTCGTTGCATACAGTTGATTTAGCTGTTGCTCATTGAGGATGCTTCCGACCTCCACACCCTTTACATACACTTTATAATAAGGAACCGTATTGGCTCCGACATATTGATTGCCAGCAAAAATAAGACTGCCTGCAATCACCACACCGCCTGCGGTCCAGCTCAACCATTTTCTCCGTCCGTTCCACCACATTGCTATTTTTCCTGCTGCTCCAGCAGGCTTGTTTTCAACGCTTGATTCTTCTTTCCTGCTGTCTGGTGAATGCTTCCCCTTAAAAACCTCCATGATTCTCTCCTTTTCAGCATATCTTATCTCTATATAAATGCGTTCGTTATTGGTTTTTCTCGCTATGATTCCAGCCTGTATTTACAAGTATCTATGATATTAGTCGCTATCTAGCATTGCATAGTTGCGTAAAAGGTTTCAAAATTTTAACCTTTTCGCGACACTGTTTACTTTAACATAGCCTTTACAAAGAATTCAACTCCACTCCAATTTCTGCCTGACACGCAAAAAAATCCGCGCCCGGCGCGGATTCCACAGTCCTATTGTGAGCATGAGCATTCCCCATAGTCGAATCGTTACTATTTAAGCATACCCATCAGCTTGTTATACTCTTCTTTCGTTAGATACTTCGCAAGCACCTGCTGAATATCCTGCAGCTCCTGCTCGGTCAGGCCGCCTTCCATCGCGGCAGATATTTTCTGCATTTCCTCAGGCGGCAATTTATTCATCAGAATCGCAAAAATTTCCTGCTTCTGCTCGGCGGGTAAACTGTTCTTCTTTTCCGTCAAATTATCGGGCGTGATGACCAGGTCATGACCTTCAATACTCGTTTCAGGTGTAGCGTTCCGTGACGCACCAGTCGACGAAGAACCGCCCTCCTGCGGGGTTTTCCCATTCGTTGCCCCACTGGTACCCGTGCCTCCTGCGCCGCTCCCACTCTCATCTAAGCCCTGTCCCATGACGGATAAAGCATCATCAGGCGGTGTTACACTTTCCGAACCGCCACCCGTAGCTTTGTTTTTTCCCGTACCTGTACTTTTATCGGTGCCAGAGCTTCCATTCAGCCAACCCAATCCCCATACTGGCTGATGATCCAGTTGAATGTTAAACTGCCGCAGCAGCGATTGAACATAGGCATTCACGACCACACCTGTTACTGCCAGCGTTAAAGCACTGACCAGCACCACTGTTATTCCTTTTTTAAGCAGCCATCCAAGCCACCTCATATCCCGTTACCTCCTTATACGCATCTTGCCATGTGTATCATCATGAAGTGCATATAGATCAGTATTGACGAGATATGACGATTTTTAACCCTTGGAATATGTAAAACTAGCACGGTTGGATAGTAGATGTAATTCTTACATGAATCAGCGCGTACGGCGCACCCAAAAATGGAAAATGTCGCTGCGGACATAATCCAGTGAATACAACACCTGTCTGTTCAGCTCATCGTAATGAAGCTGCTTGAGCAGTAACACCGTGGCCTGCGGATGCTTCAACAGACGCGTCATATGGGCATCGTCATGACTCGGGACGGTAAGCTCCGAATACGCGCCAACGATTCGTACCCCGGCTTTAAGTTCCAGACTTTGAAAAAGCGAACCCGAAAAAGACCCGCCGTCCAAAATCGAACCTGCTAATGTCTCCGGCATCCAATTGATAGAATGTGCTACCGCTTCCCCATCGGCTGTGCGAGTACGCTCCAGAACGATCATGGGCTCATTCTCGGAAAACCTCATTCGTTCGGCAATTTCAGGAGGACAAACCTTCATCCTCTTGATAGATTCCAGCTGCTCGTCTTCCCGCAACCCTGCCGAACGGATCATGTCCCCGATGCTGTACAGGCGGTCCAGCGAGCTTGGAATGCTCGGCAGCGGGCAAGTAGCGAACGTACCACTCCCGTGCTTCACCAACAGCTTGCCTTCCGTTTCCAACTGGCGGACGGCTCCCCGTAGCGTCGCACGCGAGACGCAGAACAATCGGGAAAGTTCAGCTTCCGAAGGCAGCCTCTCGCCCGGCTCAATTTGGTTGACCTCTATATATTCCTCTATAAGCTGCTTAATGTTCTCTTGTTTTGTTGACACCGTCCAAAGCCCAGCCTTTCTATTATAGTGACCTGAGTTCAAGTGATATACATCGGATTTGTAAAGGCAATCATCGTGACGCAATCTTCCATATATCCATATAATTCGGCTCGCACCCAGCCTTTTCCTGTTGGATCTTGTAATGATAGCGTATATTCACCTGATTGAGCAGGGATATAAGTTTCGAAGCATACCCCCTGGCCGCTTGTCAGCAGAAGGCGAAGGTTCTGAGGCTCAAGGTTGTAATGGCCTGCTCTCGTTTCCACATCCAATTGAACCGTCACAGACAGTGAATCCTCCACAGCCAGCTCTACACATTCGCCGATGTGATATCGCTTTTCACTGCCCTTAACCTGTGCCGACATCGTCAGTAACGGTCCCATCGTAACCGACACCGAACCGAGGCGGATCGCCTCGACTGCCCGGTTAACTAAGCTCTCCTGCTCTTCTGCTTCACCATGAACACCCAGATACGTGACAGCCGGAAGCGCATCATCCGGTTTGGATACATGCCAGTCCCGACCACTTACAGCCGTGATGCGATACCCCTGATTCAATAAATCCGTCCACATGGCAAACGCCCGCTGGCTATCCCGCTTAATAGACGGCATAAGCGTTGACCAGACCTCAATATAATCGACCTCATGCCAGTCCTGAATGGTGTATTCCCAAAAGCACCCCGTACAGATCGGACTTCCGATCCTGAATGGATGGGCAAGCCCTGCAATGCCTCCCTGCTCATGCACTTGCCGGATTCCCTCATGAATGTCATCCGGCCCCAGCACTCGCCAGTCAATAAAGCGGTCTACCCCCAGCGTCAGCAAATGTCCGTAAAAGGTCGTCCACTCCATCCCTGAAATGATCGGGACACCGAACTGCTGCTGGACCCGTTCCTGATCCACAAGTGCCGACTGGGTATTGTGATCCGTCATAGCGATGCATTCAAGCCCGAGGTCCGCTGCGCTTTGGGCAAGCTCCTCCAGCGTTTGCTTTCCATCACTGTGAAGCGTATGGGTGTGAAGCTCAGACGGAATCCATTTAAGCATATATGGCTCCCTCCCCCAATACGTGAATTTGGTAAACAAGCGTCTCGGTCACAACGGCATGCAGACTGACGGTAATCCGCCACATTCCCGCCGGATTATCTCCTGCGAGGAATCCCGGCGAAGCCGCAGACGAACCGAGCCAATGCTCCTGCTGCATCTCGGGACGGTGTGCATTTCCCCGATGGCGGAGAGGGTCATCGACAGACAGCGTCAATAAATTTTGCAGTGGCATATACTTCTTCCACAGATCTGATGAATGTCCCGGTTCGTCGTATCCGTATTTGCTCATGCTTTCCTCAATAATTTCTCGCGCTTGCTCCTGATCCTCCAATAACTTGGGGGTGTAAGAGAAGTGAATGCGGATCGTGTCAGTCGGCTGTGGGATGTGAAAAGAGTACGTAATATGGCTCTGGGTGCAGGTTCTATCGACCGTTCCTTCCACATACAGTAGCCTGCTCATGACTCCCCATCCTGACTTGTCGGGTCATCCACAGTACGGTTCACCATATGATTCACAGTATGATTGCCATCACCCGCTCCGTTTTTGTCTGCTGCCCATAAAATACCCGCTGGATGATGCCGCGTTAGCTCAATCACCCGATCTGTACGAATACCAGGAAACTGCGGCAGGTTTTCCTCGTTTAGCGTAAAAGCATACAGTCCAGCCACTTCCATGCTGTCCGCACCGCCCTCCAGCAATACGGCTCTGATTTCAGCTATATCCTCAAGCACAGCCTCTCCAGATAACTTGACCGTTGTAGAAAAATGCGACTCTGCACCCTCATAAGCAGCCCTGAATTCACCCAGTCGCAGATCATGATAGCACGATGAATACCACTGCTCCGACCCGTGAAGGCGAAGCTCTATATCCACACAGGCATCTTCCTCGCGTCGGTTAAAGCCCGGCTTGGACGCTGGAGACAATTCACTGCTGGAATCCCTTAAGGGGCGTTTTGAAGTCTGGATAAATACATAGCTGCGTTGGTGGGCAAGCATAATGGAAGACGCATTTGACGGCATTTCCAGCTCCTGCTGACGCTCCATCTCCCACCCGGTGACCTGATAGGCAAAAGGAAAACGACTCATGACCGCCTCACGCGGCTCTTCCTCTGGCTTCCACTGGAAAGCAGGCGGCAGCATAAAACGATAGTCCGATGAAATGTCATCCTTAAAGTTTCCATTGGTTGTTGCGGATTGGAGAACAGGATGCCCGCCCAGATCATAGTTGCCATTAAACGCAGTCGTAATATGATGTGCCCCCTGGAAAACAGCATCCAGAACATTGCCCCCGGCATCCAGCTCGACGCGGTACATCCATTCGATATCGGTGGTTCTCCCCCATTTGCTCATGAGCAGCGGTGCGGGCGTTCCTTCATCCTCATGGCTGTACATCATCTGGTATTCAATGACCGTTTTCCCCTCATTCTCTTCCACGGAGTAGAACAGAACAAGCGGTGTATCCGTAAAGCGGTTCTCATAGGGATGTGCCAGATTGCGACCGTATAAAAGTGGGGTGTGGCGATAAATCAGCGATCTTGGAGACGAATCGGCCACGCAGCGCATTTCAACCCCGTCAATCCATGCTCTGGATACAAGCGGAGCCGACTCCAGTTCTCGAAATTCGGCATAGACCTCATAATCGCCTTCTTTTAGATACCCCAACAAACGGGTGTACACACCCTGACTGCTGCCATAATACAAAATAACATCCTGATTATAGGCTTCGTTCAGGTAGAGGCGCACGAAGGCGGATTCCCGATCTGTCGCAGCCCAGTCACTGTCCGATCTGGCGAGCAGGTCAAGCTCCGCGAACCCGTCTTCGGGCATGGAAAACGTGAACCGGAATCCGTTCCCCGGACTGAGTTCAACCTCCGCTTTGTGTAAGGCAATCCGATACCCGCAATCCAGCAGGTCCTTTTCCCACACTCGCCCACTAAACCCGGTAATCTGCACCTCTGCTTGGCTGTTCATCCCTGTAACCTCCTTAGTTTATAGCGGCTGTCTAGCTCGCATCCGCATCATTCACCATGGTTCGAATGTAAAAGTATCCCATAAAAGAACACAGTAAAAACATAAACACTGCCATAGCGCTGGCTGTATGCGTCTCCTGATAGCTGGAAAATACCTGCTGCATTGCGACACCCAGCACCTGCGGCGAGTTGGCGCCAATCAGGAACGGAGCTGTGAAGCTGCCCATAATCCCCATAAAGATGAAGGTCACCGCAACCCACATCGTTTTGTAGGAAAGGGGTAAAATAAAGCGCCCAAACAGTTGCAGCGTGCTGGCTCCCGCGTCTCTGGCACTCTCCACAACAGCGTTTGGAATGCTGGCAAGGGCCGAGCTTAGCAGCATGGTGGCGAATGGAATGTTAAACCACAGATTAGCCAGCACCAGACCTTTGTAGTCGTAAATAATCCTCGGAATGGTTTCAATACCCAGCGGCAACAAAAGGCGTGCAGCCCAGCCATGATTGCCGTACATCGTAATGATCGCATAGGTTGCAATTACGCCGGGAACGAACATCGGGACAAAATACAATCGGCCGATCCATTTGACAACAAAACCTTTTCCAAATCGCAGATAAATCGCCAAAGCGTAGCTGATGACCAATGTGAGGGCTGTCGAGACCAGTGTGACATTGATCGTATATATAATGTTTTTTCGCATCGCAGGCTCCGTAAAGAGGCGGATATAGTTCGCCAGCCCGTAGCCCGTTCCATGCTGATCTATCAGGCTTTCCTTTACGGCATAGAGAATCGGAATAATGACGACGACCAGCAAAATGAGAAAAGACGGGATGACCAGGGCAAGCCCCAGCATCCCCCTTTTGGACGATGAACTCATGATTAACCGCCCGCTACTTCACTCTGCCAGCGTTTGTAGATTTCCTGCTGGAGCTCGCCGCTGTTAAAGCTACGGTATCCAGAAGATACACTGTTGAATTTTTCTTGCAATTCACTTGGCATCAGACTCCACTTAATCCCCGGATAGCCATACATTTTGTTGATGACCACCGTTTGCGCTTCTGGCGTCAGCACAAAATTCAGGAATTCTTGTGTTGCTTCTTTTTTGGAGGAAAGCGAAGGAACCATCAGATAAGACGGACCGCCTGTAAAAGCAGGGTCGATCTGTGTCAGCTTCACCGTGTCTGGAAGCAGACCTTTAGCCAGTTGTTCGAGCGCCATATCGGACCAGGCCGGAACCATGTCCACCTCTTCACTTGCCAAAATATCAAGCGTGCCTTGGTTCTTTTTCGGATAGACTCCCTTTTGGTACATCGAAGGACCCAGTTCCTTGAGCAACGAGAAGCCTTGATCCCATTTCTTCATATTTGCCGGATCATCACTGTTCATCGCCTCTGGAGGAAGGAAATTATAGATAACCGTGTTCACAAACGAGCTACCCGATCCACCCGTGGACGGGTCGTTATAAGCAAATTTTCCCGGGTGCTGACGAATCCACGTATACAGCTCATCCGCTGTTTTCGGAGGTGTCGCTACTTTTGCACTGTTGTAGGCGAGAACAACCGAAGAGGCACGGTATGGAATGGCCTGATTGTTTACTTGCTTGAGATACGTTTCATCTACATTCGCCAGGTTCGGAACTTTGGCGGTGTCTACCGTTTCCCACAGTTTTTCGCCTACCCCTTTGGTGATGTCATCCAGACTGCCTTCGTACAGGTCGATATCTGTATCGGTTTGCCCGCTCTTCTTGGCTGCGATCAGACGATCCAGTGTAGATGCGCCCCCGGTTCCCGCTGGCAAATACACCAGTTTGACCTTAACGTGATCATTTTTAGCTTCAAAGTCCTTGATTAACGTTTCCCACAGCTCTTTGACGTTCAAAGAACCGCCAGTGTACAAGGAGATTTCTGTCGTTCCCGTAGCTGCTCCCGCTTTCGTATCCTTGGCTTCCCCTGTAGCTGTAGCGGCATTACCACCGTTTCCACATCCAGCCAACAACGATAAGCTAAGCACCCCAGACAAAATCAGACCCATCTTCTTTTTCCCAAACACGTTGTTGCCTCCTTTAGATAGTTGCACAAGTTCGCAGCATCACCAGATGATGCGTTCATGATGGACATTGATGCGATGTAGAGGTTGATCGTGAATCTTCACTGTGCTGCTGGAAAAGTAACAATTTTACTGAAGCTGAATCTGATTTGCTCTCCACTGCGCAGATCGGCCGCCCGTTCACGTGGCACAAACATTTTCAGATGATCGGTACCGCTATCCAGCGAAACCTCCGCATAATGCCCGAGAATCATCACTTGCCTGATCGTTCCGGCTAGAGAGCCGTTTTCTTCCGTCGTCAGAACAATATCCTCTGGCCTTACACCGACCATGGATTCACCGCTGTATTCATGCTCCTGCGCGAACGCAATTCCGCTCACGGACACACTGCGACCTGTACTCACCCCCTTTAATAAATTGATGCGACCAATAAAGCCCGCTACAAAAAGCGACTGTGGCTTGTCATAAATCTCCTGCGGTGACGAGAGCTGCTCAATCCGACCCGCATTCATAACGACGATCCGGTCGGAAATGGATAAGGCCTCCTCCTGATCGTGGGTGACGAACACCATCGTCATCCCCGTCTGGGTCTGGATGTCGCGCAGCTCCTCCCTCATCTCCATGCGCAGCTTGGCATCGAGCGCTGAAAAAGGCTCGTCCAGCAGCAATACATCCGGCTTTAGCAGCAGAGCCCGAGCAAGTGCTACCCGCTGCTGCTGACCGCCCGAGAGCTGCCCCGGCGTTTTACGCTCTGCCGTCTCCAGCCGAACCAGCGCCAGCGCCTCCTTCACCTGGCGGTCAATCTCTGCCTTTTTCACCTTACGAATCTTCAACCCGAAAGCAAGGTTGTCATACACCGTCATATGCGGCCACAAATTATAGCTTTGGAACACCATAGCGGTTGGGCGTTTTTCGGGTGGCAACTTGAGCACACTTTTACCCTGAATCTGAATGTCGCCACTGTCCGGGTCCAGAAAGCCGCCAATGGAGCGAAGCACGGTTGTTTTACCACAGCCGGAAGGACCGAGCAGGGTTACAAGCTCCCCTTTCATCACGTCAAGTGAGATGCCCTTGACTCCGTCTCCCGTCTTAAAGCGCTTGGTTAACTCACGAATGGATAATTGAATGGACATTAGCTTTGGCTCCTTTTTACCAATTGCATTATTTCACCTGGAATCCGCCAGCCAGCACGTCCGCACTTACGAAACGCCTTGCGGCCAGCAGCAAGATCACTGTGGGCAGAGTCAAAATGACGGAGAATACAGCACCCGTAGTACTCGGATAATCCGCAATAATGGAATACATAATGACAGGCATCGTTTTATAGTCTGGTGTCCCGACGAGCAGCGTTCCCTGCGCCTCATCTAATGAAGCGAGAAATGTAAAGATGGAAGCGACCACAATGCCGGGCAGCGCCATGGGGAACGTAATTTTCCAGAAAACCCGTAACGGTCCCGCCCCGGCATCCCGGGCAGATTCCTCTTGAGCACGATGGACGCTGCGGAACGCAGAGGAAGGAATCCAGGTCATGTACATCAGCGTGTTCACCATGTGGATCAATACAATGCCCGTAAAGGTGTTCATCAGCCCGAACTTGTAGAACAACACCGCGATAGACACGTACAGCCCCATTTTTGGAAAAGCATGCGTGAGCAAAAATGAAAACAAAAACCACTTACTCAGCGGAAACGAAATCCGCGCGAAGGCGTAGGCAGCGGGAACACATACGATAATCGAGCACACGGTAACCGTAATGGCGATCAGGAAGGATAGAGATATGGAGCTGAGCACATCATCCTGGGTCAATACAAATTTCCACCATTCCAGTGACAAGCTCTGTGGCAGCGGTGCAGGATACTGCCATTTTCCTGAAACCGCCAGCAGCAACAGGTTAGTCAGAGGCCCCAGGAAAAAAATGACGAAAATAACGAGCACGATGAACTCCACAATTTTGCGTGTGCCAAGTGAGCGAAGATACCAGTTCATAATTCATCCCTCTCAAGACGTCTAGACGTCCGAATCTCTTTCTATCTGGATTATAGAGAGGGTTTGTTATCACAAATCGACATGGGCGATAAGATTTTGTAAAGGGGAAGGAAATCAGAGGAACGGTTTTTACATAAAAAAAGGAGAGGGGGGCTTTTAACAGCCTCTCTCTCCTTGGTCGTGCAGGAATAGCTATGCATAACGCCTTAACAGATGAAAACAATTCTGCTAGCTTACAGGTAAATCGGAAGCACCTGGTTCGTTTGGTCACGGTTACGACCAACAGAGAAGATTGCAATTGGAATACCTGTCAGCTCAGATACGCGTTGTACGTAATTACGAGTAGTCTCAGGCAGTTCCTCCAGCGTTTTCACGCCAGTAATGTCTTCGCTCCAGCCTGGCAGTTCCTCGTATACGGCCTCGCACTCCGCCAGCATTTTCAAACTAGCCGGATAATGCGTAATCACCTCACCGCGATACTTGTAGCCTGTGCAAATTTTCACCGTTTTCAGACCTGTCAATACGTCCAGCGAGTTCAAGGACAAACCTGTAAGTCCGCTGACACGACGGGCATGACGTACAACCACACTATCAAACCAGCCAACACGACGAGCACGACCTGTAACGGTACCATACTCATGACCTGTTTCACGGATGTAATCGCCGATTTCATCATTCAGTTCCGTTGGGAACGGACCGTCACCGACACGAGTTGTGTAGGATTTAGCTACACCGATGACTTGTTGAATCTTGGACGGGCCTACACCGGAACCGATACATACGCCGCCAGCCGATGGGTTCGAGGACGTAACGTACGGATACGTACCTTGGTCGATATCGAGCATAACGCCTTGCGCGCCCTCGAACAGTACCTTTTGATTCGCATCAATCGCATCATTCAACACAACAGACGTATCCCCTACATAAGGACGAACAAATTCTGCATACTCCAGGTATTGTTTCAGTATTTCTTCTACATCCAGCGGCTTGCCGCCGTATACTTGTTCAATCATTTGATTCTTCTCTTTTGTTTGATGGCGCAGCTTCTTTTCGAATTCCTCTGCATCCAGCAAATCAGCAATACGAATACCATTACGTGCAGCTTTATCCATATAAGCAGGGCCGATCCCTTTACGCGTCGTACCGATTTGGTTAGGTCCTTTGCGGTCTTCCTCCAGCACATCCAACGTGATGTGGTATGGCATAATAACATGTGCACGGTCGCTAATGACCAGATTTTTCGTAGAAAAGCCATTATCGTGAATGTAAGTAATTTCTTCAATAAGAGCGGCCGGATTAACTACCATGCCGTTGCCAATGACACACTTTTTATCTTCATAAAAAACGCCGGATGGAATCAGGCTCAGCTTGTACTTTTTACCGTCAATGAGAATCGTATGACCGGCATTGTTTCCGCCTTGGTAACGGGCCACCACTTCAGCGCTTTCCGCCAGATAGTCCGTAATTTTACCTTTGCCTTCGTCTCCCCATTGTGTTCCCACAACGACTACAGTTGACATGTTTCATTCCTCCGTGGAGTGCCCACAGACACTCTGATTTTGGGCTGACGCGCTACGTATATCTGACTTCAACCGCCTGAGCGGACAGATATAGAACGTTCTCGGACAGCAGGAAAAAACGTCCGTCGCAGACATTCCGTAGGTACGGAAAGCCCCGGGCGTAATGATCTCCCCACTGCGTTGAAGCAGCACTATAAGTGTAACAGCACCATTTTTTAAAGTCAAATAAAAAGCGAACATTATATCACATGAAAATAGTATTGTTCGTAATTGAGAGTTTCGGTCCTTATATGAAAACATATGAGCATGATATGTAAAAGGCCCTTCGACATCGCGCAAACCGCGTCGAAAGAGCCTTTTTTCAAATATATCATTCCGTTATCCAGCGAACGCATCCGAATGGGCACGCTCATAATTGGCGAATTTATTATAATTTTTGAGAAACACCAGCTCTACCGTACCGACCGGGCCGTTACGTTGCTTGGCAATGATAATCTCAATAATATTTTTCTTTTCCGTTTCCTGATTATAGTAATCATCCCGGTACAGAAACGCGACGATATCAGCATCCTGCTCAATGGAACCGGATTCCCGCAAGTCACTCATCATCGGACGCTTGTCCTGACGCTGCTCTACACCCCGGCTTAACTGGGAAAGGGCGATTACAGGCACTTCCAGCTCACGGGCAATTTGCTTCAAGGTCCGTGAAATTTCGGATACCTCCTGCTGCCGATTCTCGCCCGATTTCCCGCGCCCATGAATGAGCTGCAAGTAGTCGATCACGATCATGCCGAGTCCTTTTTCCGTCTTGAGACGGCGGCACTTGGCACGGATATCCGCAACAGTAATACCCGGCGTATCGTCAATATAGATCTCGGCCTCTGACAAGGCCGCAATGCCCATCGTCAGCTTCGCCCAATCGTCGTCGCCTTTAAAATCACCTGTCCGCATGACGTTCGCGTCCAGATTGGCCTCGGCGCAGATCATCCGCTGAACGAGCTGGGCCGCCGACATTTCCAGACTGAAGATGGCTACCGTCTCCTTCGCCCGAACCGCAACGTTTTGCGCAATATTCAGGGCGAACGCCGTTTTACCCACGGATGGACGAGCTGCCACAATGATTAGATCATTGCGCTGGAAACCCGCCGTCATCTTGTCCAAATCAACAAAGCCGGACGGAATCCCGGTCGTATTGCCCTTGTTCTGATGCAGCAATTCGACCCGGTCGAACACTTCCATCACGACATCGCGGATGGCAATAAAGCCGCTGCCCGAGCGCCCATTGGATATCTCCATAATCTTGCGCTCGGCATCGCTCAGCATACCAGCGACGTCCTCGCCGCCGCTATAGCCTTCGCTCACAATCTGCGTGGCTGCACGAATCAATCGGCGGAGCATCGCCTTTTCTTCAATAATCTGAGCGTAATAATCCACGTTAGCCGCTGTCGGCACCCCGTGAGCCAGCTTCGCCAGATAGCTGACGCCCCCGATATCCTCCAGCTGACCCTTGTCCTGAATTTTCGAGGTCAGTGTAACCAAGTCTATCGGCTGTCCGGATTCACCCAGCTCAATCATCGCTTCGTAAATCATCTGGTGAGCCTTATCGTAAAAATCCTCGGTCTGCACCCGCTCCATCGCTGTAATCAGTGCTTCGGACTGGAGCAAAATGGACCCGATAACCGCCTGTTCTGCCTCCAGATTTTGCGGAGGAATCCGATCGAAAAATTCGCCGCCCATAATTATTCTTCGGTCACCTGTACCTTCAGCGTAGCTTTGACCTCAGGATGAAGCTTAACGGTCATTTGAGTCACGCCCAACGTACGAATCGGTTCTTCCAGCTCGATTTTGCGTTTGTCCAGCTTAATCCCCGTTGCAGCGACCGCTTCCGCGATTTGCTTGCTTGTAATTGCGCCGAACAGTCGACCGCCTTCACCAGCTTTTGCTTTCAGCTGAACGGTTGTGGATTCCAGCTTTTTGCCGAGTGCCTGCGCCTCTTCCTTTTCCTCTTGCTTGCGCTTTTCCTCAGCAGCGTTCTGGTTCTCCAGCGTCTTCATATTCCCTTCCGTCGCCGGGCGGGCAATACCGCGCGGCAGCAGGAAATTCGCTGCGTACCCATCCGATACTTCCTTAATTTGTCCCTTCTTGCCTTGGCCCTTCATATCTTTAATAAAAATCACTCTCATTCAAATAACCCCTCTTCCCCATCAATTTCGGCCAGCACGTCGACCACTCTGCGTTTGGCTTCCTCCAGCGGACAATCCAGCTGAACCGCCGCATTCGTCAGATGTCCTCCGCCGCCTAGCCGTTCCATGACGACCTGTACATTCATGCGTCCGAGTGAACGGGCGCTGATCCCCACCAGGCCGTCAGGACGTTCACTGACCACAAAAGAGGCCAGTACATCCGTCATATTGAGTAATGAATCCGCCACCTGAGCAATCAGGAGCTGCGGTATCTTCTGTCCGGGCTCTGTCACCGCAAGCGCGATGTGCCCATATATCATTTTAGCATGCTTAATAATTTCCGCCTTAGCAATATATTCATCCAGGTCCTCTTTTAACAAACGCTGGATCATCACTGTATCCGCCCCGCTACGCCGCAAAAAACCGGCAGCCTCAAACGTCCGCGAGCCTGTATGCAAGGAAAAATGCTTGGTATCCACCGTAATCCCTGCAAGCAACGATGTCGCCTCCAGCGGCGTCAGTTGAACCTTCTCATGAATATATTGCAGCAGCTCTGTCACCAGCTCACAAGCCGACGACGCATATGGCTCCAGATAAATCAAAACAGAGTCGTTAATAAACTCCTCGCCCCGACGATGATGATCTACAACGACCACCCTGCTCGCCGTCTGCACCAATTTTGGCTCAATCGTCATCGAGGCCTTGTGCGTATCCACCACGACCAGCAGGCTGTGCTCGGTCATCAACTGGAGCGACTGCTCTGGTGTCATGAGCGCTGCCGACAGATTCTCGTCCTTGTTCACCTGCTCCATCATCCGGTCGATGGACGGATTGGATTTATCCAGCACGATGTGCGCCTCTACGTTGTAGAGCGCTGCCGCCTTCCACACCCCAATGGCTGCTCCCAGTGCATCCATGTCCGGTATTTTGTGCCCCATGATCAGCACGCGGTCGCTCTCCTGCATCAGGTCACGCAGCGCGTGCGCAATGACCCGCGCGCGCACCCGTGTACGCTTTTCGACAGCATTGGACTTGCCGCCGTAAAAAGATAGACGCTGTCCGGCCTTCACCGCCGCTTGGTCGCCACCCCGTCCGAGCGCCATATCCAGACTGGACTGAGCCAGCTCACCCAGCTCCTTGATGCTCTCCGCGCCGAAGGACAAACCGATGCTCAGTGTCATCGGCACTTTCAAATCGGCAGTCATTTCCCGCACCGTATCCAGAATGACGAATCGACTTTGCTCCAGCTCCTGAAGCGCCTTGTGATTCAGCATGATGAGATAGCGCTCGGATGACAAACGGCGCAAATAAATATTGTACTGGTTCGCCCATGCTGTAATCTCGCTCGACACCTTCGCAATAAGCGCGGTACGTTGCTGATCGTCCATTCCCTGAGCAGCTTCATCCATATTATCAAGCATAACGATGCCGAGCGCCAGCCGCTCGTTCTCATACTGCTTGCGCAGCACCGCCAACTCCGTTACTTCATACAAATAAATCAGACGCTCATCCAGCACGATGAGGAACTGATAATAGCGCTCATCATGCTGTAGCTCTACCTTTAGCTCACGCACAGGCTCCTTCGTTTCCTTTTTGGCACCCAAAGCTCCTGCCAGCTGGGGAAAAAGGTCCTGGAGCGGCTCGCCTATCAGTGACTGGTCCTCGAACATTTCCCCAGCGAACCGATTGTGCCATTCTACCGTTCGATTTTCACTGTATAAAATGATGCCAAACGGCAGTGAGCTGACCGCTTCCCCTTCCACCCGCTTGATGCGAAAGGAAAGGCCGCTGATATATTGATTCAGTTCCCGACGGAAATCCAATTCCGTCTTCAGCATCAGCCCGCCGAGCAAGAATGACAGCACCAGTCCCATCACACCCAGTTCCCAGTTATACATGGAAATACATATGACAAGCACCAGCAGCAGTAAAAACGCCCAGACAGTCTGATAGCCGTGCCAGCGTTTTTGTAGAAATTTAGGCATGACTGTTCACCCTATTTCTTTGATCTTGTAATAGCTTCACGCAGCGGAAAGGCCAAATCAATAATACCGATAATGCGGAGTGGCTGGAACACCAGAACGACGAGCGATAGCAGCACCGCGATCACAGGGCTCATGTTACGGCTATGCGTCCAGAAGTAAATAAATCCGATCGTCTGGATAATAAAGCACGCATGAATCAGCGGCAACATACTAACAGAAACCGCCTGAACCCAACTGCTGTCAGAGGACATAGCCACCCACTCAAACACAATCGCCAGCAGGTAATACCAGATGAGCGCGCGTGGCAGTCTCCATTCTCGGGCAGGCTTCATTTTGCGTACAGGCACATCAAGGCTACTCAATGCCGGACGCGTCAGAGCGTGCGTGATCACAGCCAGTAAAAACGAGGTCAGGATCAGCACATATGGAACTTTGCCGATCATCATCGTACCGAGTCTCTGTGTATCTTCTGCTGTCCAATTCATGCCAGGAAGCATCGGATTGCCATTTAGGATTTGCTGTACCAGATTTGCCGATATAGCAGCCTGATCACGAAGATACTGCGAAAGATCAAACCCGAAGGTATACGTAGCGATGAGCAATACAACCAACAACTCGGCTAAAATCACACCCGTTCCGGTCATCAACGCCTGAAAAGCAGGTGCTCCCTTTTTATATACCCGTCCCATTAACAAGGCGGGGATCAGAAAATAAATCGCGGGAAGCAGCAAATATACATCTTGTAGCGCTATAATCAACAGCACCGGTATGACATGAATCAGAAATCCCTTGAAAGGCAGCGATGAAAACAATACAACGCCAGGCACAATCAGCAAAAATACGGTAAAGATTCTTAAGGGTGTCAATAGAGACAGCAGCAGAAGCAAATAAATAACGCTCCATGCTACAGTTGCCAAGCGGAATTTCAAAGTTTTCACCTCTTACGCATATGTTCTTCCAGTGCGGATATGTCCTGATACCAATCCTCCAGCTGGTGTCCTTCTTTTCTGTGCTTTCTTAGCTTGTCGATGAGGAGATCATCCAATTCACGGTAAGGCACCCCAAGACGTCTTCCCAAAATATAACTGCTCATCATCAGACTCGCCAGACAATCGCCAATGTGGGCTGTACTGCCCTCCCACATCGCTTTAAACAGACGGGAAACCTGATCAAGTACCTCTGTTTTGAGCCATTCAATCACCTTGGCCCGTTTAACTACATCCATTTCTTTAGGCATATGATGAAGAGTCACACCCCTCTGAAAAAGCTTTATTCTCCATTATAGCATATCCTATTTTGAAAATAACTGTTACCCCATAGGATAAATAGTTATTTTCAAAGCAGCTATGCTGCTTGCTTTAGGATGACGAGTTAAGCGATTCTCTCGACACGAATTTTTCACAATATTCAATAATCTGGCTACGGCGGACAATGCCAATAAACCGTTCCATATCATCCACCACAGGTACAAAGTTCTGCACCTTAGCCAAATTAATTAAATCCTCCATATTGGCATCAATGGACACCGGCTTTATCGAAACCCGAAGCGGGACGTCCTTGAGCATAAACTTCGAAGCGTTTTCAAAGGTTATTTTCCCCTCAGATTCCTTCATATGCCACAGCAGATCACCCTCTGTAACCGTGCCGGTATATCTACCTTCCTTATCCAAAATCGGAACCGCCGTGAAGCGGTGATGCTCCATTCGCTCCAACGTTTGCCGTAAAGTTGCATCCGCCGTGACAAAAGCAACCTCTTGTTTGGGAAGCAAGAAAAAAGCGATATTCATGAGAAAAGAATCCCCCTCAAAATCAATTGTAAAATCAAATGATTACTCACTGAATGTCCTGCTTGTCGGGAAGCTTCAGCGTCTGCGGGGTTGTGCCAGAATCCAGCCAGTTTGCGATCATAAGTCTGGCGTATTCGAGTTCCTGTTCATTGGCCCGGTCATAATACAGGCCCTTTTTCTTGAAACCTTCCCCTGTAATCGTAAAGCTCGAAATTTGTGGTTGCCCCTGCGAAATGGCCTGCTTGCCAAGTCCTGTAATAAAAGTAGGCTCCATGTCCGTCTTGAAATTGGCTCCCATAATATCGAGCAGCTCCGGAATCTTGGAGATTTCGTTGATATTCAGCAGCTTATCCGCCATTGCATTCAGAAAAATTTGCTGCCGTTTGGTACGGTTAAAGTCGCTGTCTTCCCTATATCTAACATAATACATCGCTTCTTCGCCATTATAAAGCGGCTTGCCCGCCTCGATGCGGAACTTGATATGCAGCGGATTTTTATTCTCAATCGGCTTATCGATGGGAAGCTCAACCCCGCCCACCGCATTTACAGCATCCTGAATACCCTGGAAATTAATCGTAGCATAATAATCGGCCTTATGCTCCATCAGCTTCTCTACCGTAGCTATGGACATATCCTCGCCTCCGAACGCATAAGCATGCCCCAACTTATCAAAATCATCCTCACCGTCATGATTTGGATCATGTCCGACAATCTGGACATACGTATCCCTTGGAAGGGAAACCAGAAGCACACGCGATTCCGCAGGCCGTACAGCCGCATAAATAACCGTATCCGAGCGGCCACGCGCCTTCTCGTTCGGCCTTTGGTCCGTACCGAGCAGCAGCACCGAAAACGGCTCTTTCCGATAAGCAACCGGCTCCGACTGCTTCTGTCCCTCCGATTGGCGCGGCTGAAAGGACTTCTCCAGCTTGCTCTCCAACGTCGGAGATACGAACCAGTCAAAGGCCACCAGCGTCAGCTGTTTACGGAACAGATATCCTCCCACCGCAATCAGAAACAAAACAATACATGAAATATATAGAGCGGTAAACCTTTTTTTATTCTTAGGCTTGCCGCCTGTCCTTCTCCTATGTCTTCTCTCCATAACAGGTTCCTTCCTTCTTTACTTCGATAAATCCCATCTCTTCATTAAACCGAATTTGGCTCTTATGAAGCGGAAACTTCCCCCCCACAGCATAAAAGGTCTGCTACCTTGTTGTCAAAAAGCGTAACATACTGAAAAGTACACATACAGAAAAACCATCTATCGCTCCTCTAAAGGGGTAGATGGTTTTTCTGTATGTGTATAATTAAATGGAGCCTGCGCCTAATCCGAGTACCTTGTCCAGATAACGCAGTGCTGCTTCTTTATTGCCGGACACTTCTGTCTCCCGCCGCTGGTCCTGAGCATATTTCAGCCTCGCTTCTTCAGCCACCTGCTGCTCCATCCCCTGTGGAACAACCACGACGCCGTCAATATCCCCAACAATCCAGTCTCCGGGTTGGATACTTACTCCGCCAACCGATACGGGTACATTCGTTTTGCCTCCACCATATTTATTGCCCGAGGCAATCGTAGTCCCTCTGGAAAAAATGGGAAAGTTCAGCGTTCGGACCCCCTCAATATCGCGAATCACGCCGTCCACTACAATCCCCTGCAACCCCAGTGTCTGCGCTAATCCTGCCACAAAATCACCCGCCACCGCACGGCTGGTATCTCCCTTGGCGTCAATAACCAACACATCGTCGGGGTTAGCTTCCCGAATGGCCCGAAGCACGGCCAAATTATCTCCCGCAGGTATAGTCACGGTAAATGCTCTGCCTGCAATCTTGCAGTGCCCGTGTATCGGCTTAATATCATAATCCAGATTGGTTAATCCGCCCAGAACATCTGAAATACTGGTTGTCGGAAGCTCCTTAAATGGTTGGTCTATGCTCGACATATCGTTCTCTCCTCTTGGTTGCTTTTGGTTGTTTATGGTGAAGCCACGCGTGTATGGCGGTTTACCGGGACAGGTAAGCCCAGATGCTCCCGCAGCGTGCTGCCCTCGTACTCTGTCCTGAACAACCCGCGATTCTGAAGTTCAGGGATTACACCGCCCACAAATTCATCCAATCCACCCGGTACATAAGGCGGCATAATATTAAACCCATCGGCGGCATATCCCACGAACCATTGCTGGATGTGATCTGCAATTTGCAGAGGCGTGCCCGTCACAATGCGGTGCCCACGCGCTCCGGCAACCTCCTTGTACAGCTGGCGCAACGTGTACCCCTTATCGCGTGCAAGCTTGAGCAGCAGTTGAGGACGACTCTTTCGCCCGTCCGCTTCCGGAATATCCGGAACCGGTTCATCCAAAGAATAAGCCCTCATATCATACTGAAATCTCTCTGACAAGGAGTCGTAAGCGAAGGAGTCATCAATAAAGCTTTGCAAATATTCATATTTTTCATGAGCTTCCTTCTCTGTGGCACCGATAACCGGAAGCAATCCTGGCATGATGTGTAGATGCTCAGCGGTACGACCGTATTTGGGCAGTTGTGCTTTCAGATGACTGTAGAACTGCTGTGCATCCTCCAAGGATTGCTGTGCCGTAAACACCACTTCACCAATCCGGGCAGCGAGATCCTGGCCCGGGCCAGATGATCCTGCCTGAATAATGACTGGATGGCCTTGAGGACTTTGCGTGACATTAAGCGGCCCTTTTACGGAGAAAAATGTGCCTTCATGATTCAGCTCATGCAGCTTGCTCTTGTCGATGTACTCTCCCGTTTCTTTATTCACAATGTAGGGCTGCTGTTCCCAGCTATCCCACAGCCCTTTGACGACCTCGACAAACTCCGCAGCGCGTTCATACCGCAAATGATGATCCGGGTGATCTTCCCGCGAAAAGTTTTTGGCCGCTTCAGGTGATGAGGTTGTGACAACATTCCATGCTGCTCGCCCCTGGCTCAGTTGGTCCACAGATGCTAACAAGCGGGCGATATTAAAAGGATCGTAATATGTCGTTGAGGCTGTGACAGCAAGACCGATCCGGCTGGTGACCGTAGATAAGGCAGCCAGCAATGTAATCGGCTCAAAACGGGCGATGACGGATGCCGCAGCATCGGGAGACGTGATCAGACCATCAGCGAGAAAAACCATATCCAGTTTGGCCCGCTCGGCTGTTTGAGCCAGTTGCTTGATTAATTCAAAATTTTCACTTCCCGATTGGGCATCTTTGTGCCGCCAGCCCGATGTATGGTGACCGGCAGCCTGAATGAACAATCCGAATTTCAGTTTTCTTCCTTCGCTCATGTATGAAGAACTCCTTTCCCCTTCTGTAACTTGGCAGCAAATTGATTCGTCGGCCGAGATAGACCGAGATTCTCACGCAGGGTTCTTCCCTCATACTCCGTATGGAATAATCCTCTGCGTTGGAGCTCAGGCACGACAAGGCGAGCAAAATCCTCCAGCCCGGTCGGCAACTGCTGCGGCCGGATTACAAAGCCGTCACAGGCTCCCTGACTGAACCATTCCTCCATCTCGTCGGCAATCTGGACAGCCGTCCCGGCAAAGGTACGGTGGCCATTGCCCCCGGAAGCCCTTTCGATCAATTGGCGAATCGTCAGCTTTTCGGTTTCGATCATATTTTTCATTAATTCAAACCGACTCCGGTTCTCATTAATGGTGGCAGGGTCAGGCAACTGCGGAACCGGACCATCCAGCGGATAGGCGGACAAATCCACCTTCAGTCGGTTAGACAACCGCTGTAGCCCAAGCTCGGGTATAACCGACTCGCGCAGCTCAGCCTCCTTCTCTCTCGCCTCAGATTCGGTAGCTCCGACGATCAAGCTAAAGCCCGGTACGATTTTGACATCCTCCGGATTACGTCCGTATTTCTCCACTCTCGATTTCACGTCAGCATAGAACGCCTGTGCATCCTTTAACGTCTGCTGGGCCGTGTAGATCATTTCTCCCGTCCGGGCGGCCAGTTCCTTCCCATCCTCCGACGAACCCGCCTGTGCCAGCACCGGATAGCCCTGCGGAGGGCGTGGAAGATTCAGCGGACCTTCGACCGAGAAGCGCTCGCTTTTATGGCGAATCGCATGGATTTTGTCCGTATCGGCATATAGTCCCTCGTCTTTGTTAAACAGCAGCGCATCGTCTTCCCAGCTATCCCACAGCTTGGTCGTCAACTGTACAAATTCCAAGGCCCGTTCATAGCGCTCCGTATGCTCAAAATTCTGCTCTCTGCTGAAATTCAGATGCGTGTTGCCGATGCCTGTCGTCACAATGTTCCAGCCTGCACGCCCCTGACTCAAATGATCCAGCGAAGCAAACAGACGGGCTGTGTGAAAAGGTTCTGTATAAGAAGTAGATACCGTAGCCACCAATCCTATGCGCTCCGTTACCGCAGCTAAAGCCGCCAGCAGCGTATACGGCTCCAGACGGTTTAATGCCTGATGCTTGACTTTCTCGCCCAACTCGTAAGAATCTGCCAAAAATATCGTATGGAATTTGGCTTGTTCTGCAATAAGCGCCATCTTCTTATATAAAGAAAAATCTGTTACCCCCGCCGGCTCTGCCAGAGGATGCCTCCACGCGGTTTCATGAAAGCCTGTACTATTCATAAAAAAATTCAAAATCATTTGACGTTGATAACTCACTTTCCCTCACCTCACACTCTGGTTCATTTGAGTTTCCGCATTTGTTCCTGTATGTGTTGCTTACATCGTCACTCACATTGGAAAATGGCAGGCTACGCCATGCCTGTCTTTATGCTGCTCGAAGACTGGAATCTGACTTTTGCAAATATCCTGAGCCATTGGACAACGAGTATGAAAGCTACAACCGCTTGGCGGGTTGATCGGACTTGGAATGTCGCCCTTCAACAAAATCCTCTCCTTGGTTTTCCGTGGATGAGATACAGGAATGGACGACAGTAATGACTTCGTATACGGGTGCTTGGGGTGAGCAAACAGCTCATCCCTCTGCCCCATTTCAACGATCCTGCCCAAATACATGACAGCTATATGTTCACTGACGAATTTAACGGAGGCAAGACCGTGAGCAATGAAAATATACGTTAGCTGATATTCCTTTTGCAGCCTTTTCAATAGATTTAAAATCTGAGCCTGAATCG
This sequence comes from Paenibacillus sp. RC73, assembly GCF_044908085.1. Lineage (NCBI taxonomy): Bacteria > Bacillati > Bacillota > Bacilli > Caryophanales > Paenibacillaceae > Paenibacillus > Paenibacillus sp. RC73. The sequence continues at coordinate 62,076 of NZ_JBIYCV010000014.1, forward strand.
AAACATCGAGCGCCGAAACCGCCTCGTCACAAACAATCAGCTTTGGATTTAGCGATAATGCCCGGGCGATTCCGATCCGCTGCCGCTGTCCACCACTGAATTCGTGCGGATACCGATTCAGATGATGCTCTCCCAAGCCGACAATTTCCATCAATTCGCTAATTCGCTTTCTTAACTGCAATCCTTCTGTTTCCCCGCGAATGATCAGCGGCTCTGCGATAATATCCTTAATTTTCATTCGTGGATTCAGAGAAGCGTAAGGGTCCTGAAAAATGAGCTGCAAATCGGCACGAACATGACGCAATGTCTTACCGCTCATCCCTGTCAATTTACGCTGGTCGAACCAGACTTCACCGCCTGTCGGCTCCTGCAATTGTAAAATCATCTGTCCCAGCGTCGTTTTCCCGCTACCTGATTCACCGACAATACCCAGCGTCTCCCCCCGGTTAACCGAAAAGCTAAGACCGTCCACCGCTCGAACATAACCGGTTTTGCGTGATAACCATCCTGTTTTTACTGGGTAATATTTTTTCAAGTCCTTGACCTCAAGCAAAGGCTTCTCTTCCGAAATGGCCAAGCTCATAGCACCTCCCCTTTAGCGCCGGGATAAAAGCAACGCACGACATGACCTGCCTCCACCTGTTCCAGCTCTGGCTTGTCCAACATACATCTGGTTGTCGCCACAGGACAACGTGATTGAAAGGCACACCCTTTCGGAAGCTGCGACAGTTGAGGTACTGTCCCGGGGATCGAATATAATTCCTCCTGATATCCATCCATTTGGGGTAGCGAATGCATCAGACCTATCGTATACGGATGAAGCGGACGGTCAAACAAATCAACTGCATACGCTTCCTCCACAATTTCACCGGCATACATTACCGCAACCCGGTCTGCCATTTCAGCCACCACGCCCAGATCATGAGTAATCCAGATGACGCCCATCTCCAGCGTGTCGCTCAGTTGTCCGATTAGATCCATGATTTGCGCCTGAATGGTTACATCCAGTGCCGTTGTAGGCTCATCCGCAATGAGCAGCTTGGGGTGGCAGGACAAGGCGCTCGCAATCATGACTCGTTGTCTCATACCGCCCGATAATTGATGAGGAAAATAATGAATGACCTTTTCGGGATGGGAAATGCCGACCAGTTTCAGCATCTCGATGCTTTTGAGCCTGGCCTCCTGTTTACTCAATCCCGTATGAGTTCGTAGTGATTCCGAAATTTGGCTGCCGATCGTAAACACGGGATTCAGCGAAGTCATAGGCTCCTGAAAAATCATCGAGATTTCGTTACCGCGAATTTTACGCATTTCTTTGGGCTTCAGCTCCAACAAATTACAGCCTTCCAGTACAATTTCGCCGCCTACGACCTTCCCCGGCCGATCTATCAATCCAATGATGGACAACGAGGTCACGCTTTTGCCGCTGCCTGATTCACCGACAATACACAGCGTTTCTCCCTTGGCTACATGGAACGATACCCGATTGACTGCCGGGACCACACCAGACTTCGTCATGAACGAGGTCTGTAAATCCTTGACCTCCAGCAACATTTCCGGCATTCTATCTCTCCTTTCCTGCCTATGCCGAACCATCAACTGACCTGCTATACATCCAGCTTGGGATCAAGCCAATCCCTTAGCCAATCTCCGACAAATATAATGGCGAGCACGGTAATCGTAATAGCAATACCCGGAAAAGTAGCCACCCACCAGCTTGTAGCCAAATACTGGCGCCCGTCACTCAACATTCCTCCCCACGATACGGCAGGCGACTGAATGCCCAATCCAAGGAAGCTCAAAGCCGCCTCGGAAATAATCACCCGGCCTATGCTAAGCGTAGAAATGATAATAAAAGAAGAAATCACATTAGGCAGCACATGTACTCGTATGATTCGGAAATCATCAGCACCGGCCACTCTTGCCGCGCGTACATAATCACGTTCGCGTACACTCAGAACCTCACTCCGTACCATTCTTGTATAGCTCACCCAGCCCGTTATCCCAATGACAAAAATCAGCGTTCCCACTCCCTGCCCGAGCACCAGCATGAACAACATCATAAACAGGATCGTGGGTATAGCCAGAAAGGCATCTACAATCCGCATAATGAACGCATCCACCCAGCGGCCGTAATATCCCGAGATCAGTCCTAGAGTAATGCCAATAGCACCCGAAATACCTACGGAACAGAAACCCACGATTAGCGAGACACGCGACCCGTACACGATTCGGCTCCAAATATCTCTGCCCAAACTATCTGTCCCCAGTAGAAATTCAGTCGTTCCTCCTGCTATCCATGCCGGTGGCAACAACTTCCGCGCGATGTTGGTCTGAGCCGGATCATGAGGGGCAATCACGGGTGCAGCCACAGAAATAGACACAATAATGACAAGAACAATCAGGCCCAGAATGCCTGTCTTGCTCTGAAACAGATAGCTCAGACCCCTCCTCAGCAATCCTTGTGTACCCACGCTTTGTACGGGCAAAGCAAGAGCAGCCTTGGATTGTACAGATTCAGACATACTCATACCACCCCATTTCCTTTTTATCCGACTATTCTTTCAGCTTAATATCATCTGCATAGAACATCTCGTCCACACGTGGAGTAAGCTCCACCCGGTTACTGACACCATAATTGAACTTGTTCTGGTACAAGAAAATTCGAGGGCGATCCACCGCCAGAATCTCCTGTGCTTTTTGGTACTGCTCTGCTCTCTTCTGATCATCCAGATTGGTAGCAGCGTCTTTCAGAAGCTTGTCGACCTCCGGGTTGCTATAATCGGTCTGGCCTTTGGCATTTTCCGTTGTAAATACTTCCAGCGGAAGTGGTGACTCAAACATGGAGTTGCCTTTACCCTGGAGCGCCAGTTCCTTAAAGGTATTGGAGTTATCCCGTTGTTTATATTGCGTCTGTTCCAGAATTTCAAGCTTCACCTTGAAGTTGACCTCTGTCAAATATGCAGCGATCGTCTCAGCGACCTCCTTCGTACTGGCCGGACTGCTCAACGTCAGCTCCACCCCATTCGGATATCCTGCTTCCACCAATAATTGCTTGGCACGTTCAGGATTATAGACATTCGTATTGAACAGCTTGGGTTCATGTCCCAGGATACCCGGGCCAATCGCCTCCTGTGTGGGAACTCCTGCCCCACCAAGTACATTGTCTACGAGTCCCTTCTTATCAATAGCCAGTTCAATAGCTTCCCGCACTTTGGGATTAGCGGTTACGACTCCGGGTGTCTGACGCACCAGCAAGCTTTGGACCCGCGCGCTATCCTTATCAGTATAGTAAGTTGATCCGCTATCCTGTACACGCTGGATATCCCCCGGCGGGATGATGACAGCAATATCAATAGCGCCTGTCAACAGCTCGGATATACGGGTCGTGGATTCAGGAATCGTACGGAACACCAGACGATCCCATTGGGGCTTGTCTCCGTAATAGTCTGTATTTTTGACCAACTCCACACGGTCGTCCTTAATCCATTTATCCAACTTGTACGGGCCTGTGCCCACCGGATTTCGGATGAATCCTTCTACACCCTGTTTTTGAAAATAAGCTGCTGGCAGGATCCCTGAGCTAATTCTGCTTAAGCGACCCAACAGAATCGGGTCAGGTCCTTTCGTAATGATGTCCACAGTATAATCATCAATAACGTTCACCTGCTGGATACCGGAATAAGATGAATAATCCACGAGCGATTTATCTTTGGCTACGCGCTCCAGTGTAAACTTCACATCTGCGGCGGTGAATGGATCTCCGTTATGAAACTTGACTCCCTTCCGCAGCTCGAATCTCCATGTCTTGTCATCCGTCCGCTTCCAGGATGTAGCGAGCCCCGGTAGTTTTTTTTGTGGATCATTGCCATCCTTCTTCACCAAATATTCAAATATATTGACATGAATTGATTCTGTCTGCGTATTTCCATGATCATGGATATCGAACGTTACGTTATCAATCGTGTTGCCGATCGTCAGCGTCTTTTCCTGTACCGATCCGTTCGTACTGGTGCATCCCGTCACCGCCAAAACTAACATCAGCCATACCCAAGCTATTTTCCGCATCCTCTTCTACCTGCCTCTTCTATTTTTCTTCGAGTTCCCCGAAAACTTATTTTTTCCACTTGTTTAGTTGGTTTAAAATTTAAAAAAATAGAGCCTTCGCTATTATTCATTGTACTTAATACGAGGATCCAGAACTTTATAGGCAATATCCGTAATGACCGTGATCAGAATGACCATAATGGCTACTACGAATACCGAAGCCTGAATGATCGCCATATCATGAGTATTAATCGCCTGCACAATCAGTTGCCCCATGCCGGGCCAGGAAAATATAGTCTCGGTCACCAGTGATCCACCCACCAAATTAGTGAATTGCAGCCCGGTTATCGTCACCACCGGAATTAATGCATTGCGGAGGGCATGCTTGTTAATCACGATCATTTCCCTAATTCCTTTGCTTCGAGCGGTTCGGATATAGTCCTGTCCGATGATTTCCAGCATACTGGAACGGATTAATCGGGTCATTTCCGCTGCTATCCCTGTCCCCAATGTAATCGCCGGTAAGACCAAATGAGACAAGCCCCCTCTTCCAGATACCGGAGTCCAGCCCCAATGAACAGCTACGACCAGAATCAGCATGATGCCTACCCAAAAATTCGGCATGGCTTTACCCAGTACGGATACACCCGAAATGAAGATATCAATGAAGGAATTACGCTTCACCGCAGACCATATCCCCAGAGGAATAGCGAGACAGCAAGCAATAATCATCGATGCAACCGCTAACTCAAAGCTGGCAGGCAACCTCTCCAGAACGATAGGCAACGCAGGTTCACTGTAACGGAAGGAAGTACCAAAATCCCCTTGTACCAAATTAGACAGAAAAATATAATACTGCACATACAGCGGCTGATCCAGACCAAGCGCCTCCGTCAATATCCTCCGATCCTCAGCTGTTGCCGTATCTGGTAGCATCATCGCCACCGGATCACCTGTTATATGCACAAGAATGAATACAATCAGTGTGATAATAAAAAGCACCGGTACCACTTGCAGCAACGTTTTTCCAATATACTTACTCACGGATTCACATCCTCTATCAACTAATTCCGGCCTTCCTTCTCATTCGCCTCCATCGAATATAATAATATTAAATAAACTTTACTCATAGGTTTAATGAGATTTTAGATTAAAAATAACGCCCTATTCCAGCCGACTGTATAGACGGTCAAAATAGTGCTGCCTCCGTTATGCTTACTACTACTGTAATATAGAAACCATATCCGTTAAAATCGAATTTTCTGATGCCCCGCCATATCAAATAGCTATGACAGTTCTTATCCATCACCGTATGTTCTGAAAATCCAGATCTTTGACAAAGCTCACAAAAGCCTTCACCACGTTCAATTGCAACGACTCCCCATGGTAAAACATCCACGTATTGCGGTGGACAGGCTTCCCTTCCTGATTCTTCATTTCCACCTTCGTAATATCCTCTTCATCAAAATACATACTCGGCATAATCGCATAGCCCAGACCATTCATGACCATCTCCCGACAGGCGTCCACCTGATCTACTTCCATACCTACCAAGGGAGGCACCGAATAATTCTCAGCCCACCAGTTGTCTATGGATGCTTTCAATACATAATCCGTACCATAGTCAATTCGGGGTCGATTGGGCAGATCGCTCAGATCAATTTCACTTTTAGAAACAATGCACAGGGTGTCCTGAAATAAAAAATGCTTCTCATCTTTCCATGAATAACCCCCCCGGATAAAGCCAATATGAATATCTTGATTAAAAATCAATTGATGGATTCTTTTACTCTGCCCCGCTATGACTTTGAATTCGACATCAGGATAACGCTCCTTGAACATTTTCAGAACCTTGGGCAGCTTATTTTTAGTGAAAAAGAAGCCCGCTCCCAGCCTTAACGTCCCAGTAACCTTCTCTTCCATATTGAGCAGATCATCTTTTATCTTTTGATATTTTTTCAACATTTCTTCGGCAGTCAGCGCCATATATTCCCCTTGGGGAGTGAAATTAACCCCCCGCCTTCCCCGCTGTACAATCGTAATGCCGAACTCCTTTTCAATATGCTGGAGCCGACTGGTCAAAGCAGGCTGTGACATAAACATGCTCTGGGCTGTTTTCGTAATATTTTTATGTGTATATAAAGCCTGTAATAGATGCCAATCCCGGTCTTCCATACCCATTCCCTCCTTCTCCCATTCTACTTCCAGTGCCCAATCGTATGTATTCTTCCTCCTCTGCGACATACGCTTTTTCCCCACACTATACCAAACCGTCATTCCGAAAAACAACAAAAAGACCCTCCTACACTGAATCTGCAAAAGGGACTTCTACTCTAGTTTTCATTTTTGGGGTCATTGGGTGTGCAATCCCATCATCAATCCGAGGTTCCCCCTATGTAGCTTTTAAAGTCGTTCCTTACCTTAGCGCGAAGTCAGCTTAGCCAAATTTTGCAGTCGTACCGGGAAAGAGGTAGACAGAGCAAAACCATAGTCGAACAGCTTCCGTGTCTGCTCGAAGCGTTCCTCCTTGCTCGGTGCCCCCAGCACTACAGCAACCAGCCTTCTGCCATGCTGTTCGGCTGTACCAGTGAAGCAATATCCCGCATCGCTGGTGTATCCCGCTTTCAGTCCATCCGTTCCTGCGTAAGAGTAGGGTCCCGCCAAGGAAGGCAGCATCCAGTTCGTATTACTAATATAGATGCCCTTATCCTTCAATTCCATCTGCGTACGGCTGGACGTTCTCAAAATCTCCGGATGCGACGTAATAAGGTAGGAGGCCAGCTTCGCCGTATCGCTTGCCGTCATTTGCGTTTCTCCCCGAATATTCTCGGGATGGTTAGGACCCAACTCACTCTGCCCCGCTCCTGACGCATTGCTGAATTGGCTGTAGGACGTCAATCCAATCTTAGCCGCCTTATCGTTCATACGCTTCACAAAAGCCGGTTCACTGCCTGCTGAGCGCTCCGCCAGTGCCACAGCCGCGTCATTAGCCGAATACACAACCATGCTCTGGAACAGTTCGGACACCGTCAGCCTTTCACCATATCGGAGTGACAGATTTACACCACCTACTGTACTTGCGTAACGGCTGATTTTCACTTCATCATTCCAGCCCAACCGCCCGGCACGAATATCCTCCAGCACCAGCAGCTCGGTCATGAGCTTGGACATATTTGCGGAAGGCATAGGCGTATCGCCATTCACATCCATCAACAATTCTCCCGTCTGCATGTCCATCAGCACCGCAGCTCCTGCATCCACATCCGGCTTACCGACCAGCAGCCTTGGTCCAAGTGTAATAAAAATCAATATAATAAGTACCGGGACAACAATAGCCCAACGTAACCAGTATTTTTTCATCATCGTAATAACCCCCATACTTTATTAGACGATGAAAAATCCATTTTGTCTGCAACTTTTCGAAAAAAAGATACAATTTTTTTGTCTTTTACATTCCACAGCAAAAAACCCGCCAATTCCTGCTTGCAGGCTGACAGATTTTTATAAGTCAAATGATTCAAAAAGGCTTTCTACTATGTTTCTAGGCAAAATGACAGGCCACAAAATGCTGATCGCCCGCATCCCGATACGCTGGAATTTCCGTTTTACAACGGGCCTCCGCCATAGGACAACGTGTATGGAACTTGCAGCCTGACGGCGGATTCGCCGGGGAAGGAATGTCCCCTTTTAGCACAATCCGTTGTCTCTTGATCGTAGGATCGGGAATGGGAACCGCCGACAGCAGCGCCTTCGTATACGGATGAAGCGGATTGCGGAAGAGCTCCTCTTTGGAAGTTAACTCCACCATCGAGCCTAGATACATCACACCGATACGGCTGCATAGATGCTCGACCACACTCAGATCATGCGAGATGAACAGATAAGTCAACTGCCGTTCCTGCTGCAAATCACTTAACAAGTTAATGATCTGAGCCTGAATAGACACATCAAGTGCAGATACTGGCTCGTCAGCCACGATAAAATCAGGATTCAAAATCAAAGCCCGCGCAATCCCGATCCGCTGACGCTGACCGCCAGAGAACTCATGCGGATACCGATCATAGTGATAGGAGGATAGCCCGCAGATATCCAGCGTCTCGTTCACCTTTTTCCGCAGCTTGCTACGGTCAATCAATCCGTGATCCAGCAGTGCTTCCCCGATGGCTTCACCTACCTTAATTCTCGGATTCAATGAGCTAAAAGGGTCCTGAAAGACAATTTGCAGCTTCGGACGAAGCGCACGAATCTGCTCCTTGCTTAACGCATGCAAGTCCTCTCCCTTGTATCGCACTGATCCCTCTGTCTTATCCATCAGTCTGAGAATCGTACGCCCAATCGTGCTTTTGCCACAACCGGATTCTCCTACCAGACCGAAGGACTCTCCCTTATGGATGTTAAAAGACACATCATCGACCGCTTTCACATGTCCCACGGTACGCTGAAAAATCCCGCCTGTGATCGGGAAATATTTTTTCAGACCTTCCACTTGAATTAAAGGCTCGCTCATACCCGTTGCCCTCCTTCTTCCTCATATAGCCAGCAGGCAACCTTATGACCGTTCTTCTTTTCGTGCAGGGGAGGGGCCTGATCCTTACAGATTTGCATACAATGCGCACACCGATCATGAAAATGACAGTTTTCCTCCAGCTCAATCGGGTTGGGAACCTGACCAGGGATCGAATACAGCCGATCAATCTTCTGATTAATGACGGGCTTCGCCTTCAATAACCCTTGCGTATATGGATGCTGCGGATTCTTGAACAGCTCAATGACGGGGGCCTCTTCAATCACGTTCCCGGCATACATGACGACCACATAATCGGCCATTTCAGCCACTACACCTAGATCATGCGTAATCAGCATAATAGACGTTTTGAGTTTATCCTTCAAATCCCGCATCAGATCGAGAATTTGCGCCTGAATCGTAACGTCCAGTGCCGTTGTCGGTTCATCCGCAATGAGCAGCTTCGGATTACAACTCAGTGCGATAGCAATCATGATCCGCTGGCGCATACCACCACTCAGTTCATGCGGATACGAATGAAATATTTCCTTCGGACGCGAAATACCAACCAGATTGATCAGCTCAATCGCCCGGTTATGTGCTTCCTTTTTACTCATTAATGTATGCATCAGCAGCGGCTCGGTAATCTGTTCTCCAATGGTGAGCACTGGATTCAGCGAAGACATCGGCTCCTGAAAAATAATTGAAATGTCATTGCCGCGAATTTGTTGCATCTGACCTTTATTCAGCGTTAACAGGTTTTTGCCCTCAAACCAGATTTCACCGTCCGAGGTGTGTGGGGAATCAATCAGCCGCATCATCGTCATGGCTGTTACACTTTTGCCGCAGCCGGATTCGCCTACCACACAGAGCGTTTCACCCTCACGTATTTTAAAACTGACGTCATTGACCGCTTTGACAGTTCCGCTAGAGGTATGAAAGTGGGTTTTCAGGTTACGAAATTCAATCAAAGCATTTTCCATAAACGTTCGTCTCCTACTTCTTCATTTTAGGATCCAGTGCATCGCGCAAACCGTCGCCAATCAGGTTAATCGCTACAACCGTAATCAAAATACACATTCCTGGTGGAACCCATATCCAGGGCCGTTTGCGGAAGTCGATCAGATTGTTCGCAGCCGAAATCATATTTCCCCACGAAGGTGTGGGCGGCACAACGCCGATCCCCAGATAACTGAGCGCTGACTCCGTGATAATCGCCCCGGCCACCCCGAGCGTAGCTGTAACTATAATAGTAGGAATCGTATTCGGCAGCAGATGACGGAATATTTTGCGGCGGTCTCTCAAGCCGAGCGCTTCCGTCGCTTGCATGAACTCCTGTTCACGCAGCGTAAGAATCTGTCCCCTGACCAGACGGGACAAGCTCGTCCAGCTCAAGACCCCGATAATGAGCATCAGAAAATAAATCCGGTTCGCTGGATCAACCTTTAAATCGGACAGAACGGCACCTAAAATAATCAGCAGCGGCAATGTAGGCAATGCCATAAAAATATCGGCAATCCGCATAATGATCGTATCCACGCCTTTACGATAGAATCCTGCCAGTGCACCCAACGTCGCACCGATCACAACCGAAATAAACGTGGCCACCAACCCCACCGTCAAAGAAATACGGCCAGCCAGCATCGTACGCAGCAAAATATCTCTGCCAAACTTATCCGTACCGAGCCAGTATTGGGCATTCGGGGCTAAATTTTTGTCAGATAGCTTGTAATCATCCAGATGATAAGGTGAAATCATCGGCCCAAATATGCAAATGATCACCATAAGAATCAATATAATGAGTCCAGCTAAAGCCAAATGGTTCTGGTTAAAACGGCGAACGGCGATTCTCCATGGAGACGCTTCAGGACGGATCGCCGCCTTTTGATTGGTTTCAATCGTGACTGTTTCTGCGGGCAATAGTATCCCTCCTACTTCAAGCGAATTCTTGGATCTGCCATGCCATACAATACATCCGAGAGCAAATTACCAATGAGCGTAAGGACCGCCAGGAAAATAGTGAAGCCCAGCATAAACGGATAATCCCGCATACTGATCGACTCCAGATAAACCTGACCCACACCTGGCCACACAAACACCTTCTCCAAAATCATCGCCCCGCCAAATAAGGCGGGAAGCTCAAAGCCAAGCAGCGTGATAGCTGGAATCAGTGCGTTGCGCAGAGCATGCTTGAAAATAACCGTCCGTTCCTTCAAGCCCTTAGCGCGTGCGGTGCGAATATAATCCTGACGAATAACCTCCAGCATACCTGTACGGAAATACCGGGTTAGACTGCCTGTGCTCAGCATCGTAAGAACGAGCGTTGGCAGGAACATGTGCTTGAGAACATCCACGATATAAGCCCATGAGCCTGGCTCCATTCCTGCAGTTGTCATGCCGCCAACCGGAAGAATGCCCCATTCCAAAGCAAATATTTTGATCACCAAAAGACCGATAAAGAAGGACGGCAGCGACATACACAAAAATATGAATAGCGTGACAAACTTATCGAATAACGAGTATTGGAACTTGGCTGAAAATACCCCGGCAACAACTGCAATCAGCCAGCTAAAAATAAGACTGAAAAAAGCGATAATAAAAGAGTTCCATACATAATTGCCAATGACCTTCGTTACCGGCTGCTTATGCTGTAATGAATCCCCCATATTACCCTTCAGCATATTACCCGCCCATATAAAATAGCGTTGGTACTCCGGCTTATCCAACCCGTAGATATGTCGTAGCTGCTGTGCCTTTTCGGCGGTCATATTCGGGTTCTGCTTGGCTGTAATATAATCACCCGGCACCATGGCTGAAATCGCAAATACGATAATGGATATGCCAATGAGTGTGGGGATGAGTTGCAGCAGTCTTCGAATAATATACTGCTTCATAATCATTCCTCCAGACAAATAAAGAATTGATATGCCCAGCCCGTGAGAGCTGAGCATACGATTGGCAACCCTTATTGAGCGAGCTGAGCGTTATACAGACTGAATTCAAAATCTTTGTATGGTGTAATTTCTAAGCCAGATACACGCCCATTAACTGGCCACATATCTCTGCGCTGATACATAAAAATGGCAGGCAAATCTTTGTTCAGCTCTTGATACAGCTCCTTGTAAATCACTTTACGTTTCTCTTGATCCAATTCCTTTTTACCCGCAATCGTCAGCTCATCGACCTTTTTATTGGAGTAGCCAACATCATTTTGTGAGCCGTTGGTCAGGTAGACCGTTGTATCTGGATCAGGTGTCAATCCCCAGGCGGCAAAGAACATATCGAACTTGCCCGTATCTTTTTTATCCATAATCGCGTTAAAATCCAGTGTTTCAGAATTCAGCTTAATGCCTAGTTCCTTGTAGTTGTTGGACATAATCGGCAGCAAGGCCTCTACTACTGGATTATCCGCAGTCGCTGAGAAGTTAATGGTAAACTTTTCACCATCCTTCTCACGGATACCGTCCGCTCCAACCTTCCAGCCAGCCTCATCCAGCAGAGCCTTTGCTTTAGCGGTATCAAACTCATATTTGTTAATGCCTTCATTCGTATAAGACCAGGCTTCTGTAGACTGTGGAATGTTAATGACGTTCGCATACGGACCGTACACCCCTTCCACAATCTCCTTCCGGTTCAAACCAATGGTCAGAGCTTGGCGCACCTTAGGGTCCTGAAATTTCTTTTCTTTGTGATTAAATGCAATATATCCGTAGCCGTTGGTCGGCATAATATTCACGTCCAGGAAGCCCAGAGATTTCAATTCCTCTACGTTATCTTCTGTAACCGTAACATTGTCTATATCGGTCTCACCCGTTTGCAGCATAGACAAGTTGGTTTCGTCTGTCGTGGTTTTGAAAATAACCGATTTTACCTTCGGTGCGCCCTTGAAGTAGTTTGGATTGGCTTCAAGTACGACTTGTTGACCCGGGGAGAAGCTTTTCAACACATACTGCCCGGAGCCGATTGGCTTATTATTAAGCGCCTTGATGCTGTCCAGGTTGCCCTTTTTGAAACCTTTTCCGTAATAAGCTTCTGGCATGAAGTATTGCTCACCCAGAAAATCCTTTGTATAAGCTGTTGCTTCTGTAACGGTTACCTCTACCGTATTATCATCAATAACTTTAATACCGGAGATATCATTCGCCTTGCCATCATGATATTCCTTGCCGCCTTTAATTTTGAAGGACAGAATATCGGTTTCTCCATCGTAATTCGGATCATGCAGTACCTTCAGGACAAAAGCATAATCCTTCACCGTTACTGGTGTCCCGTCACTATACTTCACACCTGGCTTCAGGTGGAACGTGTAATTCAAGCCATCCTGAGATACATCAATCTTGTCAGCCAAGCTATTTTCGTATGTACCATCCGCTTTCACCTGTAAAAAGGAATCAAATAACGTTCTGACTACATATAGATCGTAAGTTGTTTGCCAGAACAACGGGTTAAATACCCCTTTAGGTGATACCATACCTACCACAATGTTATCCTTCCGGTTCGTAGCACCAGGCGGATTTTGCGTCAGATCACTTGCTTTAATAACACCCTCCGTGACTTGTGGGCTGCTTTCTTTACCCTCTGTTTTATTATCCGTATTGCCCGGCTGTGCTTCATTAGCACCTCCGCTACATCCTGCAAACAGAACACCAACGATCGTAAGCACCATAAGCAAAGAAACCCATTTCTTCGTTTGCACCATTCTATTCATCCCCCTTAGTCGGTTCTTTTATTTAACAGCCTGTCTCTTTCCTGCGTTGATTCGTTAAAGCTTGAGGTTTGAAAATGATATCTGTGCATCCTCCTTACCGTTACCAATGATAGCGTAAACACGTGTTTTAGACCTTTGGTCAATTTAGGGTTCTGATAACCATTATATTTTTATTAAGGCTTATCTTAAGTGTAAATTAATATCACGTCAATATCTTTTTTTGTGTAATGTAAAAATGCAAACTATCTATTTTTGTAAAGTTTATGAATTTTATTTCAAAAAATTACCGATAATATTAGTTACCATGTAATATAAAATAACATTTCAGAAATCTAAATGTATACTCTGGCGAGTTGGGGGAACATGCGATCACAAATGCGACTAGAAAAGCCGAGCTAAGCATAATGGTTAAACATGGATTGTATTATTAGTAAGTTACAATACATGGGACTTGTTGTCAATAAGAAAAATCATAAAAGAGGCGCTCCCGAAATCGGGAGCGCCTCTTTTTCTCTTCCATGAAACTACTATTCAGTAGTGTAAGGAAGCAATGCGATTTGACGGGAACGTTTAACCGCGATTGTCAACATACGTTGATATTTCGCGCTTGTTCCAGTCACACGACGAGGAAGAATTTTTCCACGTTCGCTGATGAATTTTTTAAGCAGGTCTGTATCTTTATAGTCAATGTGAGTAATTTTGTTCACAGTGAAGAAACATACTTTACGACGTTTGTTGCGACCACCACGACGAGCTGGTCTTTTGTTATCGTCTCCGCCTTCTCTTTGTCTGAAGCCCATTCTTTGTCAGTCCTTTCCCAATTAAAATGGTAGATCATCATCCGAAATATCGATCGGTTTTCCGTCATCGGAAAAAGGATCCTGATTGTTTCGCGAGTTATTATTCCCGCGTCCACTATTGCTGTTACCGCCTCCGAAAGGAGACTCCTCACGCGCAGCTCCACCGCTATTGCCGCCACCGTTACCGCTATCGCGGTTAGATTCCAGGAAACGCACATTATCAGCTACAATTTCAGTCACGTATACACGCTTTCCTTCATTGTTCTCATAATTACGCACCTGAACACGGCCTTCAACAGCCGTTAAACGACCTTTGCGAAGATAGTTAGCGCATGTTTCAGCAAGCTGACGCCAGGTTACGATCGGCAAGAAATCCGCTTCCCGTTCGCCGCCTTGACTCGTAAACGGACGGTCTACAGCCAGGGTGAACTGGGTTACTGCTACACCAGACGGTGTATAGCGCAGCTCCGGATCTTTGGTCAAACGACCGATCAGAATGACACGGTTCAACAATCCAATCCCCTCCTTTGAGCGTTGTTCATTACATAATCACGTACAATAATTAAGCTACGTCGTTCGTAATGAGATAACGAATTACTTCGTCAGAAATTTTCATGATACGCTCAAGCTCAGCAACTACAGCAGGTTCTGCTGTGAAGTTTACCAGAACGAAAGAACCATCACGGAATTTCTTAATCTCATACGCAAGACGGCGTTTAGTTACATCGTGACTCGTAATTTCGCCACCGCCGTTGGAGATGATACCTTGGAATTTATCGACTGCCGCTTGAACAGCTTCTTGTTCAATGTCAGGACGAATAATGTACATCACTTCATATTTGCGCATTCTTTACACCTCCTTATGGACATAAGGCCCTCAATCTCGGTTGAGAGCAAGGAACGAGCCTAAACTCGCACTAAAACAGTTTACCAAATCGAGCAGCTGATTGCAACCTGCAATTGAGTTCATGTGTTGTACATCAGCTAAATCAGCTTCATACATTCCATTCTTCACGATTTTATATGTACAGTAAGATTTATCTATATATAGGAAAGAACTCGGTTTTTTTCTGACATTCAGTGTGCTTGTTCCCGGATGTTTCTGCTCATATCGGCGCACAATAACCGTTGCAGTTCAATCCAAGTAGTAAAGGAGGAACAACCTTATGGGTGAAAAAACCGAATTTGAGCCAGGTGACAAAGCACCAAATGACGGCGTGTATATGGAAGTGGGCGAGAAAAGCTTTCATACCGAAATTCAAAACCCGCAGCAAGTGACACTGGAAAGAGGCGAATCTTTTCCGGAGACGACCAACCATAATCGCAAATGGAAGAAAAAAACGAAAGCCCGCGTTCATTAATGTATATTTTCTCAACATTCGGGCCATATTATAATCAGGCGATACAACAGAGAGGTGTGGTTCCGTTGGATGACGTAGCCGAACAAACTGTTAGGAGATCCATTCCGGGCATTAGAAGCGTTAGGTTTGTGTAAAAGGACTCTGTCTTTTCAACACTGGTATTGCTTGTCAGTACACCGAGTTTCGTGATGTGATTGGACAGATCGTATCCTGTTAAAAATGTATCGCCTACGATGGAGGACCTTTGAGGTCCTCCTTTGTTGCATTATCGGACTTTTTGCATATACTGGTAAAATGCAGATTAATCCGGCTCCTTCTGCTAGAATATATCCAAGTACAAAGACCTACTTTTACGGAGGTTTTAAGATGAGTTATTCTCGAATATTAAAGTGGATATCAGGTATATTCGAATTGGTGCTTGCCGTACCGATTGTAGGAGGAGCTATTGTCATGGGGACCGGTTACTCGGCTCTGGGATTCATGCTTATCCTGCATGCAGTAACACTCATCCTGTCGTTACGCAATCAGGAAGCGATCTACGGCTCTGTATGGGGGATATTGACCTCTTTGCTGGCCTGGATCCCCGTAGTGGGCTGGATACTACATTTGATCGCAGCCATCCTACTGATGATCTCCGGCTCGAAAAAAACAAAACGCTATAACTACCCGCCGAACCAGCTATAACAATAAAGGGGTGTTCTTTAACAGCTGATACCTGTCACTGTTGAAGGGCATCTTCTTTATTTTATTCGCACCTCAACACTCATCCCTTCTTCCTCAAAAGGTCCAGCTCCATATCTCCCCTCCCTGGCAGACAAAGTAATTCATCGAATAAAAAAGCCAGTCCGCTCTTACCTCTCCAACACCGAATAACGTCCGTGACAACCTCCGTAATTTCACGCTGTACCCCTCTCGCCAGTTGAAGCCCTCCATACTCTCCTTCTACATAAAGGTGCGTATGATACGGCTGTTCCACCTTTTGTACATGACGTAAGCACAAAGCGCCATTTTCGAGATAAAAGAAATAACAACCCTCATAAACAACTCCCTCGAATATCTCGTACATATGCGGCAGATCATAAGGTCCATACACCATAGCCGCCTGTTCCAGTTTTAATGAATTCATATATAAAATCTCCTCTCCTTCCCTATCTGTTTATAGAACATAGTGTTCCTATGACCAACTGATCCCTTATATATACAATGTTATTCTTGATTTTATCGTACGCTTATGAGTACAATAAATAATTGTCTGGAATAAATTCAGGAGTGTGTAACATGAAAGTAAAAATAATGCTTGGCGAGTTAATTAAGAGTAAGGCTATCTCTCTAAACCAGCTATCTTATAAAACAGGCGTCCGCAGAGCAGCACTTTCTGAACTGGCAAACGATAAGAGAGAAAATATCAATTTCAAGCATATTGAACAAATTGCAAAAGCATTAGACATTTCAGATATCCGTGAAATAATTACTCTTGTAGATGAAGAACAGAGCACACGTTATAATTAGAAAATAAAAAACTATGTTATGCAGAGTTCTTGATATGTGCAGTCCCTTCCCCCATGATGAATACATACTCCTTTCTTTTAATTACGCTTTTCGTAATTTAACTATATTTATTACGCTTTTCGTATCTCTATATATTTAGTTATGTGAAATAAGAAAGGAGGAAAGACATTGAGTCAACGATTGCTCGTCTGTGATTTAAAGAACCTCTTACGTGAAAAGGGTTGGGAACAAAAGACATTAGCCGAGCTAACTGGTATTAGAGAAGCTACCATTTCAGAAATGGTCAGAAATAAAAACAAGATGTTTCCCCGACAGGCATTGGAAAAAATCATTAATGTTTTAGATATAGATGATATAGGGAAATTATTACGAGTTGAATATGTAGATGCTGATAAGTAAATGAATTTGTGCCTCAGCTTAATTGTAGTGTGTGGTTTGTAGAGTATTATAAGGGTAAAAGGAGCAAGCTCTCGAAAACTCATTCGAGAACTTGCTCCTTTGTAATATCAGAAAACTCGTCATAATCTATTTAAAACGTATCAATATCATTCCGTGCAAGTGAACGGAATGATAAGACTTATTCTCTGTAGAAAAACGCTATAACTACCCACCAAACCAGCTATAATAACAAAAGATGCTCCTGACTGCACTTATTTTCCTGCTATCAGGTTTCTTTTTGCTGTAAAGGCACCTCTGAAGAACATCCTAACCCTTGTCTTTTACAAGATTCAGCTGTATGTCTCCCCTTCCTCGGAGACACAGTAATTCATCAAATAGAAAAGTAAGGCCGCTCTGGTCCCTCCAGTTTTTGATGATGTCAGTTACGACCTCTATCAAATCACGCCGAATCCCCTCTGCCAGTTGTAGTCCTGCACTGTCACCGTCGATGAACAAATGTGTATGCTCAAGCTTATCCAGCTTGCGTACCTGACGCAGACATAGCACACCATTGTCCAGATAGAAGAAATAGCATCCTTTATAAAGAACTCCTTCGAATATCTCATACATATGTGGCAAATCATACGGCCCGTATACCATCGAAGCCCATTCCAATCCCAACGATTTACTCATACATCCGTCCTCCCCTTTCGCTAATGGAAATAAAGTTATCCTTCAACTCGTAAAATGAAGCAAAAATCAATAAAACTCAATTAGTATTACTTTAATAGTAATATAATATAAATAATATTACTACTCGGTGAGTAGTACGTCAATAGGATATACGAAAAAAGTTTTACGATGTAGGTAGTGTAGGCTATAATAACAAAATAGCTAATTTAGTATTTTAGAAGTTTAAAATATGCCATTAAGGAGGGTCATTAGCGTGAGTCAAATACATTTTAAATTGAGTGAAACACTTGAAATGATTGGAGCTACGCGTAACAAGATCGCGGTGGAGTCGAAAACAAGACCTGCTACTATTCTTGATTTAGCAAGTGGCGATACAAAAACCATCAAGCTGGAAACTTTGGTCAATATCCTGAATGCCATTAACCAAATCGCCGATAGCCAAGGCGTAGAAAAAAAATTTGGTATTGAAGATATCATTCAATACATCCCTGAAAGCACAGAAAATAAGCGCTAATCCACTTTGAGATAGCGCTTATTTTTTATAATATGATTCTTCCCTTCCAAACAGGCATAAACCTCTTCTAAGTTCTTTACTCCGTAAACGCGATAGCAGCATATATACCTTCGCAATATATTCCATAAATAAAAAAATTCCTACACCCCACAGGGTAGGAGATTGGTTTAATTATTCAATGAAGTTAGTGGCAGAAAGAGTGGAATTCGAACCCACGTACGCCTTGCAACGTTTAACTAATTTCGAGTCACGTAGTTGACGATAAAGTTCCGTTAATCCTACGCTGTTTGAATTAGTTCCTTCTATTATAGAAGCACGCATATAAATGAAGAAAGAACGCCCATCTCCGAAGAGACGAGCGCTTAGATTATCGTTATAGGGTTACCCCCGAGTTAAAAATATTGTCCAAATTATTTTCGCACCACATTCCAGACATGCGCGCAGGTCCTTAGGGTACGGTGCTGCTTCGTTGTGTTAAAGCATTTTTGATTCAAATCTTTGCGTTCCGAAAACAAACAATTTCGGAATCGAGTCGATGTTAGAAATGCGGTTTCATTTACGCACTTTCTTTATTAAATACACAGCCAGATATCCTAGTGCTAATAATCCTGTACTTATAAAGCAAACTATTAAACCACTTAGTTCTACTTTTCCAATAAGTAAATATATAGCAAAGAGCCCGGTTAAAAATGTAAGGATCAAGTTGATTACAAAGTTTTTCAAAATTAAAAACTCCTTCCAATAAAATGTGTACAAAAAGAATATATATATGGTATTCTATGTATTGTAATTACAATTATATCATATTATTGGGAGGTAAGTGGGAAAATGAAGAGATTTATATCGGCTTTTATGGCATCAATCATGCTAATGCTTGTTATCGGCAGTTCAGCAGCACTAGCAGCACAACCAAATGAAATACAGAGAGAATCAACCTCTGAACTCAGCCAAGAATTGATTAACAAAGCAAATCCTTACATAAAATTACAGTCACAAAAATTCACTTTAATTGAAGAGGCTTCAAAAAATTTAACTGAAGATGAACTTGGACTCGTTAATAAAGCTTTAGATTTGGCAAATGATCAAGCAAAGAATATCCCAGATGATGTAACAGTTACTACAACGGATAGTAACAGTTTAAAAGTAGTACCTTCTAATTTCTCTACAGCTTCTATTAATACTTCCGCCTATTGGGATTATGAATTACTTTGGTGGGGATACCGTATCTTTTTATCTCACCAATTAACACAAGATATCAAAGCAAAATCCCTTTACATAGGGGGCATTGGAGCAATAAGCTCAGGAAGTCTTAACGCTATTCTTACGTCTTTGGGTCTACCAGGTTGGATAGCAAATATTATCGTAGGGGTATTTATAGTTAAAGGTGCCACCATTGTTTATGCGGATAATGGCAGAGGGGTTTATCTTGATGCATTTTGGGCTATTGACCCTGCTAACCAGGTAATAAACTTCGCTTTATCTAAAGTGTATGGTGCTTGATAACTCCTAAAATTCATTTTCTTGTCTTTTTGAGGTGAAAAAGCGTGAAACAAAAATCCGGTAGAGGTGCCCTCTCTCCGGATTTTTGTTGTTTTTATAATTTCAAAAAGCATGGTGGGTATATTGAGAAAGAGAAAGATTAAATTAAATGAAGTTATCAATAGAGGCCTTACCCCCGCTCCACTGAACGTACTATACACGCTAGTACCGATCAACGTGTACGAAACGATATCGACGCCGATTTAATCCGGCGCGACTCCGTACTTTTCGAGGACTTGATACGCGAGGCCGACAACCGCTGCGATGAATAACGGATTAGTTAAGTGAGTATATAAGTAAATATAATAATAATCCTGTTGTATCATTAAGCAATTAGCTGTAAAATATAATTGACAAAAGAAAGAAGCCGTAATTGCAAGACGCACGGCTTCCGTTTTATAAAATTATCCGTAGAAGTAGCCTAGTCCCCGCCAAGAGATAGGCTATCTTCTTTTGTGCACTTTATTTTCTTCGCGTTTCTGCTTAAACGTAATTATAGAAATAACAACGGCCAGCAATGTCAAAACAAACATTCCAAAATTAATCATTAAAGACATAGACTCGAACACACTCATTCATAGTTCCTCCATGCCGTGCGTCTTGCTTATATAATTATACAACATACTTCCGCCAAATACCCTCTCAACTATAAATTCCTCTCATTTCCGAAGTCTCGATAACGGAGAATGCTTCCGGTGCTCATCCGCTAGACTTCCCTCGCTAATCTGTACATACTTCCGCGTTGTTGAAATATCCGCGTGTCCCATCAACTTTTGTAAGTGAAATATCGACATTCCGTTCTCAGCCGCCATAGTAGCGAAATTATGCCTCAACACATGCGGCGACATCGACCGCCCGAGCTTCGCCCTCTCCGCGTATTTTTCAAACGATTTCTGTATCGTCTTTTCACTTAATTGCTGTCCGTAATTGGTTGTGAATAAGTATGGCGTGCCATTGCGCCCATTGTCGTTGATCCGGAGCCTTCATAAAACGCCGCAGCTCGTCCTCAGTTAACGGCATAACTGTATCGACGTCCTGGCGCATTAGAGACAAGTTTGCGACCGGATTACGGTTAAATAACGTCTTCAACACGCATATACGCACGTTCACAGACGCTGGAGAAAGCCCCTTGCGCTCCTTATCGTAGTCCGCCTTGAACGGATGGCCTGCGTAGAACTCCTTGTCATTGTCGCACCACAAGACGTACTCACGCAGCATCGCCGCCGTCACGTCATCAATCGAAATATCTCCGTACCTTTCTGTGACCCATTCGTTAAAATAGCCCATATTCTGTATGTAACCGTCGATCGTCCGTTCCTTTAAGTTATTAGCGCGTTTCACTTTAACAACGAAGTCCAGCGCCTCCTCAAGCGTGTACGACAGCAGCCCCGTATCTACTACCGGCTTACGTGCGCTGATTGTCTTGCGGCCCATACGTTTATCCATACTAAAAAACCTCCTACGCGTGGTTAGCGTAAGAGGTTAACGGAATCATTTAGGTATATCGGAATCATCTAGCTCAATTTTCGTGTAAAATCGTATAGCTTTCGATCCACATATCGTACTGAAAACGTTGATACAGTGCGATTTATTATAATGGCGGAAAGAGTGGGAGTCGAACCCACGCACGCCTTGCGACGCCTAACTGATTTCGAGTCAGCCCCCTTAGACCTCTTGGGTACCTTTCCGCAGCAAGGATTATTATACCATCATTGTGCCCATGATGCAAGTTCATTGTTACCCAAAATCACTCAGCTACCCCGGCTCAATTCGTTTCTGAATTTTGCCCGTCAGCGTTAGCTTTTGAACGCAGCACCTTCTTCATATTCTTTTCGAACTTGGCACGCGGAATCAGCACACTGTGCTGACAACCGACACATTTAATCCGAATATCCATACCCATACGGATAATTTCCATTTCATTCGTTCCGCAGGGATGGGGCTTCTTCATCTGCACAATGTCCCCCAGTTCAAACGACTTACGCTCCACCCTTCTCTCCCCCTTTTCTTTCTTGCTCGTCTTCCTTCTCGAGAGTTACCGCCGTCTCCAACGCGGTCTGACGATGTTCCTCATCCTCTAGTGCCTTCTTAATGTTATTCTGAATATCACGTTCTACCGCAGCCCCTGTATTCGGCATACACTCCGCCACAACACGCACAATATACTCTGATGTCGTCATCGACTGAACCCCCAGAACATCAGGTATATTCAGCACCTGCACATTGGACTCTTCAATGCCATGGATCGCTTGTTTTACCAAACCAACAGCTTCCTCCAGAGTGCGCTCTGCCTTCATCGGCACATCTACCACCGCCAACGAGTTGGACATGGAAAAGTTCGTAACCGTCGTAATGGAGCCGTTGGGTAAAATGTAGACCTCCCCTTTCCAGCTCACCAGCCTGGTTGTACGCAGCCCAATCACTTCTACTGTACCTTTGAAGGTTCCTGTCTGAATGACGTCTCCTACAGCAAACTGATCCTCGAAAATAATAAAGAACCCGGTAATCACATCCTTAACCAAGCTCTGCGCCCCAAAACCAACGGCCAACCCAAGCACTCCGGCTCCGGCAATCAGAGGCCCGAGATTAATGCCCATTTGAGACAATACCAGCATAATCAGAATAAAATTGAATACGATATTTGTTACATTTTTCAGCAGTTCTCGGACGGTTGTTAGCCGCCTGGTATTCAATTGAAACCTGCTGTTCTCTCCCTTTTGCTGCATCGACTTATCTATAATTTTATTAATAACGCGAATAAAGATACGTGTGATGATGAAAATAATGGCAATCTTCAAAACCACAAACAACAAAGTCGACCACATCGCACTATCTGAAAGCCATTCCCATATAACATCCTTCCAGTGCATCGCATCCTTCACAACAGCAGTCGTCCCTGTATTGTTCTCCAACCAACGCATTAAGGTCATTCTGTTGCTCCTCCTTACACAAGGGACACTCTTCTGGTTTCCCAAATTCTATTGTCTACTACATAAGCCCATCTACTGGTTTCATTCATTTTGCTATGAATAATCTACTTCGCCGAGTATAAAACCCCAAACTTATCCATATACTATCTACTATCTTGAGAATAATTGTTACCCGCAGGCTAATTGTCATTCTCTAAGGCAGTTTACTGCTGGTTTTCATCTCTGATCAATGCTATGCCAACAGCTAACGGTCTATAAAGCGAGCGCAATCTGCACACTCCATTACAGAGCGAAAGGAAGATTCCATGACTCATCCATCTGACTTCATTCCGGAGCAAGAACCCCTTAGCTTAAAAATATCACACACCGACCCCGGGATCCAATCAGCCATCAGCCATCGTTTGCTGTTCCATTTGCACCAGGCGCCCAGTCTGCAAAATATCGTTATTATTTGCATCGGCACCGACCGTTCTACTGGAGATTGTCTCGGCCCGCTCGTAGGTACCCAGTTGTCACGTTATAAAAGCCCGCTCTTTCACCTTTACGGAACATTGGAGGAGCCTGTACATGCTATGAATCTGCAAACAACATTGGACGGCATACACACCCGGTACGACCAGCCCTATATCATCGGCATAGACGCATGTCTTGGACAAACCTCCAGCGTCGGATGCATTCAGGTTGCGGACGGGCCTTTGAAGCCTGGAGCGGGGGTAAATAAAGAATTACCGCCGGTCGGCGATATCCATTTGACAGGAATCGTTAACGTCGGCGGCTTTATGGAATACTTTGTGTTGCAAAATACAAGACTAAATCTGGTAATGAAATTATCAGATATCATTGCTGGCAGCTTATACTCCGCGATTAAGGAGTGGCATTACCGTTCCGTCCTGCTTGCTGCGCAAGAGTAACGGCTTCTTTCTCTTCAGGAGATAAGGAATAGGATGACTGCCCCGCTTCCAGGGGCTTGGCATACACATAAGAGCCATCCCGGTTATAAATACCGGTTAATACGATACCATCCTGATTATCATCTACAATGGCCATGGAGAAGCTTAAATCGCTCCCTCGCTCGCCAAAGGCATTATAGCGTTTGATACCTATATGTCCCTTCAGGCCAGTCAGTTTACTGCGTAGAGATTCCATACTTGCACGATGGGCTTCCTGCTCATCCTCAATCGTATCCATTTGCACCTTCAAATCAATCAGCAGCGTTTCCAAATTTTCGACACCGCTGCCTGCCATCATGGTTTCATACTTTCGTCGCATCTTCTTCAACTTTGCACCCTGCACAATGATAACAATCATCAGGATGAGCAAAATAAGCACAATCCCTGCAACGATTCCGGCAAGCTGTTCCATGATTAGTCCGTTCAATTCAGCCATATGCTTGCTTCTACTCCTCCACCTCAAAAATCATGTCACTGCATACCTCTTATTTTATACGTTTGAGGACAGCGAAACAAATAACAAAAGGCTATTAGTTTATCCATCCAGACCATTCTGATTCCTTCACTTCCAGACAAAGCAAAGACATATCTCACTTCCCATTTCGATCAAGGAGACATGTCCTATTTCGTACAGACTACTGCAATAGTTCCAGTAATCTTTCCAAATCCTGCTGGCTGTAATAATTCAATTCGATTTTACCTTTATCCTTGTTATGCTTGATTTTCACAGTTGTTTTAAAACGTTCACGCAAGGACTCTTCCATATGATCAATAAAAGGGTCCTTTTTTCTCACCTTGGACTTGGCCTTCGCTTCACCAGGCTTATGATCCAACTGCTGTACAGCTTCTTCCAGCTCCCGAACACTCCATTGTTGCTCAATACATTGTGTCGCCAATTGCTTCACCATATCGGGATTTTTAAGCCCAACAATCGCTCTGGCATGTCCCATAGATAATGTTCCACGTGAAACATGATCCTTAACTTCCTCCGGCAATGCAAGCAAACGAAGAAAATTCGCAATATGAGAGCGCGACTTACCCACTTTCAAGGACAATTCCTCTTGAGTTAACGAGAACTGATCCATTAATCCCTGATAAGCTACTGCTATTTCCATAGCGTTCAGATTTTCACGCTGCAAATTCTCAATCAGGGCAATCTCCATTACCTGCTGATCGGTAAAATTGCGAACAACCACAGGTATCGTCGAATTCCCACAATATTGAGAAGCCCGAAATCTTCTTTCACCTGCAATAATTTCATAGCCTCTTAATACACTACGCGCAATAATAGGTTGGATAACACCGTGCTGACGAATGGATTCTGCCAGTTCTTTAATCGATTCCTCATCAAACGTTTTTCGAGGCTGGTACGGATTTGCACGCAACTGGCTAAGTGGAATGTCAACAACCTTGTCCTCATCATTGACTGTAAGGGAGGGAATGAGTGCATCCAGCCCTTTTCCCAACCGTTTACTCATAAGATGCCACTTCCTTTGCCAACTCAATATATACCTCTGCCCCACGAGAGCGGGGATCATACGTAATAATGGACTGGCCATGTGATGGTGCTTCACTGAGTCTCACATTGCGTGGAATAATCGTCTGATAAACCTTGCTTTGAAAATACTTTTTCACTTCTTCAATCACCTGAATACCCAAATTAGTGCGGGCGTCAAACATCGTCAACAATACGCCTTCAATTTGCAGCGAGGTATTCAAGTGCTTTTGTACCAATCGCACCGTATTCAGTAGCTGACTTAATCCTTCCAATGCGTAATATTCACATTGAATGGGGATAATGACCGAATCAGAGGCTGTTAAAGAATTAAGTGTCAAAATCCCCAACGACGGAGGGCAATCAATCAATATATAATCGTACTTATGCTTGACGAGCTGGAGCGATCTTTTTAACCTGAGTTCACGAGAAATGGTCGGTACCAGCTCAATTTCCGCTCCTGCCAGCTGAATGGTGGCCGGAATAATATCCAGTCCCTCAATCTGTGTACTGACAATCGCTTCGCTAGGATCAACCTCATTAATGAGTACATCATAAATGCAATTTGCCACATCCGCCTTATTGATACCCACACCGCTGGTTGTATTACCTTGCGGGTCGATATCCACGAGCAATACCCTTTTGCCGAGGGAAGCAAGTCCGGCGCCCAAATTCACGGAAGTAGTTGTTTTGCCCACTCCGCCCTTTTGATTGGCTACGGCTATTATTTTTGACACTTCATTCACCTCATAATTTAATCGGAATCCTGCTATATTTCTTGAACAGCATTTTGCATCATTCGATTCCCAACGCTTAAAAGTACAATAGATAGACAAACTAAACCGTTTGGATCTATATATTGCTGATTTAAAATCGCTCTTGCGATTGATGCAAAATGCTTATATTGCAAAATCCTCTAGTAAGACGATTCTCCATCATTAGCTTACGGATAACGGCAATTTTTAAAATAGAATGCGAGTATGCTGCGGTTTTATTCGGCGTTAGACAGAAAAAGCGGCAATTGCTGCCGCCTGTACGCTTCATCCCTTACTTACGTTTGGGAATTTGAATGACAATCTCATAGTGATCCTCATGATCGGATTCCTTGGTCTTGATATCCAACCCTGAGCCAGACACCATATCAATGGATTGACGAATCGTATTCAGCGCAAGCCGGACATCCTTAGTAAAGGAAATCCGCTTGGATTTCTTCATCGTGGACACTTGTTTATAAAAGGCGACTCTCGCCTCTGTCTGTTTCACATTGAGTTCCTTAGCGATGACTTCATCCAAAACCTTATACTGTAGCTCTTCAGTCTCTAATGACAATAACGCACGGGCATGACGCTCGGACACTTTGCGTTCCATTAGAGCACCTTTCACTCTCTCTGGCAGGTGAAGCAGCCGTATCTTATTAGCAATAGTGGATTGGCTTTTGCCAAGTCGCTGAGCGAGACTTTCCTGGGTGAGCTGATGCAGATCAATCAGCTTCTGGTAAGCTACAGCCTCTTCAATCGCTGTTAGCCCTTCCCTTTGAAGATTCTCAATCAACGCGATGGACGCAGCTTGTGAATCATTAAACTCACGAACAATGGCTGGAATGGTATCCATCCCCAGCTTGGTAACAGCTCTCCATCGACGTTCCCCTGCTATAATTTCGTAATGTCCATTACGGAAACGAACGACAATCGGCTGAATTACACCATGCGTCTTAATGGTCTGGCATAGCTCATCAATCTTCTCGTCGTCAAATATGGTGCGGGGCTGATAAGGACTGCTGACAATATCCCCAACTGGAATTTGTTTTATTTCGTCCCCAGAGGATCGCTCCGTCAAACCAAATAGCTTGGAAAATTGTTCTTTCATTCCGTATAATACCACCTAATTTCATAATAGCACCATACTAACAGCGCTTCGTGAAAAACAGTTCCTTACGCGGATCGTAGCCCCTTTTATATGAGACAGCGCCGTAACCGGGTACACTCCACGTATTCTCCCTGGCATTGTTGTCCCGCTCCCCCTTATGTATATCTGAATTGAACGGTACGGGAAGCAGTCAACTTACATCAAAAACGATTATCTCTATTCTATCACTTTTCCAGCCATAATCCTATCGTCTCTACCAGCTTTTCGGAAGGATCAGAGAATAAATTGTGTACCCGATCAGATGCCTATTTATCCATGTTCCTCTGCGTCGTAAGTAAAGACCTTCTGCATCTTACGTTGTTTATGTAAAGAGCATCGCAAGCCATAAAAAAAGTAAATGTTTCACGTGAAACATTCACTTTCTTTCAATTGGTTACACTAACGGTGTTTTTAAAGGCATACCCGACTTACGCGGATATTTCCGTGGTGTAGCTGCTCTTTTTTCAATAATAATCATATGTCTGGCTGCATCCTCTACAGGTAACTGAAAAGCCTGAATATGCTTAATTTTTCCCTTAAGCTCTTTCAAGCTGTAGGAAGCTTCCTTGATTTCCTCTGTCGGGTCACTGCCCTTCATCGCAGCAAAGTGACCTCCTTCACGGACAAAAGGCAAACAAAATTCATTCAGCACCGCAAGACGGGCAACGGCTCTGGCTGTGACCAGATCATAGCTGTCCCGGTATCCCGTTTTACGACCCAATTCTTCTGCCCTGCTATGAATCAGCTCCACGTCTTCCAATCCCAGTTGTTCTACCACATGCGCCAGAAATTGTATGCGTTTGTTCAACGAATCCACAATGGTCAACTGAATCTGCGGAAAGCATATTTTCAAAGGAATACCGGGGAATCCTGCACCCGATCCGATATCTGCCAAGCTTTCCACATCATTTAACGGAACATAAAAAGCCAGCGAAAGAGAATCGTAAAAATGCTTGGTGTACACCGCATCACGCTCTGTAATGCCTGTCAGGTTCATCTTTTCATTCCACTCAACCAGCACACGGTAATACATTTCGAACTGCTCTAACTGACTGTCATTAATCACAATGCTATGCTCTGCCAGTCGCTGCTTAAATTGCTGTTGTATCGCGTCCATTATGATCCCCTTGCTGCCGTTACGCGGTTATAATGCTCCAGATAAACGAGCAAAATGGAAATATCCGCAGGAGTCACACCCGAAATACGGGATGCCTGACCAATCGACATCGGACGAATTTTCGCAAGCTTCTGCTTGGCTTCAATCGCCAAACCCTGAACCTCATCGTATATGATATCCTCTGGAAGTTTTTTCTTCTCCATTTTTTGCAGACGTTCTACATGCATCAGTTGTTTCTCGATGTAGCCCGCATACTTAATCTGGATTTCGACCTGCTCCTGTTCCTCCTCAGTCAGAGATACAGGTGAAGGTGAAATTTGTGCCACTTGTGCATAGCTGATCTCTGGTCGACGCAGCACGGTTAACAAATTACTGCCGTCCTGTATCAGTGCAGATCCACCTTGCTCCAGCATCTCATTTACATCAACTGGACGAACCTTCGCCAGACGCAAACGCTCAATCTCTTGCTCTACCTTTTGCTTTTTATCCAAAAAGCGCTCGTACCGTTCATTCGTAATCAGGCCGATATCATGCCCGATCGGAGTCAATCGCAAATCTGCATTATCATGACGCAGCAACAGGCGGTATTCCGCACGGGACGTTAGCAAGCGGTAAGGCTCATTCGTACCCTTGGTCACCAGATCGTCGATCAGAACCCCAATGTAGCCTTGGGAGCGGTCCAGCACGACAGGTTCTTTGCCCTGCACCTTACGAGCCGCGTTAATACCTGCCATAATCCCTTGACCCGCAGCTTCTTCATAACCGGAAGTGCCGTTAATTTGACCCGCCGTGAACAGGCCGGGCACTCTTTTCGTTTCCAACGTAGGCCACAATTGTGTAGGCACCATGGCATCATACTCAATCGCATAGCCGTTACGCATCATTTCTACCTTTTCCATCCCCGGAATCGAGCGCAGCACAGCTAATTGCACATCCTCAGGCAAGCTGGTCGACAAGCCTTGAACATAGTATTCAGATGTGTTTTTACCTTCAGGCTCCAGAAAAATCTGATGCTTCGGCTTATCACTAAAACGCACCACTTTATCTTCAATAGATGGACAATAACGCGGTCCTGTTCCTTCAATCAGACCAGAAAACATCGGCGCACGATGCAAATTATCATTAATAATCTGATGAGTTTCCACTGAAGTATAGGTCAGCCAGCAAGGAAGCTGCTCATTATCCGAAGACTTCGTTTCATACGAGAAAAACTTCGGCTGATCGTCCCCCGGCTGAATTTCGGTTTTGCTAAAATCAATCGTGTCCTTATGCACGCGCGGCGGTGTACCCGTTTTGAAGCGGACCAGATCAAAGCCCAGCTCGCGCAAATGCTCAGACAGTCTCAACGAAGGCTGTTGATTGTTCGGGCCACTCTCATACATCAGCTCACCCATAATGATTTTACCACGTAAATAAGTGCCTGTAGTTAATACAACCGCTTTGCTTCGGTACTCCGTGCCGGTCTTCGTGATGACGCCCACGCAATGACCGTTTTCAATAATCAGCTCTTCCACCATTCCCTGGCGCAAGGTCAGATTTGGTTCCTTTTCCATCGTTTCCTTCATCGTATGCTGATAAGAGAACTTGTCTGCCTGTGCGCGCAATGCGTGGACCGCAGGCCCCTTACCTGTGTTCAACATCCGCATTTGGATAAACGTCTTGTCGATGTTCCGGCCCATTTCGCCGCCCAAAGCATCAATTTCACGCACCACATGCCCCTTGGCAGGACCGCCAATAGACGGGTTGCAGGGCATGAACGCGACCATATCCAGGTTAATCGTAATCATCAACGTACGGCAGCCCATCCGGGCTGCTGCCAAGGCGGATTCTACACCCGCATGGCCTGCGCCTACGACAATTACGTCATAGTCGCCTCCTTGATATCCCATACCTTTCTTACCTCCTTATGCACTTCGGTCTTCGCGTACCGAATATGCTCTTGTATATCTATAACGATAGTAGGGCTTAACCCAGCCATACTCGAATGCCCTATTTGCCCAGACAGAATTGTGAAAATATTTGATCGATTAAGGCATCATGCGCCGTATCGCCCACAATCTCGCCCAAATGCTCCCACGCCAGCCGTACATCAATCTGAATCATGTCAATCGGAACAAATTGATCAGCGGCTTCATAAGCATCTACCAACGATTGGCGAGCCTTCTTTAACAAAGCAATATGCCGTACATTGCTGACATATGTCATATCGGCTGATTCCAGCTTACCGCTAAAGAACAATTGTGATATGGCCTGCTCCAACCGATCTGCTCCCTCATTTTCCTTTACAGACATCGGTACGATAAGCTCTTCAGGAACATAACGCAGCAACAAATCCCGGTCTACTTGGGCCGGTAAGTCCATTTTATTCATAATGACAATCGCTTGTCTACCGCGGATTTGTTCCATTAATGCCATTTCATCCTCATGCAGTGGTTCGTTAGCGTTAATCACGATGAGCAGCAGATCCGCTTCACTAACCGCCGTTCTCGAACGCTCTACCCCGATCCGTTCCACTACATCCATCGTTTCCCGAATGCCAGCCGTATCCAGCAGTTTCAGAGGAATGCTGTTAATCGTCACATATTCCTCAATAACGTCACGGGTAGTGCCCGGAATATCGGTCACAATCGCCCGTTCGCCCTGAGCCAGTGTATTCAGCAGCGAGGATTTCCCCACATTCGGTCTTCCGACAATCGCTGTGGTTAGGCCCTCACGTAAAATTTTCCCCTGCTCCGCTGTATGCAGCAGCCGATCAATTTCCGCCATGACCTGACTGCTCTTATCCTTGATTAACTCAGACGTAAAAGATTCCACATCATGCTCAGGATAATCAATGTTCACTTCAATATGAGCCAGTGTCTCTACCAGAACATGACGCAAACGGCGGATATTCTGTGACAGTTGTCCATCTACTTGCTTCAAAGCTACTGAAAAAGCTTTATCCGACTTCGAGCGAATCAGGTCAATGACTCCCTCCGCCTGACTCAGATCAATACGACCATTCAGAAAAGCACGCTTCGTGAATTCGCCCGGTTCGGCCAAACGTATATTTTGCAGCAATAGTAAATCCATCACCCGTTTGACGGCTACAACCCCACCATGGGTACTGATTTCTACGACATCTTCTGTTGTAAAAGAGCGCGGCGCTCGCATGACCGTAACTAGAACTTCCTCCACCTTTTCCTGGCTTTGAGGATCTATAATATGTCCATAGTGTACCGTATGAGATGGAGCCTTGCTTAGAGGCGTTTTGCTTCGGAACAAAGCTTCCACTTCCGTAACGGCTTCCGGGCCGCTGACCCGTACAACCGCAATGCCCCCTTCGCCGACAGCCGTTGCAATAGCAGCTATGGTATCGCTCAGCATATGGTTTCTACCTCCTATCAAGTAGAAACGGCATTGCCGTCCTTGATCAAGGACGGCAACCGTTTCAGCGAGAAATATAAGAACAAATAGAGTGAAACTTATAAAGTCTTATGTTTAAAAAAAAGCAATGGCTTCTGCACCTTGCAGAGAGCCATTGCGTCGGATTATTTTTTAGCAATGACGACGCGCCGATTCGGCTCGTCCCCCTTGCTGTATGTTCTAACCAGCGCATGCTGTTGAAGCTTGGCGTGAATCAGCTTCCGCTCCTGTGACGGCATTGGCTCCAGCACTACTTCCTTGCCGTAACGAATAGCTTGGTTGGCCAGCCGATCCGCCAAATCCTCCAGTGTTTTTTGCCGACGTGCGCGAAATTGCTCGGCATCCAGCACAATCCGGATGAATTTGTCAGAATGACGGTTGGCAACGATATTCGTCAGGTACTGCAATGCATCCAGCGTCTGTCCCCGGCGGCCGATCAGCATGCCGAGCGACGGACCGGATATATCCAGTATGCTTTCATCCTTGCGGTGACGAACATCCACTTCCACATCCAGTCCCATTCCCGCTGCTGTTTCATGAATAAAACGTACAGCTTCTTCATAGGGATCTGCATGACCCGTGGAGGCTTCCTTGCTCGTACGTACTTCCTGCGTAACAGGTTCAGCTTCCGTAACAACAGCCTGTCCCACGATAGGCGCTTGTCTCGATACATGATGTTCAGCCGCGTGTGTGGTTTCGGGAGACGGATCAGACAGCAGCGTAAGCTCTACCTTCGCCTTCTTGACCCCGAGCCACCCCAGGAATCCTTTTGACGGCTGTTCCAACACGTTTACGGTTACCCGTTCACGGCTTACTCCCAGCTGGGAGAGTCCTTGTTTTACAGCATCTTCAACGGTTTTTCCTGAAGTCACGACTTTGGTCATCTCGACTTTTTAGCCCCCTTCGAGTTTCTGCCACCTTTTTTCTTGTTATTGCTATTGGAGGAACCTGTTTTCGTAAGACTGGCTGTTTTCACATTTGCCAGCGCAACTTCTTTATCCTTATTCCGATAAAGGAAATAGTTTTGAATAATCGTGTAAATATTACTGTAGAACCAGTATAGCGGCAAAGCGGATGGGAAGTTATACGACATGAACAGAATCAGCACCGGATAGACGTACAGCAAAAATTGCATCGGTCCCTGCTGCGGAGTCGGATTCATTTTCATCATCATCCAGGTTTGGACGAATGTTGTGATTGCCGCCAGAATTGGCAGGATAAAGAAGTGATCCGGTTTACCTAACTGGAGCCACAAGAAATCATGATCCCGCAATGCCGAGTTATAGTAAATGGCATTATAGAGCGCGATGAAAATCGGCATCTGAACGACCAAAGGAAGACAGCCCGCCATCGGGTTGACCTTGTTTTCCTGGAACAGCCTCATCGTCTCTTGCTGGACTTTCTCAGGCGTATCCTTGTATTTCGCTTGAATTTCTTTTAATTGCGGCTGAATGGCCTGCATTGCTTTAGAACTGCGTACTTGCTTGAGTGTAAGCGGCAAAATAATGGTACGCACGATAATCACCAGTATCAGTACGGCCAGGCCATACTCTCCAGAGAACCATTGGGCAAACGTATCCAGCGCATACGAAAACCAGTAAACGACATATCTTTGCCACCACGATCCGTTGGCCAAGTCTGCCGTCGTGTAAGAATTGTGGACCGTCGGGGCACACCCAGACAGCACAGCAACAAGTGCCAATAAGGCAATTAGAAGGAACCATTTCCCCCGTTGAGTCTTCAAACGCGACACTTCATAACCCCTTTCTTAACCAATCCATTCCAACGTAAATCATACCATATCCTGTAGGACAAAGATACTGACTATCGGCGTGAAGACTTCAGCAGCGAGGCTTTGCGCAGAACGTGCAGCACGCTTTTCTCCAGCTCCTGATACGACATTGTAACCGCTCCCTTGCGGACGATAAAAATCAGGTCAATTTGCTCCACCAATTCATGCTCATGATGGCGCACAATTTCCTTAACGATCCTGCGCATCCGGTTGCGGACAACTGCGTTGCCGATCTTCTTGCTGGCCGAAATTCCAACGCGGAACTGCTCTACCTCTCTGCGGCGGAACCAGTACACCACAAACTGATGGTTGGCAAAAGATTTGCCATGGCGGTATACGCGCCCAAAGTCCGCCCGGTTTCGTAGACGCAATTTTTTTTGCACGGCGCTTCTCCTTGCTCATCTCTTTTACACATGCCGGCATGCCAATCCTTACCCCTTATATAGTAAGAAGTATGGACAACATTCCGCCATGGTAATCTCGCTTATTTTACATCCATTTTCAAAAGCTTCATCTAATATAGAGCAGGTTGCGGTGCTCCTCCCTCTTTTTTCACTGCATTTCTACAGACACAGGGAAAGCGATCCGCCCCATAAATACCTCCATTATGAAAAAAAAGACCACCGTAGTGGTCTTTATGCACGCATTACGCACTCAATACTTTTCTGCCTTTTTGGCGACGAGCTGCCAAAACTTTACGGCCATTCTTTGTGCTCATTCTTTTACGGAAGCCGTGAACTTTTTTACGCTTGCTGACATTCGGTCTGAAAGTCGGTCTCATTGTACTGCACCTCCTTACAAGGAATACGTTTTATATGGAATATACCTAACATAGCAATCTCCACAAAAAACACCTTTGTACATTTAACCACAAATAGCGGCCAAAGTCAATGTACAGCTTAATCCCTCCCCCCAATTCACGCAATCCTCTCCCTCTTTTTCACGCCCAGAGATTTTGCTCCTTCATCCAGTTCACTTATCCCACGCTCTTTTGTCCTTTTTTATCGCGGATTTTCTTTGACCTTCCTTCTTCAATATCAGCTTGTCTACATTTTGCGTTCCTTCCACCACTCCTACTCCTTACTTTTTGCTCTTCCTTCCTATTCCTTCACACCGTCTCTATTTTGAGATCGGCATATTTCCAAGCATCATAACCATATCATTAAAAATATTGTCGGAAACGTTACCGGAAATTTTCAACAGGAAAAACACCTCCTGTGACCAAAAGGCAACGGCTGTTATGCACAGATCCACAAAAAAAGCTGAATTGTGATTTAAATGGTCATAACCTGTGCATAACATTTTGAGACGATAAAGAGTTATTGTCGAAAACTGAACAAATTATAAACAATATCTTGTGTTGTGAATAAAAATTGTACACAACAGATTGAATTTGTGGATAAATAACCATGAGTCATTGAAATACAAGGCTTCTTTTGCTATGATGATATTACTTTTGAATGTGAATATGTTGTTTTACCCTCCATATTATCAACACCCTGTGGATAAAGTTGTGAACAAGTTCAATTTATCCATCTTTTTATTTTTGTGCGGATTCGGGATTCTGGGGATATATTCTACATTTTTCATTTGATTTCGACATATTGCAGTCCCGTTTTGGCCTGCGGGATCAAGAGAACGGATCGTGCCGCACATACCCTCCTGAGAAATATCGCCTTCTTCTGCCGATCAGCAGCGGATTTTTCCATTAGCTTTTTTTCAGGACCATTTTGTGCTGCGTTCTCTCATCACACTGCCGCATGATTTAGGCGGCGGTATGTCTTTTTATGGCCTTCAACAACATTTTTGGGATTTTAGGCGTTTTGCCGAAGCGCCGGGAGCAGCTCTCTGCAGCTTAAACGGCAAAATGTCAGGATTTAAAAGGAGTGACGTCTGTGGACAGCCATACCTCTGAACTATGGCAGCAAATTCTATCCATCATACAAACCAAGCTGAGTAAGCCGAGTTACGACACTTGGTTTAAGGCTACCAAGGCAGCGAAACTGAATGACCACTCCATTGTGATTTCCGCACCGACAACTTTTGCCGTGGAATGGCTTGAAAGCCGCTATACCAAGCTAGTCGGGGCAACGGTTTATGAAATTTTGGGCAAGCAGCTGGAGGTCAAGTTCGTCATTGAGGAGAACAAGCCCGCCGAGTTCGACCTCCAGCAACAACCTCAGCAGCAGCCGGTCGTACATGAAGAAGCCGTGTCCCATATGCTGAATCCCAAATATACATTCGATACGTTTGTCATCGGATCGGGGAACCGTTTTGCCCATGCAGCATCGCTGGCCGTCGCCGAGGCGCCGGCCAAAGCTTACAACCCGCTGTTTCTATACGGCGGCGTAGGTCTGGGAAAAACGCATCTGATGCACGCCATCGGGCATTATATTTTGGAACACAACCCGGCCAGCAAGGTCGTGTATTTGTCATCGGAGAAGTTTACGAACGAATTTATTAATGCCATCCGGGACAACCGCGGGGAAAGCTTCCGGAACAAATATCGTAATATTGATATTTTACTCATTGATGATATTCAGTTTATTGCAGGCAAGGAGTCGACGCAGGAGGAATTTTTTCACACGTTCAATGCGCTTCATGAGGAACGCAAACAAATTATT
This sequence comes from Paenibacillus sp. RC73, assembly GCF_044908085.1. Taxonomy (NCBI): domain Bacteria; kingdom Bacillati; phylum Bacillota; class Bacilli; order Caryophanales; family Paenibacillaceae; genus Paenibacillus; species Paenibacillus sp. RC73. The sequence continues at coordinate 98,347 of NZ_JBIYCV010000014.1, forward strand.
ATCTCAAGCGATCGTCCGCCTAAGGAGATCCCAACGCTGGAAGAACGGCTGCGTTCCCGCTTTGAGTGGGGATTGATTACAGATATTCAGCCACCGGATCTGGAAACGCGAATTGCAATTCTCCGGAAAAAGGCGAGAGCGGAGAACCTGGATATTCCTAATGAAGCCATGATGTATATCGCCAACCAGATTGATACGAACATCCGTGAGCTGGAAGGGGCGCTGATTCGCGTTGTTGCCTATTCCTCGCTGACCAATCAGGATGTGACAAGTCATCTCGCGGCCGAGGCGTTAAAGGACATTATTCCTTCCAGTCGTCCCAAAATGATTACCATTCAGGATATACAGCATCAAGTCGGGGAATTTTACAATTTGCGCCTGGAGGATTTCAAAGCACGCAAGCGGACGAAGGCTGTGGCTTTTCCACGGCAGATCGCCATGTACCTGTCACGCGAGCTAACCGACTATTCGTTGCCGAAAATCGGAGAAGCCTTCGGTGGACGCGACCATACAACCGTCATTCATGCGCACGAAAAAATCTCCAAATCCATTCAAGTGGATCAGGAGCTGTTCAAAGTTATCAACAGCCTAATCGAAAAAATCAAAAATCCAACCTGAACAAGTTCAGAGCCTATACACAACTTATACACATGTGGATAGGCTTGATTTTATTAGGCTTACACCGACTTATCCACATATTCAGTGCGCCTATTACTATTACTAATAGATTTTAAAGATATACATCACCTAAATAAGGCCCGCGTCAACGCGTGCTTGAAGGATTAAAACCCGTAGGAGGAACTTATGAAGATCAGCATTTTGAAAAACGTATTGAACGAGGCTATACAACATGTATCCAAGGCCATATCAAGTCGGACCACGATTCCGATTTTGAGTGGTATTAAGCTGGATGTGAATCATCAGGGAGTAACGTTGACTGCCAGCGATACTGACATCTCCATTCAATCCTTTATTCCGATGGAGGATGGTGACCAAACCGTCGTTCAGGTCGAACAACCGGGAAGTGTTGTACTGCCAGCCAAGTTCTTTGTCGAAATCATCAAGAAGCTGCCGTCTCAGGAGATCCGCATGGAGGTAAAAGACCATTTCCAAACCTTCATCTCATCCGGTGCAACCGAAATTCAGATTGTGGGTCTGGACCCTGAGGAATTCCCGGTGCTTCCGAGCATTGAAGAAAATCAGGTTATCTCTGTACCAGGTGATTTGCTCAAAAACATGATCAAACAGACCGTTTTCTCCATTTCCACTCACGAAACGACACCTATTTTGACAGGGGTATTGTGGAATTTGGCTGAGGGCGAATTAAAATTTGTAGCAACGGACCGCCACCGCCTCGCCACCCGTAGCGCCCGTTTGGAAACGTCCGAAGGCTTGCGCTTCAGCAATGTTGTCATTGCAGGTAAAACGTTGAACGAACTGAGCAAAATTATTCCGGATCAAAATATGCTTGTGGATATCGTCGTAGCAGACAACCAGGTACTATTCAAAATTGACCGGGTTCTGTTTTATTCCCGCATTTTGGACGGAACGTATCCAGATACTTCTAGAATTATTCCAACCTCCTACAAAACAGAACTCATTGTGGATACAAAAAGTTTGAGCGAATCCATCGACCGTGCTTATTTGCTGTCCCGTGAGGAAAAAACGAATATTGTAAAAATGCAATCGCTGGAAAACGGCGGCTTGGAGATTTCCTCCAGCTCCTCCGAGCTGGGTAAAGTACGTGAGGAAGTCACAGTCTCCAAATTTGAGGGAGAGCCGCTCAAAATCTCGTTCAACTCGAAATATATGCTTGATGTGCTGAAGGTGATTGACAGCGAGCAACTGACGATTGCTTTTACCGGCATTATGAGCCCGATCATTTTAAAACCGGCGGACTCCAGCAATGCACTGTACATCATCCTGCCATATCGCACCACCAACTAACGTCTAGCGTCACCCACCCGAGAACAAGCGAAAGGATGAACAAGCCTTGAAACGGATATCTATACAGACCGAATACATCAAGCTCGATCAATTTTTAAAATTAGCCGATTGTGTTTCTACAGGGGGAATGGCCAAAGCTCTGTTGCAGGAGGGGCAAGTTCGTGTCAACGGTGAGCCGGAAGAACGACGCGGAAGAAAACTGTACCCGGGCGATACCGTAGAAGTAGAGGACAACGGAAGTTTCGAGATCACGGCAGGAGCATGATCGCCTGGTCGGCAAGGACTCCTTTTAGGTGCGGAGTAACAAGGGGGACCCTATGTGTTTGTGAACAATATTGTTTTGCAGCAATACCGGAACTATGAACAGCTGGAGCTGAATGAATTTGGGCCCGTTAATTTGCTGATCGGACAAAATGCGCAGGGCAAAACGAACCTGGTAGAGGCGATTTTTGTTCTGGCTCTGACAAAAAGTCATCGGACGTCGCGCGACAAGGAGTTGATCTCTTTCGGAGCTACCTCAACTCACCTTGCTGCGGATGTGGATAAAAAATACGGAAAAATCAGGCTGGATCTGTCGTTATCCACACAAGGAAAAAAAGCGAAGATCAACGGACTGGAGCAGCGAAAGCTGAGCGATTTTATCGGTTCGCTGAATGTCGTTATGTTTGCACCTGAGGATTTGGAAATCGTCAAGGGAACACCGGGGGTACGTCGCCGGTTTCTTGACATGGAAATTGGACAGGTTGCTCCGGGATATCTGTACCATTTGCAGCAATACCAGAAAGTGCTGGTCCAGCGTAACAACCTGCTCAAACAAGCTTGGGGCAAAGATATGGCTTCCGTACAGCTCATGCTGGAGGTATGGAATGAGCAACTTGTTGAGCACGGTGTTAAAATTGTTAAAAAGCGGAAACAATTTATAACAAAGCTGCAAAAGTGGGCTCAGGCCATTCATGAAGGGATCGCGGGAGGGACTGAGGAGTTAAAATTAACCTATGTTCCCTCCTTCAGCGAGCCGGAGGAAGAAGATGAAGCTGTCTTATTGGAGCGATTTATGATAAAGTTATCCCAAATGAGGGAACAGGAAATCCGCCGTGGTATGACTTTGGCAGGACCCCATCGTGATGATTTGGCCTTTGCCATTAACGGCAGGGAAGTGCATACGTATGGCTCTCAGGGGCAGCAGCGGACGACTGCCCTGTCCTTGAAGCTGGCTGAAATTGAATTAATCCATGAGGAAATTGGTGAATATCCTGTCCTGCTGCTGGATGATGTTCTATCCGAACTGGACCCCTACCGTCAGACCCAACTGATCGAGACCTTCCAGAGCAAGGTACAGACCTTTATTACGGCAACTGGTATTGAGACCTTGAATGCAGAACGGCTCAAGGATGCCAGTATTTATCACGTCCACGACGGGCATGTGGAACACTAAGGAGTGAGTGACCGCTATGTATATTCATCTGGGTGGAGAAAAAATCATCCGCTCGTCAGAGCTTGTGGCTATTTTCGATATCTCGATTGAAAAATCCTCTAAAATCTCCAAGCAGTACGTGAACCACGCCCAACAGCAAAAGCATGTCGAGATGATTGGTGAAGAGGAAGCCAAGTCCATCGTGGTGACTCAAAATACGGTGTATTATTCCCCCATCTCCTCAACAACTCTCAAAAAGCGGGCAAACCAGTTTGTTGCCAATGCTTAACCATAGAATCTATAGAAGTAGGTGAAAGGCATGTCTATGAATCAACCGTCTTATGATGCGGGTGAGATTCAGGTCCTGGAGGGCCTGGAGGCGGTTCGGAAACGTCCCGGGATGTATATCGGTTCCACCAGTGCCAAAGGGCTCCATCATCTGGTCTGGGAAGTTGTGGACAACAGCATTGACGAAGCGCTGGCAGGCTATTGTGACAGCATTCAAGTTGTCGTTCACGAAGATAACAGCGTTACCGTTACAGATAACGGACGCGGTATTCCAGTAAGCGAACACGCCAAAATGAAAAAATCTGCGCTGGAAGTCGTTATGACTGTGCTTCACGCAGGTGGTAAATTCGGAGGCGGAGGGTACAAGGTATCCGGCGGTCTGCACGGTGTTGGTGTATCCGTAGTGAACGCCCTCTCCAGCAAAATGGTCGTTCACGTCAAACGGGATGGGCATATGTACGAGCAGGAATACCATCGCGGTGCTCCGCAGTATGATGTCAGAGTCATTGGCGATACGGACGAAACCGGTACCCAAACGACGTTCTACCCGGACGATCAAATTTTTACAGAAACGACCGTATATGACTATGAGACGCTCCAAACGCGGATTCGTGAGTTGGCTTTCCTGAACAAAGGAATTGCGATTAGCTTGACCGATGAACGGACTGGCGCCAGTGATACGTTCCACTACGAGGGCGGAATCAGTGAATACGTGCAATTTTTGAATCAGAAAAGAGAAGCACTTCATGAGCAACCGATCTATGTCGAAGGCTCACGCGATATGATTCAGGTCGAAGTTGCGCTGCAATATAACGACAGCTATACCGAAAATATTTATTCTTTCGCCAACAACATCAACACCCATGAAGGCGGCACCCATGAATCTGGCTTCAAGAGCGCATTGACCCGGATCATTAACGATTATGCACGCAAAAATGGCTTTATCAAGGACAACACCGCCAACTTGACGGGTGACGATGTGCGTGAAGGACTGACAGCGATTATCTCCGTCAAAATCCCGGAACCTCAGTTTGAAGGTCAGACCAAAACGAAGCTGGGTAACAGTGAGGTGCGCGGGATTGTCGAATCCCTGTTCGCAGAGAAACTTCAGGAATTTCTGGAGGAAAATCCGTCTGTCTCCCGTCGCGTTGTTGATAAATCATTACAAGCAGCCCGTGCTCGTGAGGCTGCACGTAAAGCGCGTGAGCTGACTCGTCGTAAAAGTGCGCTGGAAATCAGCTCCCTCCCAGGTAAGCTGGCAGACTGTTCTTCCAAGGATGCGTCGATTAGCGAACTGTACATCGTCGAAGGCGATTCAGCGGGCGGATCGGCCAAGCAAGGCCGTGATCGTCACTTTCAGGCTATTTTGCCGATTCGCGGTAAAATCCTGAACGTCGAGAAGGCACGTTTGGATCGTATTTTGTCCAGTGATGAAATTCGGTCAATGGTAACGGCTATGGGAACGGGGATTGGCGACGATTTCGATATTGCTAAAGCTCGTTATCACAAGGTCATTATTATGACCGATGCGGACGTCGATGGAGCCCATATTCGGACGCTGTTGCTGACATTTTTTTATCGGTACTTGCGTAAAATTATTGACGCCGGCTATGTCTATATTGCTCAGCCGCCGCTGTTTAAGGTAGAGCGCAATAAGGTCGTACGTTATGCAAACTCTGAAGCCGAACGTGATGCTATCATCAGTGAATTCGGAGAAAATGCGAAGTACAACGTACAGCGTTATAAAGGTTTGGGTGAAATGAACGCAACCCAGTTGTGGGAAACGACAATGGACCCAGAGAGCCGTACAATGCTTCAAGTTACCATCAGTGATGCAATGCTGGCTGATACGATGTTCGATACCCTAATGGGCGATAATGTTGAACCGCGTCGCGACTTTATTCAGGAGCACGCCAAGTACGTGAAAAATCTTGATGTTTAAATTTACACTATTCCATCATGGACGGCTGTATTAACTGCTTTCATTGATGGATTTTGCCAAGGGGCGCTCAGATTGAGCGTCCCTTTTCCTGTCATTAACCCGTCGGGGAGAATTTGAATATTTAATATCAAAGCTTTACGCCTTTTTCTTAGTGCGTGCAGGTTTACCCGTGGATGCTGTATAACGGCCGTAGCCTACAGCATACCTGAATATTTTATGATATAGGCTTTTGTTGGGCAGGGAAGAGAACACTTTAATGGCTGGTCTCGTATTCACTTCCAAAATCCACGGATAGATTTGCTGATCCAGTCCTATATCCAATCCAATTTCCCTCAAACGAGGATATCTTTTTTGTAGCTGCCAAGCTACCCGTTCGCCCATTTTCGATAGTTTTTGCTCCAGTCGTACCGCTTCCTTTACATCCAGATATGGGGCTACTAGTTCATTGAAAAAGCGCACTGTGCCCCCGCTGTGGTGATTGGTGACGACTTTGTCAGGAGCAGCTACACGTCCTATGATGAGCGTTGTCTCCCATTGCTTTCTCAAGTTCATCTGTGTTAATACCCGTAGATCAAAGGGACACGCATCATGATGAAGAAGGGGGATTCCTCGTTGAATTAGATAAGGGCGCTTCCGTATGCGATGAGAAACTGCTTTATGCAGGTCTTCCGGATTTTCGAAGGTGTGGGTCTCTACCTCATAACGAAGGATGTACCACGTTCTTTCCCCGATAATTCCCTCTTCAGTCGGCGGAAGCGGTTCAGTGAGTCTTTCTGCGCGCATAACCCCTTTCCCATAAGTACCGTTATCCGGCTTAATATAGACGGTTCCGTACACTGCCAACATTTCATTCAAGTGTTCCATTGCATACAAACGTGTTTCTGGTACATAAGTGGACAACGACGGATTGGGGAGGATGACATTTGTTTTGGTCCACTTACTGGATACTCGTTGAATAGACAAGTATTCTCATCCCTTTCTTTTGAAAATGTAAGTCACGTTCCATGGAATTCAAAACGCTTGAACAAAACAAGGGAAACTAAAGGACAAGTGCTTAAAACAATGATATAATAGAGAAATACGGCGTTTTTTCGGAATTGTGCTCAGTTAACCCTGACCGTATACGTATTGTATGTGGAAAAGGCCTTCAGGGTGGGGGCTAATCCCCAGTTCGGGGGAATTTGTCATGATCAGGACCTGTGAGCCGTACGATGCATTAGCCATCTGCTGCTCATAGAAGGGCAACTTCTGAGGGTTTTACGCTGTAAAGCGGACAGATGTGTTTAATTGTGCTCTTTTTGTGAAAGTAATATAATTATACAGATGAGGATTTCAGCCAAAATCCTGCGCACAGAGCGGAGTATATAGGCAGTGTCTTGTTAGGCTTTTCACATAGAGAGCAATGTATTGAAGGATGAGAAGGAGGACCAGCATGGCGGATCAAAAAAACTCGCAAATCATCAACAGGGATATCGGAGTGGAAATGCGCGAATCCTTTATGGATTATGCCATGAGTATTATTGTTAGCCGTGCCTTGCCTGATGTGCGGGACGGACTGAAGCCGGTACACCGCCGTATTTTGTTTGCGATGTCCGAGCTAGGCATGTCGCCAGACAAGCCATACAAAAAATCGGCAAGAATCGTCGGTGAAGTTATTGGTAAATATCATCCTCATGGTGATACGGCTGTATACGATACGATGGTTCGGATGGCGCAGGATTTTTCTTTGCGTTATATGCTGGTGGACGGACACGGTAATTTTGGCTCCGTTGATGGAGATATGGCGGCTGCGATGCGTTACACGGAAGCGCGATTGTCGAAGATCGCGATGGAAATGCTGCGTGATCTGAACAAAGAGACCGTTGATTTTATGCCGAACTACGATGGTGAGGAGAACGAGCCAGTCGTGTTGCCTGCACGTTATCCTAACTTGCTAGTGAACGGCGTCGGCGGGATTGCGGTCGGAATGGCTACTAATATTCCTCCGCATAACTTGGGAGAGGTTATTGACGGTGTACAAGCACTGATTGAGAACCCTGACATTACACCGATGGAACTGATGGATTATATTCAAGGGCCGGATTTCCCGACAGCAGGTTATATTTTGGGACGCTCGGGCATTCGTCAGGCATACCAGACTGGCCGCGGATCTGTAACTATGCGTGCGAAGACCACCATAGAAGAGATTGGCAATAAAGCACGGATTATCGTGCATGAGCTGCCTTACCAAGTAAATAAGGCTCGTCTGGTCGAAAAAATTGCTGAATTAGTACGTGATAAACGTATTGAGGGCATCACCGATCTGCGGGATGAATCGGACCGTACAGGCATGCGTGTCGTTATGGAGTTGCGCAGGGATGTGAACCCGAACGTTGTTCTGAACAATTTGTTTAAGCATACGGCAATGCAGTCCACTTTCGGTATCAATATGCTTGCAATTGTAAATAACGAGCCGAAGATTCTGAACCTGAAAGATGTCTTGTATCATTACCTCAAGCATCAGGTTGAAGTCATTCGTCGTCGTACAGAATTTGATCTGAAAAAAGCCGAGGCCAGGGCACACATTCTGGAAGGTTTGCGCACTGCCCTTGACCATCTGGACGAGGTCATTGCATTGATTCGTTCCTCACAGACCGCAGAAGCAGCGCGTGAAGGACTGATTGAACGCTTCTCGCTGTCTCTTGAGCAGGCTCAGGCCATTCTGGATATGCGTCTGCAACGTCTGACTGGCTTGGAACGTGAGAAGATCGAGAACGAATACAATGAGTTGTTGCAAAAGATTGCGGAATACCGCGAAATTTTGGCCAACGAGCATCTGGTGCTTAACATCATCAGCGAAGAGCTTAATGAGCTAAGAGGGCGTTTCGCAGATGAACGTCGTACTGAAATTACAGTGGGTGAAGAGAGTATTCTGGATGAGGATCTTATTCCCCGTGAGGATGTTATCATTACTGTAACCCATACCGGATATATTAAGCGTCTTCCCGTGACTACTTATCGTAGTCAAAAACGCGGCGGTCGTGGTGTAGTGGGGATGGATACCAAGGATGAGGATTTCGTAGAGCATCTGTTCATTACGAATTCACATCATCATTTGTTATTCTTCACCGACAAGGGTAAAGTATATCGGATTAAGGCCTATGAGATTCCTGATCTGAGCCGGACAGCCCGGGGGACACCGATCATTAACCTGATTCAGATTGAGCAGGGCGAGTCGATCAATGCGGTTATTCCAATTGAGGAATTTGTAGAGGACAGCTATCTGTTCTTTGCTACTCAGCAAGGGATTATCAAGAAGACACCGCTCGATAACTACGCTAATATCCGTAAGGGTGGCTTGATTGCCATCAACCTGCGTGAGGATGATGCCCTGATCGAAGTGAAGCTGACCGATGGACAGCAGGAAATGATCATTGGTACGGCGCAGGGCATGTCTATCCGCTTCCCTGAGAGTGATGTACGTTCCATGGGTCGTAGTGCCACTGGGGTTAAAGGTATTACTCTCGATAAGAGTGACGCTGTAATAGGCATGGATATTGTTGATACCAGCCTGGATATCCTGATCGTAACAGCCAAAGGATATGGCAAACGTACTCCTGTACTGGATTACCGTATCCAAGGCCGTGGAGGTAAGGGGATCAAGACGATTAATGTCACGGATAAAAATGGTCCAGTTGTTGGCCTCAAGGTTGTAAAAACCGAAGAGGATCTGATGATCATTACAGCCAGTGGAACCTTGATTCGGACCAGCATGGAGGAAATTTCGACGATGGGTCGGAATACACAAGGGGTAAGGCTGATCAACATCCGCGAAGATGATTCGGTTGCTACCGTTTGTCGTGCGAACAAGAATGAGGAGCAGGATGAATTGCTCGATGAATTGCTCGAGGAGCAGGATACTAACCTAGAAGTTGGTGAGGGTGCATCTCCATCACCAGATGATTCAGCACTTAGTACGGATGTAGAAGGTACACAAGGTAACGATTCGGAGCCTTCTGAGGACGAGTAACAATCCACCGATATAAACAGTGGTATTGGTTTTTAAATGACGGGGAAGACTCCTTGGCCATTGGTCAGGGAGTCTTTTTTTATTGCCGACAGATGAATACAGCAAGTATGCTAAAAATCATATAAAATGAATGTACAGGATCAGGTTCAAGTAATATAATGACATAATAAAAACTGACAGCTAGAGCTGCTGTTATGAGAACAGAGAGGTTGACCATGACAACAGTACCCGTATCCGAATTAAAAGCAGGACTTAGATTGCAAAGCGACGTATTTACTGAAATGGGCAGCTTGCTGCTCCCGAAGGGCCGTATTTTGCTACCGCGTGATTTGGAGATTTTACAAGCATTCCTGATCCAGCAAGTAGAAGTAGGGCCTGATGGTTCGACAAAAGCTGGTGAAGATCATGCTACTGCTCGAGTTGGGGCTCCTGAAGCGCAATCCCCTTCGTTAGAGGAGCGGGATGAGTCCGTTTTATTCCAGGAAGAGTACGACAAAATGGTGATGCTCGTGAAAAATGCATTCCAATCGGTACTCGTATCTAATCTATCTATATATGAGTTGCGGGGGCAGTTGGAAGCCTTACTGGTATACATCCAGCGCTATAATGTAATGACGTTTACTCCGCGTGTCATGATTGAAGTTGATTATATTTTTCATAATGCGGTACTAACCTCTCTGACTTCGTATTCTATTGCTCAATGGATTGGCTTGCCCCAAAAGGACTGGATGCAGGTTGCTTTTGCCGGATTACTCCATGATATTGGTAATGCTAAAATGGACCCGGCCATTCTGTACAAGCCCTCTAAATTAACGTGGGAGGAGCAGGAAGAAATTCGTCAGCATACTTCATTAGGCTACCAATTACTCAAAAATGTGAAGGCCATTAATGAAGGAGTACGTCTGGCAGCTCTTCAGCATCATGAGAAAGTGGATGGTACCGGATATCCATTGCGACTCAAAGGGGAGCAAATTCATATTTACGCTAAAATCGTTGGAGTGGCTGATGTATTCCATGCCATGACACTGGAGAAGACCTACCGACCAGCACAATCCCCGTATCTGGTACTGGAGCAAATCAAATCAGAATCATTTGGTAAGCTGGACCCGGGTGTTGTACAGGTTTTCATCCAAAAGCTCACTCAATTCAATAACGGAACCAAAGTGCGTCTCAATGATAACCGTACAGGGGAAATTATATTTGCTGATCGAGACCATCCGACTCGTCCGTTGGTGCAGGTAAACGGGGAAATCATTAACTTAATGGTTCAAAGAGAGCTATATATCGAGTGTATTGTTACTTAAGTAAGTTTTTTTAAAAAAACAGTTGCGTAATATAATAGAAGTATGATATATTATTTCTTGTCGCTTCAAGTGTTATCAAGTAGAGCGAAAAACACTTTTGAAAAAAAGTGTTGACACAACTGAGAGATACATGATATACTATAAAAGTTGCTGAGGGGATGAAAGAAACCCTGAGGCGAAAAAGAAATGTTTGATCTTTGAAAACTGAACAACGAGTGAGTACGGATTTTGCTTGCAAAATCCAACGCTGAGATTTTGGTACATGCCGTC